>JAEDIL010000085.1 GCA_016292455.1 Clostridiaceae bacterium
GCACTTTTTTTCACTTCTGCTGCTGTATGGGTTAATTTTGGGGGAAGTTGGGATACATAACGAAGAAACTAACAAATACAAAAAATCGAGTGCTCATAACTCAAATCCGTTATGAACACTCGATATGGTTGCGGAGACAGGATTTGAACCTGCAACCTCCGGGTTATGAGCCCGACGAGCTACCGGATTGCTCTACTCCGCGATATATCACTTTTTCAAGTGCTTCGTCATTATATACCAAGCACTTGAAAAAGTCAAGTCTTTTTAAAACATTTTAAAAAAAGTGCAGTCAATAGCTCATTTTTTCAAAAACATAATTGTAAATGCCTTCCGCGAAGCTCATCTGCTGAAAGTAGAACTCCTTCATTCTATCCATGTACTGCGGTTCAGCAACAAATGCGTTCTGAGCAAGCTTAATAAACTCCTCAACCGCAACACCAGTTTTTGAAGAGAAAGGACCAAAAGCCTTGTCAAAAGGAAGGTCAAGTGAACGATAAAGTCCCATTCCGGACTTGAACTGCGAATAATCCGGAACAAAATACAAAACAGGTCTTGAAAGAAAAGCAAAATCAAAAGCAAGGTCTGAAAAATCAGTAATAAGGAGCTTATAATCCTCCGCCCTGACATCGCCTTCAATCAGGTTTATATGCTTCTTCTTTTCTTCCGGCAGGTCATCGAAAAACTCACTCGCTCCTTCAACAAGCAAAAAATCAAGGACAATTCCGCTTTTTTCAAGCACTTCATAAAGCCGATCATCGTTGAGAAAAGCTTTAATTCCCTTGCAGTAATCGCTGCTGTCAAAAACACTGATGCTGACTTTATCGGTGCTGCCGTCCGGTGAAAAGTAGCTTCGCCACAACGGAGAAAAAAGAACACGTTCCCCTGCTTTTACATTCCTGTCAAGAAAAGACAGCTTCGGCATGCCGGTTTTTATCAGTTCATCCTCCTTAAAGCGATACTTTCCGGTAAGGTTCTGAACTTCAAAAGGAGACGAAACCACAACCTTATCACAGACGTTTTTTTCGGCAGAAAATCTGTCGGGACAGGAAAACTTCATGATTTCATTCTGCAAATACACCGTCCTGAAATGCTCAATATCTATGTACTTCATCTCCTCGCTTTCAAGGAAAAACGGTGAATACTTCTCTCTTTCGGGAAATGAAGTGAAAATAATCTGAGCGGAAAGATACAGGACTCTATGTTCGTATGAGCCGAACTCAACAAGTCTGTTTTTTTGCTCGTCTGTGAAAAGATTTTCAATTTCACTGTACGGTCTTGTGTAAATATAATAGCGTTCTGTATTGTCATCGTGCCCGAAGTCGTTTTGGAACTGATAATACGCATTGCTTTTGACAACCGGCGAAAAGTCGCAATACAGCCAGATTCTGCTTTTTTCCCTGCGTTCAATTGCTGCGCATTTCAGCTCGTAGGAATAAGTATCGTGATTCAGGGCTTTTGCATTCTTTAATTCAAGCGCACGAATTTCATCCTTTGTCTTTTTCTCAAAAAGCAGCGTATCATTATAATATGAAATCACATAGCCGCCCTTTGCAAAAGCATAGAACCTGATCTTATGCCTGAAAACAGCAGACCACATGAATCCGATTCTGACGTCAAAGCTGTACGAATCAATTACAGCCCTGAACGAAAGGCTTTTTACCTGCTGCGGGTCAAAGCTGTATTCAAAGCCGTAAACCTTGTTGGTTTTTATATCCGTTCCGACATAGCTGAAGCCCGAGCGGTACAAAACCATTTTCTTCTTGTCCTGACCGTTTTCAACGGCGTAGATCAAAGGAGCCTTATCCATATAATTGAACACGCCCATTCCGCATTCACAGCGGATTCTGAACCAGCCGTTGTTAAGAACAGAAATCCTGATAAGGCGCATTGAAACGCGGCTGTTCTGCTCAATTGTTCTTCCGTCGGCAAGAACATCAACAGAATCCTTATCAACATATACCGTCGGATATACGTTGGGTTTCATATTGAGCCAATAATGCACATGGCTTTTTCGTATTGACGGGTTGTTGACAATAATATCAGTATCAACGCGCGCGAGCAGTTTTTTTATTCTGTTCACCGCTTTTTCAAATTTCGCTTTTTTGTAATGAAAAGGATAAAGCCGTTTGTCCGTCAGCTTCCAGCGAAGGTCATGGAAAAACACCGCCTGAAAATACCTCGGAACTCTGTCTTCAAACTGAGCGAAGAGTTCTTCAAAATACTTCATGGTGCCTTCAAACAGGTAGTAGGAATGGAATTTAGTTGAAAAGCAGGAGTTCTCGTTGTCTCTGTTGTACATATAGCAAGCACGTGAGCAGTATCCTATGCGAAGCTTGCTCATCAACACGCGGTTGATATACTCCTGATCCTCCTGACATGACATTTTTTCGTTGAAGAGAATATTATCGGAGAACATATTCTTTACGCATATATTCATTGTTGTCTGCGTAATATAGGGGTTTTCTTCAAGGTCAAAAACGCCGGAATGGGTCAGAATTTTGCTGTATCTTGCCGGCGGTTTGAGCAATGTTCCGTTCTTGTGCGGCTGAATGAAATATGCAACGAGATCGACTTCATCATAAACTCCGTCAAAAAAATCAGCCACGCTGAGGACAGACACGTCAGAAAGCGTGTCATCGGAGTCAAGATACATGATATATTTGCCTTCTGAAATTTTCAGACCGCAGTTTCTTGCAGCGGAAACTCCGGAGTTTTCAATTCTTTTATACACAAAGCTGCTGTGCTTTTCGCAGTATCTGCGGCAGATTTCCGCACTGCCGTCAGTCGAGCCGTCATCAATCAGGATAACCTGCATATCCTTTTGCTCAATGGTCTGACCGACAAGGGAATCAAGGCAGGTACAAAGATATTTCTTCGCGTTAAAAACCGGAACTATTACCGAAACTCTGTATTTATAGTCCATTTCTGCTTTCTCCCCGTTATATTCCGATCATTCTCATGATGCTGCGCTTTTTCTTCATGCGTTTCAGGAAAGACTCTTCCCTATACATTTCGCCAAGCTGAACCAACGCAAAATCACTTACTATTTGTTCTTTTTCGTCAAACATTCCTTCACGGTTGAAGCGTCTGAGAATCTGCTCCAAATCCTTTTTGTTTTCGGAAAACTGTTCAAAGGTTATCCTTTCCTTTTTCACTGCGTTTTCCTTGTATGCAATGACCTTGTCAGTAACATTGAACGATTCTGCGAATGAATAGCACTTCAAAAGGAACATCGCCTGACCGCAATAATCAAGCGAACCGAGCGAAAGAGCGTTGCTTTTTATAATATCGGTTCTTATCGCGTTGTTCCAGACCGAAAAACCGCCTTCCATGTATTCCGCGAGAGAAAAGCTGCCCGAAACAGAGTATCGCGGCGCGAACTTTGAATTTTTCAATACTGAAACATTAAATATGACAATATCGCTTTTTCCGGAAAGTATCACGTCAACCGCATTGGGTGCAAGCACTTCATCATAATTCACAAGCGCACAATACTTTGTATCGACCGTTTCAAAAGCTGCGGCAACATTAGAGATAAAAGCAGCAGCATTTTCAATTTCAATTATTCTGAATTGCGGATACTTCATTTCAATCTGCTTTTTTGCGCCCTCGGAGCTGCAAAGAGCAATGACCTTGTAGTTTTCATTGTTCTGGCGGCTGATGCTCGCCATGCATCGCAAAATCTTGTTCTTGTTATTTGTTGCCTTTACAATAAAGGTTACTGCTTTCTTCATTCCGATACCTCAGTTAAACTATCAGACTTGCGTTGTTTATCCGCCGATTTCTCCCCAGACGGTAAGTGTTACCGATGTGCCCTTTTCAAACTCAATTCCTGCAACAAGCGACATGTTGCAGACCGTGTCGGGTTTCATTATTCCCGGGTTCTTCCTGACAACCTTTTCCACATTGAACCCGTCAGCAGTCAGAATTCTATACGCTTCGTCGTAGTTCATACCCATTACGTCTTTCAAAACAATTTTCGGCTTTCCGCTGCTGATAGTGACAATAATTTGTGAGCCCTGTTCAACCGATTCGCCCGGTTCAACGGACTGAGAGATTACAGAGTTTTTTTCAACCTCATCGCTCGCTTCAAATTCAAAGCTTATTTCAAAGTTGCGTTTAAAAGCGGCGTTTTGTAAAATCTCGCTGTATGTCAGCAATCTGAAATTCGGAACGGTTACATATTGAAGCTTCCATGCCGTTGTCCGGTCTTCGGTCGTTGACTCTGGCTCCTCAGGCTTCTCGCCTTTTGCCCCGCTGTTCATCGGCAAAAATGAAACAGCAGAAAGCGCATTATCGAGCAAGCCGACTTCTATATACTTATAGAGAAACGTTGAATATGCCGTGACAAAAAGCATTGACAAAACAATCAGCAGCGTCAGAAAGACCTTGATTGTCATAGCAACGGGACCTGAATCCTTTTCCGGTCGTGTTTTTGGCTCGGGAGTTTCCTCAGTTTCCGGCTCTGTCTGAAAGACCGAAAGCGAATCATTGTTTGTTTCCGGCTGCAAAGAGCCGGGCTGACCCTCTGTACGATAGAGAGCGTCATAAAACTCCTGCATTGAGCGCAAGCGGTTTTCCGGATGAACCCGGAGAGCCGAAACAATTGTTTCAATCACCTTTTGAGGCAGCTTCTGCGCAACGTCTGACGGAATGACCATCAAATCATTGACAGCTCTGTCCGCCGCATTCTGAACCTGCAAGCCCGTTATCGCAGTATACATAACCGCCGCAAGAGAATATACATCAGTGTTTTTGCAGATTGTGAGACGTGTGTCCGAAAGTTCAAGCGGAGAATAGCCGGCTGAACACGGAGAGCGCAGCTCTATGACGTTTGACTTTGCCTGCGGAATTGAAAAACCGGAAAGTCTGAGTTTTCCGTCCGCGCCGACAAGGATTGTTGAAAGAGAAACGCGCCCGTGAATAATTCCGCGTGAATTAAGCTGCATGAGTGCCGTCACAATCGGTCTGAAAACCTTTTTGACTCTTTCCCATGAAAGAAGGCTTTCGGTTGCCGTGAAGTACTCGTCAAGCGTAATACTTTCAAAGCTTTCACACACCGCATAAACAGTGGAGTTGAGTCCGAAAACTTCATAAACAGTCGGAAGTGCCGGAACCTCATTCAAGGTCTGAATAGTCTGCCAGAGGGAAACAAAGCTTTGAAGGCAGGCACCGTACATAGCCTCATATCCGGCTCTCGGTCTTACATTGTCAGAAATCTCATCCCGGATTGCAAGCTTCTCCGGCAGGAATTCGCAGATAAATACCGGCTTCTTGATAACAATATCAAACGCCGCATAGGTAACACAGTCCGAAGCGGTTTCTTTGACAAGACCGATGAGATATTTTCCACAGAGAACGCTCCTCTTGGGAAGATACAATGACGGCTGAATTTCATCATTGTTTCTCGAACAATTGGGACAAACCTGCATTCCGACAGGCAACGGGCGCATACAGCCCAGGCAAAGATTCTGATATTCAGCCATTACAAACACCTCCGGACAGTTGATTTTTATACACTGACCTATTTTATATACTACATTTTTTACTGCCAAAAGTCAACATATAACACCTAATAATATGCGAAGCCAACGGCATGCAGAACGTAACATTCCTTTCGGATCAAGGCTGAAATAATCATGTTTTCAGAAAAAATCTCCGCCGGAAAAATCCGACGGAGAAAGTAGGAATACTGATTTCTTATTAAACTGTTCATGTTTATTTCAATGTTCAACACCGAAAGCTTATTTTGTCTGTTTGAAAAATCAATTTCCTTATTTCGGGTTTTCTTCAAACATTTTTCTCAGGTTTTCAATCGCTTTCTTTTCAATGCGCGAAACATAAGAGCGGGATATTCTCAGTTTTTTTGCAACCTCTCTCTGAGTCAGGCAGCGTTCGCCCGAAAGTCCGTATCGCTCGATTATTATCCTGCGCTCCCTTTCATCTTCAAGCGCATTGATGCAGGAATAAAGCTTTTGCGTTTTTTGTTTCAGGTCAATGTCGTCTGCAATGGTATCCTCAACATAAACAATGTCAATCAAGGTCAGCGGATTTCCCTCTCCGTCAGTGTCAATAGGCTCATTTATCGAAATTATCCCGGCATTCTTTTTTCCGCGGCGAAAGTACATCAGAATTTCATTTGCTATATACACGCTGAGGAATGCCTGATTCGTCTAACGTGCCATCACCGAAGAAATGGATGTGTACATTTTCTCCGTCCCAATCAATACGCCTGATGAGGATCCTTAAAATGCTTCGTTTTTCTTCGGTAGAAAGCGTTTGAAAGCTTTCGGCAAAAGTCTTGAGTGTTCTGGATATCACTTCAATATCGGTCTGGCTTACGCCACTTTTGTTGATTAACTTGTTCAGATTATTCAGCCGGTGAAGCAGCTGATTCTTTTCTTCCTGAAGCTTTTCAATACTTTTGACAAGGGTGACTCTGACTTCTGGCATTGTTGTCATACCAATGGAGTCTTTGATATTTTCAATCTGTGAATCAATTTCGTCAATTCGTTTCTCAATTTCCTGCTTTTCACCTTCAAATTCTTCTGTGTTGCCGACAATATCTTTGGAAACAGAGGAGAGAAGCCGTAAAAACTCGCTGTTGTCTTCTGAATTCTGAAGCACGGTTTCGCATACAAGCCTGTCAAGCTCATTTCCGCTTGGATTTTTCATCCGGCAAAGGCTTCCCCGGCTTTTGTCTTTCTTTTCACAAAGATAACTGAATCTGAATTCACCGTCCGGTGTTTGCCTTTTTGTCTGTTTGGGACGCATGAATGCACCGCAGTCACTGCAGTGAAGAAGACCGGAGAGTAGGGCGATTGAACTTTTCGGTTTGCGGAAAGATTTGTTTTTGTTTTGCATAATTAAATTTTGCACTTCGAGCCACTTGTCACTTTTGATAAGAGGTGTATGTTTTCCTACGGCAATAATCCATTCGCCGTGGTCTCTTTTTTTGTTCGATTCTCCGCTTTTTTGAATTGTTTTGTTATACGCCATTACACCGTGTTTTCCGTTAAAATCCGATTCAGCTGAATATATTTCACAACCTAATGTCTTAAAGTAGTCATAGATATTTTTGTCGGCTTCAACATAAACCGGATTCGTGAGAATCTCACGAATGGTAAATCTTGTGAAATCTTTATTGTTTTTCGTTTTTATTCCCCGTTGTATCAAGTAGGTTTCTGTCTGCGTCAGTGAGTGAAGCTCCAAAAATTTTGTGTATATCAGCTTGACAATCTCTGCTTCTTTTTTCACGATATCAAGCTTATATGCAGTTTTAATTTTTTCGTCAATTGTGACTTTGCTTACCGGAACGCTTGTATACCCTGTCGGGCTGATTCCGCCGAGCCAACGCCCCGTTTTGGCCAGAGAATACATATTGTGACGGATTCTCTCGGCGATTGTTTCCCTTTCAAGTTGGGCAAAAACAGTCGAAATTCCCATGGTCGCTTTACCTGTCGGCGTTTTCGTTTCATAGCTTTCAGTAGCGGAAAAATACTCAACGTTCATCAGCTCAAACTCTTTAAACATGATTGCAAAATCTGCTACGGTTCGGGAAATACGGTCAAGCATATAAGTATAAACTTGTTTAATTTCTCCTTTTCGAATATCATTCATCATAAGCTGAAATCCGGGGCGATTCGTATTACCTCCTGAATAACCTTCATCTGAATAGATCAGCAGATCGTCATCTGTTATATCAGGATAAAAAATTCTTATTTTTAGTTTGCAGGCATCAATCTGATTGCTGATACTTTCTCCCTTGCCGGTGAATTTAGATTTTCTTGCATA
>JAEDIL010000086.1 GCA_016292455.1 Clostridiaceae bacterium
GAGGTAAAGTAGATTTCTCTTTCTTCGGCGCCGATAGCGTCTGCAACCTGTTGACGCGCCTTTGTAATTGCGCGGTGAGCCGTCTGACCGATCGAGTAAAGGCTGGACGGATTTCCGTAATGCTCTTTCATATATGGAAGCATTGCGTCGATAACGTGCTGCGACATCGGAGTGGTCGCTGAATTGTCTGCATATACAAATCTCATGGTTCTTTCCCACGCGGCAAAAGCCGCTTTCCCTTCCTGTTGGGTTTGACCCGGCTTTTCGGCAAACCCAGATTTATTCTGCGGCGAAAATCCGCCGGTGTTCGCTTTTCAGCAGCTTTTGCAGCCGCCGCATTTTTCGCTGCGTTCGGCAAGCTCTTCAAGGCTTATGTTGCTGACAACGCCGATAATGGCGTCATAGATTTTTGTCCAGATGAACGAAGTGACGCAGTCACAGTAGTTTTCGCAGCATTCGTTGTCCTCTGCGCAAGCAACGGGAGCAAGACTGCCCTCGGTTGCAATGAGAATTTCTTCAACAGAGATTTCCTTTGTGCTTTTTGAAAGGAGATAGCCGCCCCTTGCTCCGCGGACAGATCTGACAAGACCTGCTTTTGAAAGGGTTGTGATGATCTGTTCAAGATATTTTTCCGAAAGATTTTCACGCGTTGCAATGTCCTTGATTGAAACACAGCCTTCCTTTTCATGAATTGCAATGTCAGTCATTATCCTCAGACCGTAACGTCCTTTGGTTGAAATTTTCATTGCAAAGAGCCTCCTTCCTGAATTCCTACTACACTAGTAGTATATCACTGTTTTTAATTCATAGCAAGCACCTATGCTTTTTTTCTTGTAAATTTTATTTTTTCCGCAGCAGTTAAAATTATGCAAAACTGACAAAAGTCAACAACAACAGCCGGTATCCGTTTTAAACGGATACCGGCTGTTATAATTTCTGTGGGTTTATGCAAATTTCTTGCCGTATTCAATGCCGCGTTTAAGGGCAACGGTGTTCATTTCCATGATTGCCGGAGCTTTCGAAGCGAACTTCTTTCTGAGGCTGTCAAGGAACTCTTCCTCGGTGATAATATTTGTTGCTCCGAGGAGAGCGCCGATGATTACGATATTGGCGGCCTTCGGGTTGCCGATTTCAACCGCAATGTCGTCAACGGGGAGGGCAATGACAGAAATGTCGTCGCGCTTGACTTCGCTCGTGACTCTGTTTGAGTTGATAAGAAGAACGCCGCCGGCTTTGAGCTGAGAAACAAACTTTGAATATGCCTGTTCGTTCATGCAGATGAGAACGTCACAATTTTTTGCAAGCGGTGAAATGACCTGGTCGTCGTCAATAACAACAGTACATTTTGCGCTTCCGCCGCGCTGTTCGGGACCGTATTCGGGGAGGAAGGTCGCGTATTTTCCGCCGTCAACCGCTGCTTTTGCGGTCATCATTCCTGCGGAAACAACGCCCTGTCCGCCGGAACCGGAAAAGATCAGGGATTTTTTCATTCTGCCTGCGCCTCCTTATCCTTGTATACACCGGGAACAAAGTAGGGGATAGTGTTGGTGTTCATGTAATCGAGAGTCTGAAGCGGAGTCATGCCCCAGTTTGTCGGGCAGTTCGTCAGAAGCTCAATGAAAGTGAAGCCCTTTCCTGCAAGCTGAAGCTCAAAAGCTTTTTTGATGCCCCTTCTTGCGTCCATAATTCCCTTGGGTGAGTTGAGAGCATATCTTGCAACAAAAACGGGAGCTTCAAGCGTTGAAATGATTTCGCACATTTTCATAGGATAGCCGGTTTCCTTGGGATCACGGCCGTAGCGGGTGGTTGTGGTTTTCTGACCGATGAGCGTTGTCGGAGCCATCTGACCGCCGGTCATTCCGTAGGTCTGATTGTTGGCAAAAATTACGGTGAAGTTTTCGCCTCTGTTTGCTGCGCCCATAATTTCGGCAAGACCGATTGCGGCAAGGTCGCCGTCACCCTGATAGGTGAAAACGAGTCTTTCGGGATTGGTGCGCTTGAAGCCGGTTGCAACGGCGGGAGCGCGTCCGTGGGCTGCACCGACGATGTCGCCGTCCCAATAAAGCAGATTGAGCGTTGAGCAGCCGACGGGAACAACGTGAACGCAGTTCTCTTTCTGTCCGAGTTCATCAACAACCTCGGCGATTATTCTCGTTGCGAGCGAGTGCATACAACCGGGGCAGAAGCCGCTCGGCGAGCCTTTAAGTGAAGAAGGTCTTCTGAATTCCATTATTTTGCACCCCCCGTAACGATCTTCTTGACTGCATTGTATGTGCTTTCGTCGTCGAGCAGAATTCCGCCCGAACGGCCGTAGGTATAAATCGGAGCTCTGTCCTTGACTTCGAGAGCGATGTCATCACGCATCTGAGCAGGAATTGAAAGCTCGATGTCTATGATTCCCTTTACGCGGTCATAGTCGAGATTCTGCAAGCTTTTTTTCGGAAAAGGATTGAGAGTGATCGGACGGATCATGCCGACTTTGTGACCCTCTTCGCGCAGACGGTAAATAGCTTCTCTTGAAACGCGGGCTGAAATTCCGTAGGCTACAATGACATATTCGGCGTCATCAAGCATGAATTCTTCAACCTTGACGTCGTTTTGAGCCCAGCTCTCATAGAGCTTTCCTCTCATTGTGTTTTCATATTCGAGCATTGCCTCCGGATAATACGGAGTGAGAAGACGGGATTTTCTGTTTTCACCTTCGCGCAATGCAAGGTCCCAGCGCTTTGTGCCTTCGCGGTTTGCTTCCTTGAATTCGGGAAGCTCAACAAGCTCCATGATTGCGCCGAGGCAGCCGTCCATAAGGATGAGTACCGGGTTGCGGTCTCTTTCGGCATAATCCCATGCGTTGTATGTAAGGTCAACAGCCTCCTGAAGAGTTGACGGAGCAAAGACCATTACTTTGAAACCGCCGTGACCCATAGCTTTTGTTGCTTGGAGATAGTCCATCTGAGCCGGCTGAATTGAACCGAGACCGGGACCTCCGCGGCTGATGTTGACGATAACGGCCGGCAATTTTGTGCTGGCGAGGTATGAAATACCCTCGCTTTTGAGGCTGATGCCCGGACCGGAGGAGCTTGTCATTGCGCGGCAGCCTGAGGAAGCCGCACCGTATACCATGTTGATTGAAGCAACTTCGCTTTCACCCTGAACAAAAACGCCGCCGACTTCGGGAAGACGCCATGAAAGATACTCCGGAATTTCATTCTGCGGAGTGATGGGATAGCCGGCAAAGAAGCGGCAGCCGCCTCTGACTGCGGCTTCGGCAATGGCTTCATTGCCCTTCATAAATACCTTTGACATTACTCGGCCTCCTTTTTAAGTTCAATTGCGCCTTCGGGACAGACCGTTGCGCAGATTCCGCAGGAAATACATTTTTCACTGTCGGTCAGGTGTGGATAAAAGAAGCCTTTTTTGCTGCGCTCGGTTCCGAGCTCAAGAATGCTTTTCGGGCAAAACCTGACGCAGAAGGAGCAGCCCTTGCACAGCAGTACGTTGAGGTCAATCATAAAAATGATGCCTGCCTTTCTTCGTAAATTCCTTGAAACAAGGTTTCTGTATCGGCGGCAGTTATGTCCGTCGGGAACAATACCCGGCCGAAGAGACAACCGCACAGTAAAAGTCATATTGACTTTTGCCAGTGAATTTATTATACTATGCATACTGTTGAGAAGTCAACAGTTATTAAACGATTGATTGTCACATTTTCGGAGGTGAAGAGTGTGGAACAGCAGGAAAAAAAGGAAAACCGCCGCGCTGCATACAGTAAGCGCGTGATTAAGGAAAGCTTCATTGAACTGCTCGACCAAAAGCCGTTGAGCAAAATCAGCGTAAAAGAAATCTGCGAAATGGCTGACGTCAATCGCTGCACTTTTTACTC
Source organism: Clostridiaceae bacterium (assembly GCA_016292455.1). Taxonomy (GTDB): domain Bacteria; phylum Bacillota; class Clostridia; order Oscillospirales; family Acutalibacteraceae; genus UBA6857. The sequence continues at coordinate 3,881 of JAEDIL010000086.1, forward strand.
ATATTTTGAAGACATATATGACCTGCACGAAAAGATTATGCAGGAGTTCTATGAGAAGCAGCGTCTCATTGCAAAAAGCACCCGTGAAAAGCTGAAACAGATTATGAAATGCGGAAGAAAAATTACGGTTGACGATGTTTACGGACTGATGATGGAAATGCTCAGTCTGATTACTGAAAACATCGAGATTTCAAAAATAATCTATAATCCCAATTCCGAAAACAAAATTCACCTTGAATTGGGACAGATGTATTTCGATATGCTCGTTCCGATTGGATTTCCGACCCATTCGCAGCCGCGCGTCAAGTGGCTCAAAAATGCATATACTTTCGTAACAGGCGGTTTCACCGGCGCGATATATCTCTGGATTATCCGGGATTTTCCCGAGACCAAGGAAGCTATGGCAATGAATCTTTCGCACCATATATATAACGTTCTGATTGACCCGAGAATCAGTTTTGAGGAATGAGCAAAGCTGACTGATGCTATTTTTTTGAATTATCACACACAAATTATAAATAATAATTAAAAAGTTGTTAATTTGACGTTAATTGTTTATAATTTTTATTTTTTTGGAGAATAAGGAAAAAGCGCGTCCGAAAAGGACGCAAAACATAAGGAGGAGACAATAAGATGACATTTTATGACGTACTTTCCGAAAAAAGAAAGGCTGTTCCCACGCCGGAAAACGTTGTTGACGGAAACGGCAATGCTTATTTCGGAACTTTTGAAAGCGAATTCAAGAAAATGGACTTCCTGAAAGTCAACAAGCCTTCAAAATTTCCGAATGCGCTCAATAAAATGAAGCTCACCCTCTGGGAGGCTATTGAGCTCAATCTTAAAGACATAATTGTTCTTACTGCCGTTTGCGATATGGGCATTTTCGGAACCGGACTTACGCTTGTTTATGACAAGAAGAGCAAGAAGGTAACAAAGTTTCAGGAGATGTTCCCGAAGAAATGCGCCGTCATTTCAGACACTCTCCTCAACGGAGACACCACCGAATCCCTCGGAAAGAAGGTTGTTCTCAAATGCATCAACCACTTTGAAAAGGGACAGGCGCTTGTCACAGGACACGCAAAAGACGAAAAGAGCGGCGCCGGTGTCAGCTATGACGTTGAGCTCAACCGTGTTTCACTTCCGAGCATTGTTTCAATTCCTTTCGGCGAGAACAGACCGCTTTATTCACAGAAAGACCTTTTCAGGCTCAGCGGCTGGGTTGAATTCAACGGTGTAAGATATGAAGCCGATGAGGAAAGCACAGCAATCATTGATGACCACAGAGGCTATTATCCTTATGTTGCCCACTATGACTGGGTAACAACAATGGGCAAAATGGATATTAACGGCGAAAGAAAGTTCTTCGGCTTCAATCTTACGAGAAATCAGTCAACGAATCAGAATGACTATAACGAAAACCTCATCTGGTTTGAGGGCAACACCACTCTGCTCACACCTGTCCGTTTTGAACATCCGGAATATAACAAGTGGCGTATCCGCGACACCTACGGAATGGTTGACATTACCTTTGATATAGGCGACCGCTTCATTATGCGAGTGCCCGCCGCTGTTATTGACATCAACTATCACGTCACCTTCGGCACTCTTTCCGGCTATGTCTGCGACCCCGACGGAAACAAGTATATCCTTGACGGAATGAGCGGAATCGGCGAGGACAAGAGCCTGAGATTCTGATTGATTGTACATAAAACAAAAGCTATAATCCGACCGTAAAGATTCTTTCTCTTTGGGTTTGCGATTATAGCTTTCTTTTTCTTGCTTTGCTTTATCGGTTGCTGTTTAACAGCTGCTCAACTTTTGTGCTTATCATATCGAGAGCAACAAGGTTCCTTCCTCCGTCAACGACAATTATATCGGCATATTTTTTACTCGGCTCAACGTATTTTTCGTGCATCGGCTTGACTGTTGTTCTGTATTGATTCACGATTGAGTCAAGGGAGCGGCCTCTTTCTCCGGCGTCACGCAGGATTCGGCGGATTATTCTTTCATCAGCATCTGTGTCAACAAAAATCTTGATGTCCATAAGCTCGCGCAGCGCCCTGCTCTGGAAAACAAGAATACCCTCAACGATTATGACGTCGGCCGGCTCAACGGGATTGGTTTCGTCTGTCCGGTTGTGTATTGTGTAATCATAAACGGGACAAAAGATTGTTTCACCGCTTTTCAGCTTTATGAGGTCATCAACCATCATATCGGTGTCAAAAGCAGCAGGTGAGTCATAGTTGATTTTTTTCCTTTCTTCAAGAGAAAGGCTGTCGTTGCGCTTGTAATAATTGTCGTGATAAACCACGCTGACCTTTTCGGAAAACTGCTTTTTTAGCTGATTTGTCAGCGTTGTTTTGCCGGAACCTGTTCCGCCTGCAATGCCGATAATGACCGCCATGCTTTTAACCTCCCCGATATATAACTCTGTGTCTTTGAACATTATACGGCGATTGTGCGCAGAAGTAAACGTTTTTGTTAAAAAATTATAAACAATGTTGATTTGTTTTTCTGTAATGTAAATATATCTGCGGAAAGTGCCTGTATAATAAAAATGACTAAAAAGCCGAAAGGATGGTTCATATATGAAAAAAATAATTGCTGTTTTTCTTGCGGTTCTTTGTGCGTTTTCCTGCTTCACTGTCTGCACGGGCGCAATTTCAATTGAAGACCTTGATCTTCTTGAAATCCTCGGCGAGGAAGAGAAAGAGCCGATGCTTTATTGCATAACCTATCAGAATCAGACTCTCAGCGGCGTTTCAATGATGTATAAGCCCAACCCGACTGTTTCTTTCAGCGGTCCGGGCTACGTTACCGTTACCACGGATACCCCCATTGCCGTTGACCATGACTTTGTCTGCTGGAAAGACGGCGACGGCAACCTCTATTATGCCGGCGACAGCTTTTATGTTGACGGTGAATGTACCCTTTATGCAGTCTGGGAGGAAAAGAAGGACGATCAGATTCGCCCGATCCGTGTGTTCCGCTGCGCAATGCTCACCTTTGTCAGAATGATTTCAAAGGCACTCGGAATATTCAAGGACCTTCAGGAGTTTGAAGCCGACCGTACCGAAGCAATGAATACCGCCGTTGCCGCTTTTAATGAGGCGGTCAACAAAGCCAAGGCGGAACAGAACGTCACCGTTCAGAAGGATGTCATCAGAAAACTTGCGCTGAAAACATACAACTGCGAAACCACCGCTTCTTCCGATGAGCTCAGAGCAATGGTCAAGGATTTCCTTTCCGGTTACGATTTTGAAAGCAGCGAAAGCTTTGCCGTTTCAGGCGGACTGACTGCGGACGGAAAGAGCGCGAACGATCTGCTCAGACCTTACGGTGCAGAGTGTGCCGTTGTCAACGACAAAAAGCTCAGCGACGCAACCGTTCAAAAGCTCGATGAGGGCGGAACGGTAATTACGCTGCGTCTGTTCCATGAAGATGCCGTTCTTTCAAAGAGCGGACTCTCCGTTCCGGAAAATCACGCAAAGTATATTGATCCGCTCAACTTTGTTGGCGAAGATGTTCTCACCGCAACTCTTCACTACTCCGACGCAAAGGTTGTTGCAACGCTTGACGAAAGCGGAAAGCTCGTTTCTCTCGTGACAACCGCTCCCATTGCTGCGCAATCCAGAATTGCCGTTCAGAGCCTTCTTATTGACGCAAAGTTTGAAGCGGTTCTGAAAGAAAGCTATACATTTACCTACTGAGAATAAGCATTGGTCTTTATGACCTGAAAGGAAAGAATAAGTTTTGGGACTGTCGCATTTAGCGCAGGACAAAAAGAAAAATGCTGAAATGCAAAATTGTATGGTTGCATTTTTCTTTTTTTACCGTTTTTTCACCCACTCGCAGTATCTATATACAGCTTCGGGGTGAAG
>JAEDIL010000087.1 GCA_016292455.1 Clostridiaceae bacterium
GACAGCTTCGGGCTGTACCTCTATTTTTTAGAATGCAGGGAATGTTCTGATAAAATTAAAAAAATTTTTTCACTTTTCTTGACTTTGGCAAAAAAGTAAATACAATATATATAAAGACAAAAGCATACAACGAATGCGGATGCGAAGCAAAAGTATACTTTTTAGTATTTATATATAAATTCATAACGGCTCACAAAATCTGCAGTGACACATGGTAATCGTCTTTTTTGATATTACAGGCGAATACACATGACGAATGAAAACTTAACTAACGAACAACGATTTATAGATTTATTATTCGCCTCACTAATTTTGAAAACAAAAAGTGAGGAATTTGAATGACGGCAGTTGTCTATATGCCAACAACAGAAAAGGGAATCGAAGAGCTGAAACGCAGAACCGCACAGGCTCATGCAAAATGCGTTGAATATAATCTGAATAAACTGAATTGTCCGAGAAAACAGAAAACGGAGATAATTGAATACATAAAACATTAAAAACAACCGGTCGTGCAAACCTTACGCATGACCGGTGTTTTATTGGCTTTCGGTTATTGCTTTTGCGTATCTTTCATATTATTTACAGAAAGTCAGATTCACGCTTGGAGAAAATGACTTTACTGTATGATAAGGGAGATATTTTATGAAAGCCATTGTATATCTGCCGAAAACCCAGGAGGGGATAAAAGAATTAGAACGAAAAACAGCACAAGCTCACGCCAAAAGCGTTTCTTATTGCCTGAACAGAATCGCAGCACCGAAAGAGCAGAAAACAAAAATCATTCAGAACATAATTGACTCATATAACGTCTCAAAACCTCAAAATTGAGGCGGGTGATCGTATCCTTTTCTTTTTCCCACCGTTTTACTGTGTTGCGGCTTACACCCAACATATTGGCAAGCTGTTCTTGTGTGAAACCGTGTTGCTTGCGGAATGCTTTGATTTGTACGGCTTGTCCTTTTAAAAGGAAAGAATGATACTCATCAGCTAAAAGGTATGGATCAATTCCATACAGCTGCGAAAGCTTTAAAATCAACCATAGAGATGAAAATCCATGCTCGGTACATTCGTATCGGGCATAGTTGTTTTCTGTACAGCCTAAATACTTTGCAACAGCGGCTTTGCTGAGTTGATTTTTCAGCCTGTAATATTTCAGCTTGTTCGGTTGCGTTAAGGCGGCGTCGGGAGTAGGGAAGCGTTCAAAATATTCCGTGTTCTGATGGCTTTTCTCATATTCATGCAAGTTGACTGTCTGAGAAAACAGAATACCGAAATGCATTTTGTCGTCGGTTTCTGTACAGATCAAAGTAAGTCCGTTTTCGTAATTTTTAAGTAATTTCCAGTTTTGGGGAAGATAATCATCAGCAGGAACACCGTGTTGTTCGATTGATTCCTTTATGTGTATATAGCATTTTCAATACATCTTGCCGCATAAGTTGCAAGGCGCGTTCCTTTTTCGCTGTTAAAAGAGTCGATCGCTTTTATCAGACCTATTGTTCCTATTGATATTAAGTCTTCCTGTTCAAGCGAGGCAGAATAATACTTTTTGATGATATGCGCAACAAGGCGCAGGTTGTGCTCAATCAGCTTTTCCCGTGCAGCGCTGCTGCCCTCATGCATTTCATTAAGCAATCTTCTTTCCTCGGCGGCTGAGAGCGGTTTCGGAAAAGAGCTTCCGTCACTAAGGTGGAGAAACGCAAACACAAGATTTTTCAGAACCATTTTGACAAGTTCAAACATAAACTCACCCTTCAACAAAAAATACCGACCGCATATTACGATCGGTATATTTCTATGAGCAAATTCATCAACATAGTATCTCGCCGCGTCTGCTCATTACAGTTCTTAAACACAAACTGCTCCTGCGACAGCTTCAACCGTCGTCATCCGTTGATATTTATAAGCTTGGTTGTTTGCTGTGAGTAGCAAGCAGCAATGACATCTGCAAGGGCAAGCGCCGTATCTATTGATGTCATGCATGGAATTTTCAGACTCATGGCTTTTCTGTGAAGCTGTCTGAAATCGCCTACACTGGTATCCATAACAGCCCCGGTATATACAATGTAATTTATAAGACCTTTATCAATGAAATCATAGATGTCATCGGATTCCCAAACATTATGCGCCGTGATTACATCCATTCCCCTTTCACGGATAGCCTTTGCCGTATCGGGAGTGGCATACAATGTTACACCCAGGTCGGTGAACTTTTCTGCCAAAGAAATGGCGTCTGAATAATCATAGTCCTCGACGGATATGAGTATCCCGCCTTTTTCTTTTTTCTTAATTACGCTCACATCTATTCCGGCGGCGGTAAGTCCTTTGTACAAAGCTTCGGTTTTTGTTCTGCCGATTCCGAGAACCTCTCCGGTTGACTTCATTTCGGGACCCATAATGGAGTTTGCATCATACAGCTTTTCAAAGCTGAAAACGGGAACCTTGACAGCATAGTATTTTGATTTTTCGGCAAGTCCCGTGCTGTACCCCATATCAGAAAGACTCTCACCAAGCATTGCTCTGCTTGCCAGTTCAACCATTGGAATACCGGTTACCTTACTGATATACGGAACGGTTCTGCTCGCTCTGGGATTCACCTCAATGACATAAAGCTTTCCGCCCTCAACCAGATACTGAATATTCACAATTCCTTTTGTTCCGAGACCTCTTGCAATTTCAACAGAAGTTTTTACAACCTTATTGCTCATTGCATCGCTGAGGTTATATGGCGGGTAAACAGCAATGGAATCACCCGAATGGATACCTGCCCGCTCCACATGCTCCATTATGCCGGGAATAAGCACGGTATTCCCGTCGGAAATGCAATCAACTTCCAGCTCTGTGCCGGGCATATATTTATCCACGAGAACGGAGTTTGAAATTCCGGAAGAAAGAATAATTCCCATAAACGCTTTCACATCTTCCTTATTTCTTGCAACACTCATTCCCTGACCGCCTATAACATAAGAAGGTCTGAGCAACACAGGGAAGCCGAGTATTTTTGCGGCTATGAGCGCCTCCTCCACCGTATTGACGGAAACCGCTTTCGGTCTTGAAATTCCGATAGATTCAAGGAAAGCATCAAACTTTTCTCTGTCCTCCGCAATATCAATACCCTCTGCAGAAGTTCCGAGAATGTTCACTCCCTTTTCAACCAGGTAGCCTGTCAGATTGATTGCAGTTTGTCCGCCGAATGCCACAACAACACCTATCGGCTTTTCAACTTCGATAACATTCATTACATCCTCGGGCGTCAGCGGCTCAAAGTACAGTCTGTCGGCTGTATCGTAGTCAGTCGAAACGGTTTCCGGATTGTTATTTACGATTACAACATCGTATCCGAGTTTTCTGAGTGTCCACACGCAATGAACACAGCTGTAATCAAATTCAATTCCCTGACCGATTCTGATAGGTCCGGAGCCCAATACCATGACGACGGGTTTTCCGCTTCTCTTAAAAGCTCTCGCCTCGCAATGTTTATCGCAGCAGGAATAAAAATACGGTGTTCTGGCTTCAAATTCCGCCGCACATGTGTCAACCATTTTATAACTGTACTTGAAGTCAGGCAACGACTCCCAGCCCGTAATTCTTTTGATTGCTTTATCGGAATACCCGTATTTCTTTGCTTTCAGATAAAGCTTTTCTTCAAAGGTGCTGTCTGAAAGCTCTTTTTCAAAATCTGCAAGGTTTTTCAGCTTATTTATGAAAAACAAATCTATTTTTGTTATTTCATTTATGACATCGGGAGATATGCCGCTTTTCAGCGCTTCAAAGACGGTGAAGATTCGCATATCGTCAACATTTTTCAGACGAAGCATTATGTCATCAACACAAGGAGCGTTAAGATTGAGCGTGTCCATTTTAATCTCAACTCCGCGGACGGCCTTCATCAGCGCCTCTTCAAAGCACTGACCGATTGCCATAACCTCGCCGGTTGCTTTCATCTGAGTTCCGAGCTCGCGCTTTGAGCCGACAAACTTATCAAAAGGCCATTTGGGGAATTTCACCACAACATAGTCAAGTGCAGGCTCAAAGCAGGCACAGGTTTTGCCTGTTATTTCGTTTTGTATTTCATCCAATGTGTAACCGAGGGATAAAAGCGTTGATATTTTTGCAATAGGATACCCCGTTGCTTTTGAGGCAAGAGCCGAAGAACGGGACACCCTGGGATTTACTTCAATTACCGCATACTCAAAGCTGTCGGGATTGAGCGCAAACTGACAGTTGCATCCGCCGACAATATTCAATGCCGAAATCATATTGATGGACGCACTTCTCAGCATCTGAAATTCTTTGTCCGACAGAGTTAATGTCGGAGCCACAACTATTGAGTCGCCTGTATGTACGCCTACCGGATCCACATTTTCCATTGAACATACTGCAATGGCATTGCCCTGAGAATCCCGGATTGTTTCAAATTCAATTTCTTTCCATCCGGCTATGCTTTTTTCAATCAGAATCTGAGAAATTGGCGAAAGGTCAAGACCGTTTTTAGCAATTTTCACAAAATCCTCTTCCGACTCTGCAATTCCGCCGCCCGAGCCGCCCAATGTAAACGCCGGGCGGACGATTACGGGAAAGCCTATTTTCTTTGCGGCATCAACTGCCTCGTCAAGATTTTCGGCAATCTCCGACGGTACGCAGGGTTGGCCGATTTTCAGCATCAGATTGCGAAAAAGTTCTCTGTCTTCCGCCTGTTTTATGGAATTTACATCGGTTCCCAACAGCTTAACTCCGTATTTATCCAACACACCCTTTTCACAAAGCTGCATGGAAACCGTAAGTCCCGTCTGACCGCCGAGTCCCGCCAGCAATCCGTCGGGGCGTTCCTTTTCAATAATCCTCTCAATGGTTTCACAACTCAGCGGTTCAAGATAAATCTCGTCTGCCAGGTACTGATCGGTCATAATTGTTGCCGGGTTTGAATTAACAAGAACAACGTTTATGCCCTCTTTTTTCAAGATGCGACACGCCTGCGCTCCTGCATAGTCAAATTCCGCTGCCTGACCGATGACTATTGGGCCGGAACCTATTACAATGACTTTTTTTATACTGTTGTTTTTAGGCATTTTCGGCTCCTTTCATCATATTGATAAACCTGTCAAACAAAAACGATGTATCCTTTGGTCCCGAGGAAGCTTCCGGATGAAACTGAACAGAAAAAGCATTTTCGTAATCAATACCTTCACAGCTTCCGTCATTTGCATTGATAAAACGCACCGTACCGTTATGGACGGTTTCACCCACAACGGCATATCCGTGATTCTGACTTGACATATATGTTCTGTTCAGAATTAAATCACTGACGGGCTGGTTTGCACCTCGATGGCCGTATTTCATTTTTACGGTTTTCGCACCTTGTGATATTGCCATCATCTGATGTCCGAGACAAATTCCGAACATGGGAATTTGCCCGAAAAGCTTACTGATTTCCTCAATTTCTTCCGTATTATCGGACGGGTCTCCCGGACCGTTCGACAGCATTACGCCGTCAAAGCCACCTTCAAGAATTGTTTCCGACTTCACATTATGAGGAAACACCGTGACGCAGCAGTTTCTTTTTAACAGTTCTTCCGATATACTCTTCTTTGCTCCGTAATCAATCAATGCCACATTATATGACTTGTCCGACGATGAAAGCAGTATCGGTTGCTTTGTGCTGACAGTTTTTACCGCGTTGCACACTCTGTATTGCTTAATGCTTTCTGTATCCGCAACGGGTGAATCGGATATTGTTGCGTTCATGACGCCGTATTCACGGGTTATCTTTGTGAGATACCTGGTATCTATACCGCATATTCCGGGAATACCGTTTTCCTTTAAAAAGGAGTCCAGCGTTTTTTGCGTTCTGAAGTTTGACGGTTCACAGCAGTATTCTCTGACAACATAACCGCGGACAAAGCTTTTTCCCTCAAAATCGTCGGGAATAATGCCGTAGTTACCTATCATGGGAAATGTTTGCATTACGATTTGCCCGCAGTAGCTGGGGTCGGTTAATGTTTCGATATAGCCGCACATATTGGTTGTAAAGACAAGCTCGCCCACTGTTTCACAATGGGCGCCGAATGCCTCTCCTTCAAGCACTTCACCGTTTTCAAGTATCAAATATCGCTTTTTCATATTTCACCTATGGTTGCCGCCATGACTGCTTTTATTGTATGCATTCTGTTCTCCGCTTCTTTAAAGACAAGGGATTTTTCACTTTCGAAAACATCGTCGGTGACTTCTAATGCATCAGTCCCATACTTTTCGCAAACCTCTTTGCCGATAACGGTATCCTTGTTATGGTATGAGGGCAGACAATGCATGAAAACTGCGGTTTCAGGGGCTTTTGCGAACATTTCTTTATTGACCTGATAGGGCATCAGGTCTTTAAGGCGTTTATCCCAAGCTTCCGCAGACTCGCCCATGGAAACCCATATATCGGTATATATTACATCGGCATTCTTTACTGCTTTCGTAATATCCTCAGTAAAGTTCAGCGCAGCCCCGGATTCTTTTGCTATGCTTTCGCACTCTGCAACAAGCGCTTTATCGGGATAGTATTCCTCAGGTGCACATACGGTAAAATTCAACCCCATTTTTGCGCATCCCACCATAAGCGAAGATCCCATATTGAATCTCGCATCGCCGACATAAACGAAATTTATTCCCGCAAGATAGCCAAAGTGCTCTTTGATTGTCAGAAAGTCTGCAAGAATCTGTGTGGGATGAAATTCATTTGTGAGTCCGTTCCAGACAGGAACCGAAGAATACTCAGCCAATTCTTCCACAATCTCCTGTCCGAATCCGCGGTACTCAATGCCGTCGAACATTCCGGAAAGGACACGGGCTGTGTCTGCTATGCTTTCCTTTTTGCCGATTTGGGAGCCGGCAGGGTCAAGATAAGTTGTACCCATTCCAAGGTCCCTAGCCGCAACCTCAAAGCTGCAACGGGTTCTTGTGCTTGTTTTTTCAAAAATCAGCGCAACATTTTTCCCATCACAGTATTTATGCGCAATGCCTTTTTTCTTTTTATCTTTCAAGTCGGCGGCAAGTTCCAGCAAATAGGAAATCTCATCGGAGGAAAAATCCAACAGTTTAAGAAAATCTTTTCCTTTTAACATTTTAAACCTCACAGTACCTTAGATAAGAATGTTTTCAATCGTTCACATTGGGGATTATCAAATATTTGCTCAGGAGTTCCCTCCTCTGCAATCACTCCGCCGTCCAGGAAAAGAACACGGTTTGAAACTTCCTTTGCAAATCCCATTTCGTGTGTAACAATAACCATTGTTATTCCTTCGGTAGAAAGGCTTTTGATTACATCAAGCACCTCTCCGACCATTTCGGGATCAAGAGCGGATGTGGGCTCGTCAAACAGCATCACATCAGGCTCCATGCACATAGCCCTTACAATTGCGACCCTTTGTTTCTGTCCGCCTGAGAGCTGATTTGGATATGAATCGGCGCAGTCCTCGAGCCCAACTTTTTTCAGCAGCTCCAATGCTTTCTTTTCAGCCGAATCTTTTGACATCTTTTTAAGCGTCACGGGAGCGCAGGTCAGATTGTTCAGTATTGTCATGTGCGGAAACAGATTGAAATGCTGAAAAACCATACCGATTTT
>JAEDIL010000011.1 GCA_016292455.1 Clostridiaceae bacterium
TTCATTTTACTTTTTCGTTGTCACAGTCTTTGCCGTACTCCATAGAGAATAATATTTTGTGTTATTGACCGTCTTATAAGTTCGGATACGCACATAATACTTCTTGGCCGGCAAAAGCTTTGTGACGGCGTGTGAGGCTGTTTTATAATTTTTTATATTTATAGTTTTGGCGTTCGAAAAACTGCTGTTTGTTGAATACTGAATATTATAACCGGTTGTCTGAGCTGTCTGCTTGTTCCATGTCACTTTAAAGCCCTTGCTCACTGCTGTCAAGGATGAGACACTTGTATTTTTCGGTCTGATAACAAAATACAGCTTCTTGCTACCGCTGAATTTGCCTTTGAAACGAATTTCTGCGGCGTATTTGCCGACATACTTTCTCCCCGATGAATATGAGACAGTGTAGTCGATGCCGTTGACAAGTGTTTTACCCGAACGGTCTTTGACTGTTACCTTAGGAGTTTTAACAGAACCATTATAAACATATGACTTTTCGGACAGCTTTATTGAAGCTATTTTCGGTATAGGCGATGTAGAAATTGTCTTGTTGCAGACCTTACAGGTTTTTTTCAGTTTTCCGTCAGAGTTGTTTTCACCGAAGAGTGATTTGAGGTTTTCGTCACGTAGTTGTAGCATACATCATTATATTTCGGAACTCTGCTTTTAGCCGAAACATATATCTGAATGAAATCAAACAGATAGTGAGTGTCACCGTTTAACGTATCTTTTGAACAGACATACAGAGTTGCCAGTCCTTCTTTATGGGTAGTGATATTGCCCTTTTTATCAATTGTTGCAAGTTCAGGCGTCTCACTGCCCCATTTTATGACTCTTCCGTTGTTTATCTCTGTCTGATACCACACCGGCACAGGTGCTTTAAATGTTGTCCCCTTCTTATATGTCACATAGCCCTCTGTCAGAGTGTAATCGGAAGATGAGCCTTGAAGCTCTAACGGTCCGCCGCAAAACGGCATAAACAGGGTCTTATCATCGACCGAATCTATCGTACAGCCATAAACAATGCCGTTGCTTCTTGCGTGCGCAAACAAGCTTCCCCCGTAAGTTATCCAGTCGCCCGAATACAGTTCATCATTCAGCATTTTTTCTTTTGACTTTGATGAATAAACATAGTTAAAACCATCTCCGCCATAACCGGACTCGTGCATATACTTTGAATAGCCGAAAAAAGGCACACAGTCGTTCAATGATGTCCCCGGACTTGCGCTGAATCCGTAATAGCGGCTTGCCGGCATTCCGCCAACGTAATGCATAAATCTGCCGTTGATATAAAACACACCCATGTTTCCGTTGACATATTTGAAACTCATGCCCTTATAATATGGTGAAACGCCCTCCATCAGGTCGGTAAAATACCACTTCGATATATATGACTTGTCGGAATTGCCGTATACATCAAAAAGAGGGTCAAACAGATTCCATGTTCCGTTATAGCTGACCATCACCCAAGCGTGACCGTCAATAGTACCGTTTAACTTATCTTTAAGTGAAATAACTGACTGCATATTCCCTCTGAGACCGCTGCAGAACACAGCCACGACCCCGACTAACCTGAGCATCTGAGAAATAAATAATCCATAGCCCAGACAGTTTCCACGCCTTGAATAAAAAACATCAATAGGGAAATATGAAGTGCCCTTTGAGTCGTTATATGAGACATATTTTATGTTTCTTTTCGCCCATTTTGATATTGCTATTGCCTTTTCTTTATCGGTTTTACATCCCTTAACAATATAAGCCGCCAGCTTTTTCAGAACTTTCTTGTCGGCTTCGGAGCCGAACAAAAAATCTTTGCCCAATTCTGGGTATTTCTGAACATAGACCGTGTCAAGATAGCTGTAAACGGCATCTGTTATCTTAGGCGTCATCGCTATACAATAGGTTTTTGTGCTTGCCGCAAGTGCAGCGGTGCCGTTCCACGACACAACGCTGAAAAGCATTATAAGCGACAATAATAAACTGATTGCTCTCTTCATAATTAACCTCCGGCTGACTAAACTTAACATGTGTTGATTATGACACACAGGCAGTTTCCGTGCAATAACTAAGTATGCGTTGTTTACTTTAAAGCACTATCTGACATGGTTCTGAAATCAAATTACCTTGATTTCATCTCCCTCAAAGACCTTGCCGCCTTTTATCACTATGGCAAATACGCCCTCTTTGGGCATGATACACTGACCGACAAGCGCTCTTATCGCACAGCCGTCATGACACTCTTTGCCAATCTGACTGATTTCAAGCACACATTCGCCGACCTGAAGTCTTGTTCCGACGGGGAGAGCGTGAAGAACGATTCCCTCGGTCGTAATGTTTTCAGCGAAAACTCCGTGGCAAAGCCCGTCTGTGGGCATACCCCGTGATTTTTCAATGCTCTCTTTGGCGAGCAGACTTACCTGCCGGTGCCATTTTCCGGCGTGAGCATCGCCCTCAAAGCCAAAATCCTCAATCAGCACACCCGGATTGATTTTCGTTTTGGGCGTGCCTTTTTTTTCGCTGATATTGATTGACAGTACCTTTGCCATTTTTTATCCTCCTATTTTGTCAAGGCCGTGAAATCCGGCATAGCCGCAGGAAAAGCTGTGACCTTTCGGCTTTGAAAGAATTGCCTTTTTCAGCGCTCCAACAAGTTTTTCCCCGTCGTCAATGATATTCCTTATATCAATTTCCGTATTGCTTCCGAGACACGGTCTGATTTTTCCGTCACTTAAAACCCGTATGCGGTTGCAATCGGAACAAAACTTTTCGCTGATAGGGTTGATAAAACCGATTCTTCCCTGAAATCCGTCCGCTGTGTAATATTTTGCAACGCTTTTTTCAGCGTTGGATTTGTTTTCTTCAACCGGCTTTAAATACGGGAAGCGTTCAAGAATTTCTTCTCCTTTGATAATCAGCTTTTCATTTTCGCCGGTATCGGAGAACGGCATCAGTTCAATAAACCTTACGTCTATTCTTCTGTCTTTCGCAAGCAGAATCAGCCGCTCGGCTTCATTGTCGTTCTGACCTCGTATCAGTACGCTGTTGATACGGAGATTAGAAATGCCGCATTGTTCCGCTTCTTCAATTCCGTCCAGAACGCTGTCTAAGCAGTCACAGCCGGTAAGTTTTTTATATTTTTCTTTGTCAAGCGTGTCGAGACTTATGTTGACCGCGCTGACGCCGCTTTCTTTAAGACCTTTTGCGTATTTTTTCAGCATAACGCCGTTGGTTGTCAGCACAAGCTTTTTGATGCCGTCCGTTCGGCTGATACGTCCGGCAATTTCCGCAATATCGCTTCGCATTAACGGCTCGCCGCCTGTCAACCTCACTTTGGTAATACCGCAAGCAGCAAAGGCACGGACGATTTTCTCAATTTCAGAAGCCGAAAGCTCGTTTTCGATTGTTTCGGTTTCGTCCTTGCAGTATATGCAGCGAAGCGGGCACCGCTTTGTTACTGACAGCCGCAGATATTCAATTTTTCGTCCGTAAGAATCTGTCATGTTTTACCTCTTATGCTTTATAATCACTTTTTCCGCCTGTTTTTTCAAGCAGATGAACATCCTCAATTTTCATACCCCTGTCAATCGCCTTGCACATATCGTAAACCGTGAGTGCTGCCACACTGACGGCAGTCAGCGCTTCCATTTCGATTCCTGTTTTATAGCTGCATTTTGCGAGCGAGTAAATATACAGTTCGTCTTTTCCGTTGTTGTCGAAGCTGATTTCAACTGAATCAACGGGAATGTTATGACAAAGCGGAATCAGCTCACTTGTCTTTTTTGCCGCCATGATGCCGGCGATTCTCGCCGCCGCAAGTCCGTCGCCCTTTTTCAGTTCGGACGAAAGAAGCCTTTCAAGCGTTTCAGCCTTCATTTTAAGCTTTGCAAAGGCTCTTGCCGTTCTTTCGGTTATCTTCTTTTCTCCGACGTCGACCATAATCGCTTCGCCGTTTTTATTGAGATGAGTAAAATCTTCCATGCTGTTGCTCCTTCACTTATTCACTCTTCCCTCTCACTTCTTACCTTGGCTTGAATGAATTCAAAGCCGATAACCGCCCATTTCCGAAAGCCTTTTTTTAAATGCTTCGCTTCCGAGGGCTTTCAAAAATGCCTGAACACTGTCTGAGTCATACGCTTTTTCATCAATCAAAAAATCATACTCCTCAACGCAGATTTCAATAAAATCGAGGTCATACATTTTTGCGGCGGAATAAATCCCCAAGCCGCAGTCTGCGTTGCCGTTTGCAATCTGCGCCGCCACCGCCGTATGAGTACACTCCTCGGTGTAATATCCCTTGATTTTGCTTTCGTCAAGTCCGTATTTTTGAGTAAGGAAGTCACAGAGAATCCTTGTTCCCGAGCCTTTCTGACGGTTGACATAACGGCAGGAGACAATATCCGGGAAAGTATAAATATTGCACGGATTTCCTTTTTTTACCATCAGGCCCTGAATTCTTCCGACGCCCTTGACGAGTCTTGCGCCGCCGTTTGGAAAGTATCTTTTGATATAGCTTTCGTTGTATTTCCCGCTTTCGGTGTCGAGAAGATGAATCCCGCCCAAGTGTGCTGTATGCGTCCGTACGGCAGTCACTGCGCCCATCGAGCCGACATGAGAAGAACAAAGCCTATACGGCGCTTCGCTTCTTTTCAGCAGATCGGCAATTTCATCAATCAATGGGTCGTGACTTCCGGCAACAATAAGCGAATTGTCAATCTCCTCAACCGGTCTTAAAAGTCTGACTCTGACTTGCTCTCCGATTTCATAGCCCTCTGTGTTTTGCGGCACTTCAAGAATGCCGTCAGCTTTTGTAAAGCTTGTAATGACGCCGGCGGCTCTCGGCAAAGGCTGAGCGAAAAAACCGTTTTCTCTCTTGCCGACCGTCACTCGGACGAACTCTTTGTATTTCAGTGAGGATACGATGCTTCTTGCCGCAGTTGCGGTGATGAAAGCTTTCTCGGGCGTCTCTTTTCCTGAAAGAAAATCCGCAACAGGCTTTACGATTTCATTCATCACAACAATGCCCGAAACGGGATAGCCGGGCAGACCGACAACCGGTGTTTTCCCTATTAAGCCGAGCACGGCAGGCTTGCCGGGTTTTGCGGCGATTCCGTGGACGAGAACCCTTCCCAACGAATCAATAATCTCACTTGTATAGTCATCCCTACCTGCCGATGAGCCGGCAAGAACCAGAACCGCGTCACATTCTTCGGCGGCTTGTCTGATTACAGCGGTTAAAAGCTCTTTCTTGTCGGGAACAATTTCATAGATTTTGCTTTCTGTGCCGATTTCTTTCAGCATACCCGAAAAAATGACTGAGTTGAATTCAATAATTTCGCCTTTTTTCGGATTGGAGGTCGGACTTACAATCTCGTCACCTGTCGGAATGATTCCGAAAAGCGGCTTTCCTATACATTCGACCTCGGTGACGCCGCCGGCAAGAAACGAACCGCAAAGCTGAGGCGTCAAAACCGTCAAGGAGGGAGCAAGCATATCGCCCATGCAGATGTCCTCGCCGATTTGCCTGATATTCTGCCACGGATGGGCGGACGAATAAATCAGAACGCCGCCGTCTTTTTCCGTGATGTCCTCCACCATGATTACAGCGTCATATTCGTCGGGTATCGCGTCGCCCGTATCGACAACCTGAAAGCTTCCGTCAGGTAAAAACAGCGGTTCGTTTTCGGCGGCGCTGACCGTATCGGCAGATTTAACTGCAATTCCGTCCATGGCACTTGCGTTGTAATGCGGAGAGCAGATGACGGCGTAAACGGCTTTGGCAAGCACCCGTCCGAATGCTTCGCACGTTTTCACCGTTTCGGTTTTTCTTTCTCCGACCGCATCCTTGACAGCGCCGAGATAAATGTTCAGCGCTTCTTCAATCGGTGTATTGTTAAGATAGTTTTGCTTCATTTAATCCCCTGACATTCTTAAAACAGATTGACCGTGACTTCCTCGTTTGTTTTCAGTCCCTCACAGTTTCGGTCGATGATCACATAGCCATCGCTTTCGGACAAAAGCGAAACGATTCCCGACTTGCCGAAAACGGGCGTTGCTTTTCCGTTTTCAAGCTCTACGCAGACAATCTCCTCTCTGCCGTGATTGGACGGAAGATTGCAGGAAAGAACTGCGGTTTCTTTCTTTGTGCCCTTAGCAACGGCACCGAGCTTTGTTAAAAGCGGCAATACCATTCTGACCGACACAAAGTAAGCCGCTGTCGGGTGACCCGGAAGCCCGAAAACCGGTTTGCCGAAGCAACTGCCGAAGATCGTCGGCTTGCCCGGCTTCATGGAAATGCCGTGAAAAAGAAGACTGCCGTTTTCATTGATGATTTCGGCGGTGAGGTCTCTTGCTCCTGCGGAGGAGCCGCCCGAAATCAGAATCACGTCGCTTTCATCCGCTGCTATTTTCAAGGCTTTTTCAAGTTCGGCTTTGCTGTCACGGATAATTCCGGAATCGACAACATCACAACCGTTTTCCAAAAGAAGAGCCGACAGCATGGCAGAATTGATGTTGCGGATTTTTCCGTCCGCAGGTTTTTCGGTGATTTCGACCAACTCGTCGCCTGTTGAAATGACGGCAACGACAGGTCTTTTGGTACATTCAATTTCGGTTATTCCGAGCGAAGCTAAAATTCCAATGTGCTTTGACGACAGCACTGTGCCTTTTTTGATAACCATTCTTCCCGGAACAATATCGTCGCCTTTTTTTGTCACGTTTTCAAAGGGTCCGACTGCTTTGAAAACAAGACAAAGTCCGTCAAAGTCGGTTTGCGTATGTTCCAGCATAACAACCGAATCTGCGCCCGCGGGGAGCATTCCGCCGGTGGATATTCTGATACATTCGCCTTTTTTGATTTTCTCTTCGGCTTTTTCACCCATGAGTATCTCGCCTTTAAGGGTCAGCATTGCCGGAATGCTTTCCGACGAGCCGTAGGTGTCCGAAGCCGAAACAGCAAAGCCGTCAACCGTTGAGCGGGAAAACGGCGGAATAAATTCACCTGATATAATATCCTTGGCAATTTTTCTGCCAAGACAAGCCGAAAGCGAAACAAATTCCGTTCCTGTTGAAGCTCCCTGCACACAGTTCAATACTTCTTCAATCGCTTCGCCGGTGGAAATGACGTTCAGCATAGTGGCTCCTTTCCGCTTTCATCGGAGTTTACCGAAAATTGAGCAATAAATTTTTTGCCCCATTCGCTTTTCTGCTCTTTGAAAAATTTATTCGGCTTTGCATTTTCAATCACCTGTCCGTTGTGAAGGAGAATAACTCTTTCTGCGTGTTTCCCGGCTTCTGACGGATAGTGGGTCGAAAAAACCACGGTACAGCCGTTTTCTTTTTTGTATTCCTCAATCGCACGCCAGACATATTCCGCGCCGTCAATATCAATCGCTCCCGACGGCTCGTCAAGAAGCAGTGTGTCACACTCACAGACAAGAAGGCGGGCAAGCGCGAGCCTTTGCGTTTCGCCGCCCGAAAGCTTTTTGGCGTTTTTGTCCTTTAAGTCATACAGACCTAACATTTTCAAAACCTTTTCGGCTCTTTCGGCTTTGTTGTTGCCGTTCATCGCATACAAAACATTTTTTTCAACGCTCATCGAAAAGGCATAGCTTGCCTGCGGCATATATAAAATTTTTCCGAAGCCGTCCACCTTGCCGCTGTCGGCTTTGATAAATCCTGAAAGAATTTTTAAAAGCGTGCTTTTTCCGCTGCCGTTCGGACCGGTCACGGCAAGCGTTTCGCCTTTTTCGATTGTCAGACATTCAATCGAAAGCACGGTTTTTTCGCCGTAGCTTTTTTTCAAATGGTATATTTCCGGCATTTTCCGTCCTCCGTTCAGCTTTCTGTCTTTTCATTTTTTGAAAAGACGCCGACAAGAATATTGACAACAAGCGAAATCAACAAAAGCACACAGCCCAGTGCGAGCGCAAAGCTGAAATTGCCTTTGTTGGTTTCAAGCATGATTGCCGTTGTCATGACTCTGGTTTTCCATTGAATGTTGCCGCCGACAAGACTGACTGCGCCGACTTCGGCAATCGACCTTGAAAAGGCGGTCAGAACAACACTTAAAAGAGCGTACTTGTTTTCGTTCAGAAGGAGCCGAAGCGTTTTCGCTTTTGAAAGCCGTAAGCCCTTTGTGCTTTGCAAAACGGGGTTAAGATTTGTTGATACCACAGAGCAGGTAAGACTTGATACAATAGGAATGATCAGAATACACTGCGCTATCACCATGACTTCGACCGTGAAAAGAAGTCCCAACCGACCGAACGGGCCGTATTTTGTGAAAAGCATATACACGATAAGGCCTGCCACCACAGGAGGCAGACCCATCATTGTATGCAAGAATTTTTTGATAAGTCCTCTGCCTTTGAACCGTCCGCTTTCAATCAGCACGCCGAGCGGCATGCCGACAAGACATGAAATCAGCGTGCTGAAAAAGGACATTCGAAGCGTCACAAAGAGTATCTGCAAAAGCTCCCTGTCCATACTGCGAAGCATTTCAAAAGCCTCAGTAAAAGCTTTCAATTTTACTTTTCAATCAGGAAGAAAAGCGGCTGACCGTACTGCTCTTTGCCGTATTCGGCAATCAGCCCGCTTGCTTCGTCGCCCGTCATCCACTCGATGAGAGCCTTGGCGCCCTTTGTGTTGATGCCGTCAAGCTTTTCGCTGTTACATTCGATCAGTGAATAGGTGTTCTTCATGTCCTCGCTCTCAGAAAGAATGATGTCAAGGTCAAGCTTGTCCTTCATGGAAAGGAAGGTTGCCTTGTCGGTAAGGCAATAAGCGCCCTGCTCGCTTGCCATGGTAAGGCAGGCGCCCATACCCTGACCGGCGCTGATGTACCATGTGTCTTTTTCTGAATCGGGAACGCTTTCGCCCCAGATTTTAAGCTCTGCCTTATGAGTGCCGCTTTCATCTCCGCGAGATACAAACTTTGCCTTAGTGTCAGCAATTTTCTTGAAAGCATCGGCTGCGCTTTCGCTGTCCTTTATTGCGGCAGGATCATCCTTCGGACCGACAACTACAAAGTAGTTATACATGAACGGGATTCTTTCAACGCCGTAGCCGTCGCTTATGAAGGTTTCCTCGGAAGCCTTTGCGTGAACGAGAATCAGGTCTGCGTTGCCGTCAACAGCCTTCTGAATGGCCGCACCGGTTCCGGCAGACTGAACTTCAACCTTGTAGCCTGTTTCTTTTTCAAAAACAGGAAGAAGGTACGGAAGAAGTCCCGAGTCGTTAACGGAGGTTGTTGTGGACATTCTGATGGTCATGTTCTCTTTTTCGTCCGTCGTTGCGGTTGTTGCGCCGGCTTCGGTCGTTGCGTTTGCGTCGTCCGAGCCCTTGCAGGCGGCAAACGAGAGTACCATTACCAAAGCCAGAAGTAGTGCGAGAAGTTTTTTCATCATTCATTCTCCTTTTCAATCACGGAAGGCGAAAAGGTTTCCCTTTTTACCCTTAAGCCGGTGCCTTTGAGGCAGTGTTTTTCGGCTTCGCCCGGACTTTCATGCGAAAACCGTTTAGAAAAACCGGGTCGGTAAAATGAATATTTCATGCGGATTGCTCCGCAAACTTCCTGAACATTTGTTGTAATGCCGTCCGGATTATGATATAGTTAAGCCATAATCAGACGGGAGGAATTTAAAAATGAAATTCGGTGTAATCTGTGTCAGCGACAGATGCTCTCAGGGCGTATGTGAAGACAAAAGCGGCAAGCTGATTAAGGAAATTGTGTCCTCTCTGGGCGAAACTGCGGCATACACGGTCGTACCCGATGAAGCTGATCTGATTTCTCAGGCAATCATCACAATGTGCGACACAGATAAGGTTGACGTTGTTCTGACAACCGGCGGAACGGGCTTTTCTCCGAGAGATGTGACGCCCGAAGCGACACTTGCCGTAATAGAAAAGCAAGCACCGGGAATCAGCGAAGCAATCCGGCAAAAAAGCTTTGAAATCACGCCGATGGCGATGCTGTCGAGGGCGGTCAGCGGAATCCGCAAAAGCACTCTTGTTATCAATCTTCCCGGAAGCCCGAAAGCGGTAAAAGAATCGCTTTCGGTAGTCTTGCCTGTGCTGCCGCACGCGGTGGAAACCCTTTCGGGAAAAACGGTTTCGTGCGGAGGAAACTATTAAATAATCAACAAAGAATTGACTTTTGTATACGCTTTTATTATAATTAACTTAAAAGTATGTGTCAATAGATATTGAATAATGTCGGAGGAAAAATGGCAAAGAAAATCACAACGCTTTACGACATCGCGAAGAAAAGTGTTTGTATCATTGGCTGCGGCGGTCTGGGCTGTAACGTTTCGGTTCATCTTGCAGGGGCAGGAACAGGAAAAATTTTTCTGTGCGACTTTGATCTTATTGAAGAAAGCAACCTCAACCGACAGTTTATGTATACTTTTTCCGACGTCGGAAAAAGCAAGTGTCAGACGTTGAAAGAACGTCTTTCGGCTTACGCACCGGAAGCGGAAATTACAGCAGTTGAAAAAAAGATACTCTGTGAAAGTGACCTTGATTTTGCGTCGGGATGCGACCTTGTCATTCTTGCCGTTGACAACAACGAAACAAGGTCGGTTGTGAACGCTTTTTGCCTTAAAAGCCATATCCCCGTCATTGACGGAGGAATCAACGGCTACTACGGAAGAATGTACTTTTGTGTTCCGGAAAAAACGCCGTGTCTGTTTTGTTCCGGAATGATTTCGGGAAACGGGAAAACCGTATCCGTAAGCAGTACCGCCGGGCTTATCGGCTCTTTGGAAGCTTCGGCGGCAATGCGGTATCTTTCGTCAGGTGACGAAAGCATGAGCGGAAAAATTTATGTGTATGACAGCGACCGTTTTGACGTGCTTTGCGTCAGACCGTCGGCTGAATGTGAATTTTGCAAAGTATAAACAGTTCAGAGAAATACGAAAGGAAAAGCGCAGTTTTCTGCGCCCAAAACATTATGAAAAAGCTTCAGGGCTATATGGGTCACGTTCTGTTCGTTGACCTGACGAAAAAAACAACAAGTGAATTTCCGTGGACGGACGAGGACAGGCTTCGCACCGTCGGCGGAAAAATCATGGCAGGCGACATTCTTTTAAACCATGTAAGGCCCGGAATGAAAGCCTTTGACGAGGACAACTGGCTCGTTATCACAACCGGCCCCTTAACCGGCTGCGATTCTCCGTCCTCGTCACGCTTCAATATCTCAACCGTGTCACCCCTTACGGGAATTCTGACCTCCTCAAACTGCGGCGGCAGCTTCGGTCTGTTTTTGAAAAAGGCGGGCTACGACGCTATGATCATCACGGGCAAAGCGGAAGAACTCACATGGATTGAAGTCTGGGAGGATAAAATTACCTTCCATGAAGTGCCCGAAAAAAGAGGACTTCATACCACGGCGGCGCAAAAGGGTCTGCCTGCGTCAACAGGAAAGCTTGTCATCGGTCCGGCCGGTGAAAACAAAGTGCTTTACGCCTGCGTTTTCAGCGGTGAAAGAACGGCAGGCAGAGGCGGGGTCGGCGCTGTTTTCGGCGATAAGAACATCAAAATCGTCACCGCGGGCGGAAACAGGCAGGTTCCGATTTTCAACAAGGAACGCCTTGACAAAATCAACGCACAGTGGCGCAGGATGCTGTTGAAGCACCCGATCACCGGCGCACAGCTTGCAAAGCTCGGTACGGCAGGACTTGTTGCACCCATGCAGGCGCACAGAATACTTGCAACGAAGAATTTCAGCGACGGACGGTTTGACAACTTTGAAAAGGTGTCCGGCGAGGAGCTTGCCGAAAAGCATCTGATTAAAAACGCCGGCTGCCATTCCTGCCCGATGAAATGCGAACGGCGAGTTGACTACAACGGAAAGAATATCAAGGGTCCCGAGCTTGAAACACTCGGTCTTTTGGGCCCGAATCTTTTAAACGACGATCTCGAAAAAATCATCAAATGGAACTATGAGCTTGACGAGCTCGGAATCGACACAATCTCCGCCGCGGGTTCGGTTGCTTTTGCGATGGAGTTGAACGAAAAGGGAATGTGGGACTGCGGACTGAATTTCGGCGAAACCGACAATTTAAGTCAGGTCTTTGAGGATATTGCTTTCAGGCGGGGCATCGGCGATGATCTTGCCAACGGTACAAAAAGAATGAGCGAAAAATTCGGCGGCAAGGAATTCGCCATCAATGCAAAGGGACTCGAGCTTGCCGCCTACGAGCCGAGAGGTGCGGTAGGTCACGGTTTGGGCTATGCCACGTCAAACCGGGGCGGCTGTCACCTGAACGCCGGTTATCTTGTTGTTTTAGAGGGACTCGGACTGAACATTGACGCCTACACACCAAAAGGCAAAGCCGGACTTGTTGTAACGTTCCAGAATGTTATGGAGGGCGCTTCCGCGGCAGGCTTCTGTGTGTTTACCTCCTATGCGATTTTGCCTTATTTTCTTGTTGCAAAGCCGACAAGTCTTTTGACAAGAGCAGTGCAGACCGTGCTGAAATATTCGACCCCGATCATTTTGATTGCTTCCAGATTCCCGAAGATTTTACATCTGAACATTCCTCTTGTTCAGTATCCGAGGGTCTACAACGCCGCAACGGGTGCGCACTTTAAAGTCGGCGATTTCCTGCGCAACGGCGAGCGCGGTTACAACACAGAACGACTTGCCAATATCATTTTAGGGCTTCCCGTCGGCGAAGACACCGACACGCTTCCGAAGCGTTTGACCGACGAAGAGCAGGTGCCGGGTGACAAGAGGACAAAAGTTCCGCTTGACAAAATGAAAAAGAGCTATTATCTGATGCGCGGCTGGAAAGACGGTGCGCCGACAATGAAAACGCTGAAAAAAGTCGGAGTCCGGATTCCCGAATGTATCAAGGAGGTTTATCCTTATGGTAAAGGTTAAAATTTTCGGTGTGTTACGGGCAACCATCGGCTTGCCGTATCTTGAAACCGAAGCCGCAACGGTTGCCGGGGTGTTTGAAAACATCTCAAAAATCATGAAACAGCGTTATGAGGAGGATTTGAAGCAGACGCATGAGGACGGCGAAAGAAGTGTCGCGTTAACGCCGCACGAGTCTCTTTCCTTCGGTGACGCCATCGTATATGTTGACGGTGAACGCTGCATGAAAAAGAGAATGAAGCTCGCCGGGAACGAGGAAATCTGGCTGCTTTCCCCGGCGGCAGGCGGTTGAAAATTCTCCTAAGCAGCAAAACACAGAGTGCAATCGCTTCGATTCTGCAGTCGGGAACACCGGTGTTGTTGACATTTTGAAAACTGTTCACTGTTCAGTTTTTTGCACTCTTTTTGTAGCTTTTGCGTAATTTCATAAGGTAGCAAAACGGTGAAGTTGCAAAAAAGCCGCATAGAAAAGCAAATATTTATGGACACAAAAATAAAAGCTATAATCCGCTTTGCAAAGAATGTTTTTCTTTGTCAAAGTGAATTATAGCTTTCTTTTTTATTTGCTTTTCGTTCTGCACCAAATGCGGCAGCAGCTTAGTTCATTTCGTTCCAAACCGATTATTTTGCCTTGAAGGTCTTTTTAACCTCTTCAAACTCTTCAACAATCTCCTTTGAGGGAGCGGGTGTGACGAGGCTGACGATGATTATCGCCGCAAGAGCAGTGAGGAAAGCAGGAAGAAGCTCATAAATCGTCAGAGCCGAAATTCCGTTTGCCGCACCATAGGGAGTGATAACATATTCCCAGATAACAACCATCGCTCCGCCGGCAACCATGCCAGCCAGAGCACCCCAGCGGTTCATACGTTTCCAGAACAATGCGCAGAGGACAACGGGACCGAAAGCGGCGCCAAAGCCTGCCCAGGCAAAGGATACAATGCCGAATACCGATGAATCGGGATCCCAGGCGAAGATGACGGCAACAACTGCAATAAGAGCAACCGTGCAACGGGCAACAATCATGGAAGCCTTGTCCGAAATGTTCTTGAAGAAGAAGCGGCGGACAATGTTTTCTGACATACTTGAAGAAGCCGCAAGAAGCTGACTGTCTGCGGTGGACATTGTGGCTGCAAGAATACCGGCAAGGATTATACCTGCAAGCATCGCGGCAAAGGTGTCAAGCTGTGCAATCGACTTTGAAATAACAATAAGAACTCTTTCGGGGTCGTCAAGCTGGATTCCGTTGTTTTTGACAAAGGAGAAACCGATAACACCGATGAAGATTGCCGCCGCCATTGAAATTACAACCCATACGGAAGCAATTCTTCTTGAAAGCTTGAGCTTCTGTCTGTCTTCAATAGCCATAAAGCGAAGCAGAACGTGGGGCATACCGAAGTATCCGAGACCCCATGCAAGAGTGGATACAATTGAAAGAAGGCCGTAGTCCTTGGAAGCACCGTCTGCAAAGGTGGCATTAAGGCTGAGGTAACCGGGAAGATCCTTGACGTTTTCATAAACATTGGTGATTCCGCCCGCGTTTTCAATGCCGAACATTACAACAACAAACAACGCAAAAGTCATGATAATGCTCTGAACGAAGTCTGAGGTTGAAGCGGCAAGGAAACCGCCGATGACGGTATATGCCACAATTACTGCCGCACCGACAATGAGAGCCACATGGTAATCAACGCCGAAAAGGCTGTTGAAAAGCTTGCCGACCGCGGCAAAGCCCGAGCCCGTATACGGAACAAAGAAAACAATGATAACAATAGCGCTGATTGCGAGCAGGGCTCCGCTCTTATCTCTGAACCTGTTCGAGAAAAAGTCAGGGATTGTTGCGGACTTGTTAGCCTCGGAATAAATCCGCAGTCTTTTTGCGATAATGAGCCAGTTGACATATGTACCGACCGCAAGACCGACCGCCGTCCAGAAAGCATCTGCAATGCCGGTTGCAAGAGCAACACCGGGCAAGCCCATAAGCAGCCAGCTGCTCATGTCGGAAGCTTCGGCGCTCATGGCGGTTACAAAAGGTCCGAGTTTTCTTCCGCCGAGATAGTAATCATCGGTGTTTTTGTTTCGTTTACTTACCCTGACTCCGATAACGATCATAAGTATCATATAGACCGCTATGGAGAAAACAATCATGGTATTTGTCATAATCTGTCTCCCACTTTCAGAAAAAATTTCTCTTATTATATCACAACAGACTCCGGATTGCAACACACTATA
The DNA here is from genome assembly GCA_016292455.1 of Clostridiaceae bacterium. Lineage (GTDB taxonomy): Bacteria > Bacillota > Clostridia > Oscillospirales > Acutalibacteraceae > UBA6857. Next base: position 15,107 of record JAEDIL010000011.1, read on the forward strand.
TATATTGAAAAGGAAGTAAATTCCGTGTATAATACTCCCGACAAAAAAATTCGGGAAATTTCAAAAAAATGCAACCGACCGGAAAATAAGTTGTCTTTATTGTTGAGGTCGGATGAAAAGGAGTATCCGCGTGGAGGACAATGCAATTATAGAGCTATACTGGAACCGTGACGACCGCGCCGTTTCGCAGACAGCGGAGAAATACGGAGCCTACTGTATGAAAATATCTCAGAACATTCTGAATAATTTTTCCGACAGCGAGGAAAATGTCAACGATACCTACTTGAAAGCGTGGAACAGTATTCCTCCGACCAGACCGAAAATTCTTTCAGCCTATCTCGGTCGGATTGCACGCAACCTTGCTCTCAATAGGTATAAAGCAAGGCACGCGGAAAAACGCGCAGGCGACGAATTTTCCGTCTCACTCGATGAGCTTTCGCAATGTACGCCGTCAGGAGTCAGCGTTGAAGACGAGGTTCAGATTAAAAAGCTCGGACAAACGATAAACCGCTTCCTATCGGAGCAGAAAGAAGATGTGCGGGCTGTTTTCGTCTGCCGCTATTTCAACTGTGACAGCATTGAGGAAATATCCTCAAAATCCGGTTTCAGCCAAAGCAAAATCAAGTCCATCCTGATGAGGACAAGAATGAAGCTGCGGCTGTACCTTGAAAAGGAGGGCTACTATGAAGAATGAAGCCATGGCAAGGGCCCTGACAGAGCTCGATGACGAGCTGATTGAACAGGCAAACACCCGTTTTGAAAGAAAAAGAAAGTCCGGTCCGGCAAGAATATTGGCTGCGGCTGCCGGTTTTGTGATTATATTTGCAGCGCTGTTTGTTTTCCTCTCCGGCGGAAAAGTTGAAATCAGCGTCAACGGAGCGGTTTTGTCAGGCGTTCCTGTTGAAGCCTTTTCTCCGCAGACATCCTCTGCCGTTCCGGCAAGGTCTGCATTTCAGAATCTGAGTATTCCGCTTGACATAAAGGCAAAAGGAAAAGTCACCGTCACCGCTTTTGACGGAATACTGCGTTCAGAGCCGGACTCAGAAGGCGGAAAAACCGTTTCCGCTTCGGGAGATTTTTCGGTGCTCTGGATTCTTGAAAGCGCCGAAGCCGGAAAGGAATACAGGCTGAGCGTTGACGAAAAAACCGATTTAATTCTTTCGTTTGACGAAGGTTTAAATAAATGGACAATAATAAAAAATACTCGGAGGTAAAATGTCATGAAAAAAATCTTTGCAATTCTTCTCGCATCAGTTCTTATGTTCTCTCTCGTTGCCTGCGCCGGCAGCAATGAAACACCGTCCGCAGCAGAATCAAAGGATCCGCTTGATGTTCTGAAAACTGTCTGGGCAAGCTACGGTGAAGATGAAAAATTCCCCGTTGCAGGCGGAGATATGTCGGAAGAAAACAACAAAATGGATGAACCCGGTGTTTTCAGCCTTGAAAACAAGGAAGAGCTTGATTCAACTCTCGGTCTTACCGCCGAGGCAGCAGAAAAGGTTGACAGTGCCGCTTCCCTTGTTCACATGATGAACGCAAATACCTTCACCTGCGGTGCATTCCGCGTCAAGAATGCAGACGATGTCAAAACTCTCGCCTCCCTGCTCAAAGAAAACATTCTCAAAAGGCAGTGGATGTGCGGTTTCCCCGACGGACTTGTTGTTGCAAGCGTTGACGACGTTGTCATTGCCGTTTTCGGAAAGAGCGGAAACCTTGACACCTTCAAGCAGAAGCTCACCGCTGCTTATTCATCAGCGGAAATTATCAGCGAAGATCCGATCGAATAATTTTTCGGGAGACTGATCAAATGGTTTTTTCAAGTATACCGTTCCTGTTTGCTTTTCTCCCCGTTGTGATTGCAGCATATTTTATCGCACCGAAAAAGCTGAAAAACCCTGTCCTCCTCCTTTCGAGCCTGTTCTTTTACGGCTGGGGCGAGCCCGGATACCTTCTTCTGGTGCTTTTTTCAATCACACAGGGATATATATTCGGAATTCTGATTGAGAAAACCCGTGGAACAAGGCGGTCAAAAATCTTTTTGGCCGCCTCAGTTTTCATCAGCCTTCTTCTGTTGGGTTATTGCAAATATGCCGACTTCATGATCGGCAATTTCAACGCAATTACCGGGATTTCCGTACCGCTCCTTAAAGTGGCTTTGCCGATAGGAATCAGCTTTTATACCTTTCAGATTATCAGCTATGCGGTCGATGTTTACCGCGCAGACACCCCGGCGCAAAAGAATTACATCAATCTCGCTCTTTATATTTCAATGTTTCCTCAACTGATTGCAGGCCCGATAGTTCGCTATTCAGACATCGCCGAACAGCTTGAAAACCGCACACATACGCCGGAAAAAACCGCCAGCGGCATCAGGAGATTTACTGTCGGACTTGCAAAAAAGGTGCTCATTGCAAATGTACTTGCCAAGCTTGTTTCCGCTTTCAAAGAATCGCAGGAAAAATCCGTTTTGTTTTTCTGGCTTTACGCCGCCGCCTGCACACTGCAGATTTATTTTGACTTTTCCGGTTACAGCGATATGGCAATAGGTCTCGGCAGAATTTTCGGCTTCACCTTTTCGGAAAACTTCGATTACCCCTACACCTCTTCAAGCATCACCGAATTCTGGAGAAGGTGGCACATTTCCCTCGGCTCGTGGTTCAGGGACTATCTGTATATTCCCCTCGGCGGAAACCGCGTCAGAAAGCCGAGATGGTTTTTCAACATTTTTGTTGTCTGGTTTGCAACGGGAATCTGGCACGGAGCGGCCTGGAACTTTGTTCTTTGGGGACTGATGTACGCCGTACTGCTTGTGATTGAAAAGCTCTGGCTTCTGAAACCACTGGGCAAGCTGAAAGTTCTGAACCATATCTACACTTTGTTTTTTGTAATCATCGGCTTTGTGATTTTTGACGCCGAAACAATAGGTTCGGCTTTTGAAACATTCAAAGCTATGTTCGGCTTTGGCTCAATACCGGCAATTACGTCAGAAACCGTGTATTACCTCAAAAGCTTCGCCGGCGTTCTGATTCTCGCCGTTATCGGCTCTGCCCCGATTGCAAAAAAGCTTTGCCTTTCGGCGGCAAAAACAAACAGAGGAAAAGCCGTTCTTTCCGTTGCACAGCCTGTTTCAATTGTTCTGCTGCTTACGGTCTGCACCGCTTTCCTTGTTGACGGTTCATTCAATCCGTTCTTATATTTCAGATTTTAGGAGGAACGCCGTGAAAAACAAAATAAGTATTTCTGTCATAACGGCTGCCGCCCTGTTCATTTTCGGATTTGCCGCTCTCGGTATTCTGACGCCCGACAAAAAAATTTCTGAAGCCGAGCGAAGACCGCTCGCCGCATTTCCTCAGTTCACTGTCGAAAAGCTGCTTGACGGAAGCTTTACAGAGGAATTTGAAAAATACAGCCTTGACCATTTTCCCTTTCGCGACGGCTTCCGCCGCATAAAAGCGCTTTTTTCCTATTATATTTTCGGTCAAAAGGACAACAACGGTCTTTACTACGTTAACGGGCACCTTTCAAAGCTGGAATATCCTGAAAACCTCGGCTCAGTCAAAAAAGCAACCGACCGTTTCAATCAGATTATCAGGGACTGCGCAGACAAAAGCGCAAACGTCTTCTTCTCAATCATTCCGGACAAAAACTTTTTTCTCGCCGAAAAAAACGGCTATCCTTCAATAGACAGTGACAGCTTCATTTCATTTGCTAAAAATGAGATGAGCGCTGCCGGGTACATTGACATTATAAGTCTCCTTGAAATTTCAGACTACTACCGCACAGACTCGCATTGGAGACAGGAAAAAATTCTTGACGTTGCAAAGCTGATTGCCGAAAGAACCGGAACAAAGCTTGACACAGACTTTACCGAAAGGCAGCTTTCAGATTCCTTTTACGGCGTATACAGCGGTCAGTCGGCTCTTCCGGTAAAGCCGGACGAAATTATTGTTCTTGAAAACAGTGCCACCAAAAACTGCATTGTTTTTGACAGCGAAACCGAAAGCAATATTCCGGTTTATGACGGGCAAAAGGCTTTCGGGCAGGACCCGTATGAGTGCTTTCTGGCAGGACCGAAGTCCCTTTTGAAAATAAAGAACCCTGACGGTCCGAAAGAAAAAAAGCTCATTGTTTTCCGCGACTCCTTTGCAAGCAGCCTTGCTCCACTGCTCATTTCCGGATATGAGGAAATTACGCTGATTGACATTCGCTATATTTCCCCGAAAATTCTCGGCCGCTTTGTTGACTTCACCGGGCAGGATATTCTCTTCCTTTACAGCATGGGAGTGCTGAACAATTCAGTAACAATCAAATAACTGCCCAAAACATGTATGTGTTCCGCCCCATTCGGCGCACAGCAAAAACGGAACAGAAACAAAAAGACTATACTTCACACCGGACGCCGAATCGGTATTATGTGAAGTATGGTCTTTGTTTAATATTATGTATTTTTTGCCCTTTCAGAGCATCAGCCAAGGGCTTTGCCGGTACTTTTGATTTTGCTGCACTGTTCGTTTATCCGCCGATAAACTCAACCAATTCAGAAAGGTTTTCCTCTTTAACGCCGTTGAAGCCGTTTTCAAAAAGCTCCAGAGCGCGCTTGTCGTCAGGGTCGCCGCTTTCCCTGACCTTTCCTTTCATCATGCGCAGCATCATGTTCATCATCATTTTATACATGCCTTTGAGCTTGCTGATGTTGAACTCACCGGGAAGATAAAAGAACGGTTCAGAAACAAAATTCTTTGCGCTGACCTCGGCTTTTGTTTTTTCACTGACCATCATTCCGACGGCAACAACCGCTTTCAGCTCTCCGAATCTCTCGCGGGCTTTTGAAATTCCCTGAATGTCGCCGCCCATGACCCAACCGAAATAAATCACCTCGGCGTTTTCAGGAATTTTGCCTGCCGAAAAATCATAGGCAGCAATACCCGTCTTTGCCGAAAGCATTTCGGCGTACTCTTTCGTTGAACCTGCGTTTGAAGTATAAACTATTGCTTTCATTGCTCCTCCTTTTGCTTTTCCGTTGCCACAAGGGAAACGAAAATCAACACAAAGCCGAGTACCACCCAGCCGTCATAGCTTGTTTCCGTAATATTGAAAAAATCCTTTGAAACCACCTTTTGCGCCACGGCTGTAAGTGTTTCGGAAAGCCCTGCAATCAGGAACGAAATAACCGCAAGCGAGGTAATTGCTTTTTTTGAACCGGGGAAGCTTAAAGAGCCGTCAGCTTCTCCTTTTTTGAGGAAAGAGGCCGCCCTCAGAGAAAAAATGAAAAAGAGAAACACCTGAACGAGTCTAGGAAGAATCGACATCACAAGATCGGTTGAGGTTATCGGATTCTCTCCCTCCTTAACAATGTCAAGGAAAAATCCGAGAAGTCCGCCCGCTTCAACGGACAGATTCTCCTTAATAAAAATCATCGGCATAAAGGTCATAAGTGACAGCAGAAGGAACGCACCCGAAGCCGCTGCCGAAATTTTCGCAATGATTCTGAACGCCTTGAAAACGCCGTTTTTCCGTTGCTGTTGCAAAATAATACCCTCCTTATGCCCTCGGGCAAAGCAAAAACGCATGTTCGCATCATAAGCTTTGCTTCCGGCAGAAATAATACGCCGATATTGTAACACTCACAAAAGAAAAAAGCAATAGCGGTCACGGTGTATATTTCCCGCGGATTTCGGGCGCTCTCACCCGTTGTAAAATTCACAAAACAGTGATATACTGTTTTATGTGTGCAATACTTTGATAAAGCATCAACAATTATTCTATGAGGTGAAGAGCAATGATTTCTGTTGCGCTTGCCGCCTACAAAGGCGAAAAATATATTGAGGAACAGCTCCTTTCCGTTCTCGGTCAGCTTTCCGCCGCTGACGAAGTTGTTGTCTCCGACGACAGACCCGGCGGCGCAACGGAAAAAATTGTCCGCAGAATTATGGCTGATGACCCGCGCGTTGTCTATGTTGAGGGAAAAGGCCGCGGCGTGGTTCAGAATTTTGTTAACGCTATCCGCTATTGCCGCGGAGACAAAATTTTCCTTTGCGACCAGGACGATGTCTGGCTGCCGAACAAGGTTTCCTGCGTGATGCAGGCGTTTGACGATGGTGCAACGCTCGTTCTGCACAACGCTTATGTAACAGACAAAAATCTGAACATTACCGATTACTCTTTTTTTGAAAAGCGCGGCAGCAAAAAAGGCTTCTGGCGCAATATTATCAAAAACTCATACATGGGCTGCTGCATGGCGTTTGACAGAAAGCTGCTCAAAAAAATCATGCCGATTCCGCAATATGTACCCATGCATGACCAATGGATAGGTCTGATGGGCGAAAAATACGGAAAAGTCAGGTTCATTGACACGCCTCTTATATACTACCGCGTTCACGGCGACAATGTTACGGGAGGAAAAACCTCGTTTGAGCAAAAGCTCCTCTGGCGGCGGTACCTTTTGAAACGTCTTTTCGGACGCATAGTTTTCAACAAATAGGAGAGATAATATGAAAGATTACACTGTTTCTGCCTGCATAGTGACATTCAACAGCAAAAAAATAATCGAACGGACAATTCAGAGTATCCTCGATTTCACAAAAGACATTCATCTTGAATTTTTTGTTGTTGACAACGCTTCAACCGACGGCACAGCCGAATTTATCCGCTCACGCTTTCCTCAGGTCAAAGTTATTGAAAACAAGGAAAACCTGGGCTTCGGAGCGGCGCACAACAAGGTGATTCCTCTTCTCACATCAAAATATCACATTGTTGTAAACCCGGATATTATTCTCAAAAGCAACGCTGTTTCAACCCTTTGCGAATGGGCAGATGAACACGAAGAAGCCGGACTTCTTTCGCCGCAGATTGTTTTTGACGACGGAAGAATTCAGCAGCTCGGAAAGCGCAATCCGACTTTCCGCTACCTCGCTTCCCACCGTTTTCACAGCGGCGATGAGCCGTCGGAAACCATGAAAGAATATTGCATGCTTGACGCACCGTCCGACCGCGTGACGGAGATTTCAAACGCAACGGGCTGCTTCATGTTTTTCAGAACGGAAGCTTTCAGAGCTCTCGGCGGCTTTGATGAAAGATTTTTTATGTATCTTGAAGACTGCGACATTGCAAGAAGAGTCAGCGAAAGCGGAAAATACAAGGCGTACTTTTTCCCCATGGCAGAAGTCACCCACCTTTGGGAAAGAGAAAGCAAACGCAGCAAAAAGCTGCTCATTGTTCACATTCAGTCAATCATCAGGTACTTTTTAAAGTGGGGTATCCGTATATGGTAAAGCTTTCAGTTGTAATTCCGGCATATAACAGCGAAAGCTATCTTCCAGACGCGCTTGAAAGCCTGATTTCTCAATCACTCAAAGAAATTGAAATAATCATAGTCAATGACGGCTCAACCGACGGCACACAGCAGGTCATCGACAGCTATTGCAAAAAGTATGATTTCATACACGGCGTTTTTCAGGAAAACGGCGGAGTTTCTTCTGCAAGGAACAACGGACTTTTAAAAGCGAGCGGAGAATATATTGTTTTCCTTGACGCTGACGACTGGTACACCCCCTCTTCGCTCGAAGCGTTTTTCAAAACGGCAAAGGAAAAGAACGCGGATATTGTCATGGGCAGACTGCAAAACTATACAGACAAAAAGCCCGGTGCTTTCCATAGCTTTGCCGATGAGCTTTCAAAGGAAGCTGAAATTGAAAACTTTGACAAACGGCTTTTGTGGTCTGTTCTGGTTTCCAACAAATGCTACCGCCGCAGCTTTCTGCTTAAAAACGGCGTGACCTTTCCGCCGTACACCTTTTCTGAGGAGGCGGTCTTCTTCCTCAAAGCCGTATATTCAGGTGCAAAACTTGCAGGAACGAATGAAAGCTGTCTTTGCTATCGCCGCCACACCCGGAGCGAAGGTGAATCCGTCAGTCAGCGCGCCTGCCGAAAGAGTCTGAGCTCGCTTCAAAAATGCATGGGTGAGGTATACATTCTTGCCGAAGAAGCACTCGGTAATGCAGACGAGGAAAAGAAAAGAGATTATCTTGAAGAAATTGTTTTCAAACAGCTCCACGTTCTCGTTTCTCAGTTTTACCGCAAATTGTGGACACTGGACAGCGCAAGCATTTCAGACCTGTCAGCTCAGTTTGACTCGCTCAGAGCAAGGCTGACGGAAAAGCGCTTTTCCGAGCTTTGTGCCCGGAACCCTGACCTTGACCTTGAACATATCAGAAAAAGCAAAGAGGACGTCTGCAAAAATCCGCTGTTTTCGTTTTATATAAAAAAAGAGCAGGTTCCGCTTCTCTCCTCTTTGTATGCTCAGTCCTGCCCTCTTTTTGAGGTCTTTACCGAAGAGGACGAAAAAGTCAGGCTTTTGCCCGAATACTCAGAACAGCCTAATCTTTACATTGTGAAAAGCAAAGCCGAGGCAAAAAGAAAGGCAAAAAAAGCACTCATCACCCTTTCTTTTAACTCACCGCTTGACGAAAACGCGCTCAAAACACTCGTCCGCCTTTCGCTCCCCGCTTCGTCCCTTACCCTGCGGGCGCTCAACGCACTGCTTCTGAAAAGGAGGGGATAAAAATGAAGCGTTTGTTTTACCGGATATATGCGCTTATGTTCAATATGTCCGCGGCTCTTTTTCCCGTGAAAAATAAGCGCGCTGCTTTTGTTTCAATGCACAACGAAAACTTCAAAGACAGTCTCGGCGCAGTAATGGAGGAGTTCAGACGTCGCGGCTTTGAATGTGTTGAAATCACGCGGCGCGACCTTGACATTGCAATACGGAATGTTCCCCGCGTTTTCAGCTTCTTTTTCCAAAAAAGCCGTCTGCTTGCAACAAGCAGATATGTTTTCCTCAATGACAACTTTTTGCCCATGGCGATTCTGAACTTCAAGCCTGACGCAATTGTCACCCAGCTCTGGCACGCGGAGGGTGCATTCAAGCGGTTCGGTCTTGCAATTGAACAGCCCGGTCAGCTCAGGCAGGATGAAATTGCCGCGAACCGAAAGCTTTCCTTTGTTGTCTGCTCGTCAGAAGCCGTTGTTCCCGTCTACGCCGAAGCGTTCGGTGTTGAAGAAGAACGGGTTCTTCCTCTCGGCGCGCCGAGAACAGACTTCCTTTTAAAAGAAGAAAACAAGGAAAAAGCGCAAAAAAGCCTTGAAAAAGCATATCCCGCTCTCCGAGGAAAAAAGCTTGTTCTTTACGCACCGACGTTCCGGGGTACAAAAGAGGAAAACGAAACCCTCCTCAGCCACTTTGATTTTGAACTTTTCCGCCGTGAATGCGGCGAGGATTACGCTCTCCTTGTGCGGCTTCATCCGCAGGTGCATGAAAAATCCGACATTCCTCAATTCGCTTTTGATGTTACCGATTACTCAGACGTCAGAGAGCTTGTGCTTTCCTGCGAAGCGCTCATTACGGACTATTCTTCAATTTGTATGGACTTTTCCCTGCTTTCAAAAAAGACGGTGTTTTTTGCCTATGACAAGGAAAAATATGCAAAGGAAAGAAGCTTTTATTTCGACTATGACACAAAACTTCCCGGAGGCATTGCACAAACAACCGCTGAGGTTATCCGCCTGCTTCGTGAACCCTTTGACGCTGAAAGGAATAACCGGTTTAAAAAACTCAATTTTGATTTTTGCGACTGCGAAAACGCAAAACGTGTTGCCGATGGAATAATCGGCAGGTCTTAAAAACAGAAACACTGCCGCCCGTAAAAATTCACAGGCGGCAGCTTCTTTTCTGTCTTATCCTTTTTTGATGTCAACATTTCCGTAATTCACAAAGCCGAAATAGCTGTTACCCTTGTTGACCTGAATCTCTTTTCCTTTGGTATCCGTTATAACGATGTTTGCGTCCTCGCTCTTTTTGCTCCATTTAATTTTCTGAACAGTACCGTATGAAAGGTAGTATCCGGTTCCGCCCTTCCACTTCATTTTAACAAGCGGTCCGCCGCCATAAAGCGAAATATCGGTTTCAAGGGCAAAAACATTTGTATAGGCAAGCTGTTTTCCTGTCGCAGAGTCAATGTGCTCCTTGCCGGAATGCTGCTTCAAATATTTTTTGGTCTTGGCGTCATAGGTGAAAGTGCTGTAATAGGGATCTGAGAAATTGAGAACAACTTTTTTGCATGCGGCCGAGCTGACCTTCTGCGGCTTTCTGAAATCAAAAATATAGTTATCCTTGTCCGCCTTATACTTTGTGCGAACCTTATATTTTTCAAGAAGTTCAGGAATATTCTTACCCTTGACAAAAGCAGTGTGTTCACGGCTGTAACGTCCCAGACGCTCGGGATCTCTTCCGAAAACAAGCTCGTCATAATTCTCAGATCCGTCAAAATAATCAATTCCGAGCCTTTTCAGCGTTGCTGTTCCGAGCGATTTGTTGCTGCCGAAGCAGAAATATACCGCGTCAAGTCCATAGGCAAAAATCGGATAATAATAGCGGCAGCTTCTAACCGAGCAGACATTCGGAACCTTGGTATAATCGGCAAAAACAGCCATCATTCTGGTAATTCCGCCCTCAACGAGACATTCAAACATAAGGTCGGCGCCACCGATTCCGTACTGTGGGAGGGAAACATTGATGTTGTTTATCATTATTGCAACCGGGCGCTTACCTTTCGCTTTTTCCGAAAGATCGTCAAGACCGGTCAGGCGGTTATAATCGGTGAGCTGCGGTTCGGTTGTTGTCGGCGCAGTTGTTGGCGCAGCAGTTGTTTCCTCCGGCTGTTCGCCTTTGCAGGCGCAAAGCGAAAGCACAAAAAGAAGTGAAAGCATGAGAGCAACCGAGCGTTTAATAATGCTTTTCATGGAAAGTCCCCTTTTTAAAATTGTTTGCTTGTTTTAGTATACCAATTTTTCACCGTTTTTTCAACAAATAGCAACAAATATATCCTGACAAAATTCAAGCCCCTGAATTGTACAAGTTTCAACAAAATACTGCCGTAGAAGCATGCCGAGCACTGATAAGGCGGTATTTCTTTATCAGTGCTCGGCATACCCCGGCAGTTTCTATTTATTATTTTGTTTTCTTATCTTTTCTTTCAAGAAGTTTTCTGAATTCGCCGTCCCGGTCAAAGCTTCCGTCAACAAAGCCGTCAATTTCTTTGATTGCTTTGAAAAGACTCAGACTGTGCTGAGTTAAAATCAGTTCCAGCTCCCTGCGCGAATAGGGACAGTTGCCGCTGACAATGAGTGAAGCCACGCTGTTGGAAACAATCCACATATTTGAAAAATACCAGTCTGCAACTTTTGCGTCAACACCGTATTCTCTCATAATCGGCTCGCGAACCAGTTTTTTAAAATGTTCCAGCGTGAAAACGGCGTTGCAGCTTTCGTCTGCCGGACAAGTGAGGAATAAAAGCCTGTAAAGCTCCGGTTCATTATAAACGAAATTGAGTGTCTCTTTGCCAAAGCCGAAGAACGGAACTTTCTCACTAAGTCCCTTTTCGGCATAACTGCGATAAATATTTTCGGCAGATTTGAATACTTCAACCTTCAACTCGTCCATTGTTTTGAAATATGTAAAAATCGGCCTTGTTGAAACACAAAGACGCGCGGCAATTTCTCTTGTCGTTACGGCATCAAGTCCTTTTTCCCTTGCAATATCCAGCGCGGCGGCAACAATTTCTTCTTTTGTAAACTTTGCTTTCGGCGGCATAATCCGACTTCCTTTCATACGCAACAGATGATGTATAACATTTGTTATTATACAAGACTGCCCCCAAAAAGTCAAGTACCGGAAGGCGTTCAAAAAAATTCTGAAAAATTCAACAGCGAACAATTCAAGACAGCAGGTGAACGGGTACAAAAGACGGTTTTGTGCTTCCAACCGAAATAGCACGGATAACATGAAAAATCCCACATTGGTCTGACAGACAAATGTGGGATTTTTCGTGAGTTAGTTTGATAATAATGATACGGTTTCAAAAGGTTTCATTTGGTTTCACTCAAAAAATGAAACTATTAAGCGGGAAGTGAAACTCTCTTTTAGGACTGAAACTATGCTAATCAGTTTATCAAATTGGAATTGGTTAGCTTCAAGGCTTTTGAAATACACTTATTTCGCATTCAGAACTCCGCAATCTGTAAAAATCAAATCACCAACAGAAAATTTATCTCCCGTGCGAGTGTTGTGAAGTTCTACCATCCTACGGCTCTCCATATAGCCCTCTTTGTAGTTGACAGAAACAAAGAGTTGCAGATTATCCTCGTTTACAATGTAATACTCTGTACCGAGCAGTTTCATGCTGTTTTGTAAACCACTGAATCCGCATAGAGGGGTAAAGAAATCAATGAAGAAATCAAATGCTTTGTCCACCCTATCCCGCTTCTTTTGTGGGAGCAGAGTTCTTATTTCAGCAGAAGGATATTTTTCAAGCATAAGCTTATCCGTCAGTTTTTTCTTGATAAGTGCTTTTCCGTATTTTGAAATATCAATGGTTTCCCGAATTACATTGATGTCAATTTCGCTGCCATTGTCCAAGAGATAATCTATGCTCACATTCAAAAGCTGTGCTAATAATTTAAGGTTTGAAACATCGGGAATTCCCTTATCTGCTTCCCATTTTGTAATTGCCTGACGAGAAACCATCATCTTTTCCGAAAGGTGTTCTTGGGTAAGTCCATTTTCAATTCTTGCTTTCTTAATTTTCTCTCCGAGTGTCATAATAAGACCTCCACGATTTGAGTTTTTGTTTTTGCATTTTTAGTTTACGCCACTCGTTTTGTTAAAACAAGAATTGTTCCGTAGCGGCTATGCAACGCTCCGTAGCATCGGATTTTTAGAGATGATTGTGCAGAAAAATCTGTGGCAGGGCGGCTGTTTTTTCTGTTCGTCAAATTCAAGTTTGTCGAATAGATTGTATCAAATTGCTGTGTAAATATCAAC
>JAEDIL010000088.1 GCA_016292455.1 Clostridiaceae bacterium
CCCGCCGACAAAAGCCATGCGAACTCTTTATGAGCTTCTCGACATCGCTTGCCCTATGTGTATAGGGTAATTTTGCCGGGAAGTTGGGTTTCAGTATGACTTTGAAGACTGAAAACTATAATGAAAAACAAGGAAATATATTGAAAAGCGTTATATAAAAAAACCGATAGACTCGAATTTGTCGAATCTATCGGATTCTTAATATTATTGCTTCAACCTTGTTGTTTTCAGGGTATTATTAAAACAAGCCCGTTATCCTGCCGTTTTCATCTACATCAATATTCTCTGCGGCAGGCTTTTTCGGAAGTCCCGGCATTGTCATAATATCTCCGGTAAGAACAACAACAAATCCCGCACCGGCGCTTATCTTGACATTTTTAACGGTTACCGTAAAATCAGTTGGCGCGCCGAGCTTTGTGGGATCATCGGAAAAACTATACTGAGTTTTTGCAATACAAACAGGGCACCTTCCAAAGCCTAGTTTTTCAAGCTGTTCAATCTGCTTCTTGGCGTTCGGCGTAACAACAATTCCGTTTCCGCCATATACCTTTTTAACAACAGCCTCAATTTTTTCCGTAATACTTAAATCATCTTCGTAAGAGAAGTTGAAGTCGCCTTTTTCTTCTTCACAAAGACGAACAACTTCTTTTGCAAGAGCTTCTCCGCCTTTGCCGCCATCCGCCCAGACGGTTGAAAGCACAGTGTTAACGCCGAGTTCTTTACATTTGTTGATAATAAAATCAATTTCGGTGTCAGTGTCGGTCGGGAATCTGTTTACGGCAACAACGCAGGGCAGTTTATAAACGTTTTTAATATTAGAAACATGGCGAAGGAGGTTCACAATGCCCTTTTCAAGAGCCGCCGGATCTTCGTTTGCAAGCTCCTTTTTGTCAAGACCGCCATGCATTTTTAATGCACGGACAGTTGCAACAACAACAACCGCATCAGGCGTAAGACCTGCCATACGGCACTTAATATCAAAAAACTTTTCAGCGCCGAGGTCAGCACCGAAACCTGCTTCGGTTACGGTATAATCGCCCATTTTAAGAGCCATTTGCGTTGCCATAACCGAGTTGCAGCCGTGTGCAATATTGGCAAAAGGTCCGCCATGAACAAAAGCAGGAGTTCCCTCGAGAGTTTGAACAAGGTTGGGTTTAAGCGCGTCTTTTAGAAGTGCTGTCATAGCGCCTTGCGCATTCAAATCTCCTGCGGTTACCGGCTTGTCGTCATAGGTATAACCGACAATAATTCTCGCGAGTCTTTCTTTAAGGTCGGGTATTGACGTTGCAAGACAGAAAACAGCCATAATTTCACTTGCAACGGTGATGTCAAAACCGTCCTCGCGCGGAGTTCCGTTCACTTTTCCGCCGAGACCGTCAACAATAAAACGAAGCTGACGGTCGTTCATATCAACACAACGTTTCCATGTAATTTTCTTTACATCAATGCCTAAGGCGTTGCCTTGCTGAATGTGATTATCGAGCATAGCGGCAAGAAGATTGTTTGCGGCGCCTATTGCGTGAAAATCGCCTGTAAAATGAAGGTTAATATCTTCCATCGGAACAACCTGAGCGTATCCGCCGCCTGCGGCACCGCCTTTGATTCCAAAAACAGGACCCAAGGAAGGCTCACGAAGGGCAACCGTAACATCCTTTCCTATTCTTCTGAGACCGTCGGCAAGACCGATTGTTGTGGTTGTTTTGCCTTCGCCTGCCGGAGTCGGGGTAATAGCGGTTACAAGAATCAGCTTTCCGTTTTCTCTCTCGGTTTCGCTTAAAAGAGAGAGGTCAACCTTTGCTTTATAGTTGCCGTACTGTTCAATATATTTTTCATCAACATGAGCACGTCCGGCAATTTCCTTTATATGTTCGGGTTTGCACTGTTGCGCAATTTCAATATCTGATAAGTAAGCCATTTTGTTCCTCCTTATTTCTTAAAACAATTAACTGCGGATTCAAACATACGAATATCGTAATTGCCGGGTACATTTTTATAAAGTCCGCCGCCATTCCCGCGGCTGCAATAAGAACACCATATCCGTTGTGCTCTGCGTTTCTTGAAAACTCCGCAGCTTCAGTGGGTGTTCTGTGCGCCGAAAGAATGTGTACATCGTAAGGTGCACCGAATTCTTTCAGGGTGTCAATTGTTTTTTTGAACAACCGGCAAATCGCTGTCGCTACCCATGTCAATTCCAACTTTTTTCATAAAAAAACCTCCTTTCAAAACCAAAAAAGGGCGCAGTTAAGACATGTGATCCTAACTGTGCCCGGACGGACGGCGAGTATCAAAAAAATTCTTGCTCCCATGCAGTGCTCTGCTAATCCGTCAGTAACAAGAATCTGTGAAAATCATATCATTAAATCACATAATTGTCAATCATACAAATATAGAAAATGACGGATTTTTGTTTGGTTTTTTTCAAATACGCACAGTGTCTCATATAGACTCATTTACAATAAAAAGCTATAAAAACCAAACAGACAAAGGTATTCAAAGACCGGTATACTACATCTGTACTTTGTTTTTACCAAAAATGGGTCACATCTATTTACAACGCAGAAGTGTCAGAAAGATTTGTGTTATTCGCTCCCTTGTGCAATCTGTTTTTTTGTGATACAATATGCCGTATAACAAACGAAAGAGGGTGAGTCGGTTGCGCGTTGCGATAATCGGCGGCGGCGCTTCGGGACTTGTTTGTGCCTGCTCGCTGGCAAAAAGCAAAAAGCTTTATGTGACTGTTTTTGAAAAAAACGAACGCGTCGGCAAAAAACTGCTTTCAACGGGAAACGGAAGGTGCAACATGACCAACCTTTCCGCTTCGCCCCGGGACTATTTTGAAGCCGCGGACTTTGTTTCCTTTGCGCTTGAAAAGTTTTCTGCCAAAAGCAACATATCCTTTTTTGAATCGCTCGGGCTTTTTTCAAAGGCGGACATGCAGGGGAGGGTTTACCCTCTGAGCAATCAGGCTTCGAGTGTGCTTGACGCGCTGCGCTTTGAATGTGAGCGGCTGGGCGTACGCTTCTCTTGCTCGTGCACTGTTGAAAAGATTGAAAAAAGGAACAATGCATATATAATCAACGGAAAAGAAAGCTTTGAAAAAGTGGTTTTTGCCTGCGGCTCACAATCAGCTGTCAAGGACTTCGGTTCGTATTCGCTTCTGACATCGCTGGGACATTCCGTAACAAAAACCGCGCCGGCGCTTGTAAGGCTTGTCACTGACGACAAAATGACAAACAGCCTTAAAGGTATCCGCGCAGGCGTCCGGATGACGCTGCGTTCAGATGGAAAAAGGGTTGCAGCGGCCGAGGGAGAGCTTCAGTTTTCCGATTGTTCTCTTTCGGGCATTGTTTCAATGGAGCTTTCCTCTTTTGTTTCCCGCCTCAGGCTTAAAGGAGAAAAGAATTTATCGGTTGATGTTGATTTTGTTCCGTCATTTTCGTTTGATGAACTGCTGAATGTTTTATCGTTCATTTCAAGACGTGAGGGGCTGAAAAGTGAAAACCTGCTTTCCGGATTTATGCATAAAACAATCGGCGTTTGTCTTTTGAAAAAAGCAGGTGTTTCGCCGCAGCTGCCGATGAAAGAGCTTTCGCAAAAGCAGCTTCGTGAAATTGCAGGCATTTGCAAAAAATGCTCTTTCAAAATAACCGGCGTCGGTTCATTTGCACAATCGCAGGTGACTGTCGGCGGAATCAAACGAAGCGAGTTTTCCGAAAAGACGCTCGAATCAAAAAAGCATAAGGGAGTTTACTGCTGCGGAGAAATGCTCGATGTTGACGGGAAATGCGGCGGCTATAATCTTCAATGGGCGTTTTCCTGCGGCCGCCTTTGCGCAGAAAGCATCATTCGGGAGAGTGAAAAATGATCAGGATAAGTGAAATAAAGCAAAGCCTTGACGCAGACAAAGAGGAGCTTTACAAAGCCTGCGCCAAAGCTCTGAAAATCAAAAAAGAACAGCTCAAAGACGTTATTGTTGTCCGCCGCTCGGTTGACAGCAGAAGAAAAGGCGATGTTCACTTTGTATATATTGCAGATGTGTCCGTTGACGCAGACGAGCAGAAGATAGTCAGCCGCGCTTCGTCAAAAAATGTTGCGCTCAGTGAGCCGTATTTTTATGAAATGCCGGAAAACAAGCGCGTTTCGGCGTTCCGTCCGGTTGTTGTCGGCTTCGGTCCGGCAGGTATTTTTGCTGCTCTTACTCTTGCAAGAGCAGGTCTTCGTCCGGTTGTCCTTGAACGCGGCGCGGATGTTGAAACGAGAACAAAAGATATTACCCGCTTTTTTAAAACGCGAGTGCTTGACGAAAACTCAAACGTTCAGTTCGGCGAGGGCGGTGCCGGTACATTTTCTGACGGAAAGCTGACAACCGGAATCAAAAGCACACTTTGCCGGAAGGTTTTTCTTGAATTCTGTGAGCATGGCGCACCCCGGGAGATTCTCTGGTCGGGAACGCCGCATATAGGAACTGATAAGCTTGCCGGAGTAATTAAAAGCATGCGTGAGGAGATAATATCCCTTGGCGGTGAAGTGATTTTCGGCGCAAGGCTCACGGATCTGATAGTATACAATGTTTCCGTTCAGGGCGTTACCTATGAAAAGGACGGAAAAAGCTTTGACATGGAAACCGACACGGTTATTCTTGCAATCGGTCATTCGGCACGTGATACTGTGAAAATGCTCCACGGAAAAGGCGTGAATATGATTCAGAAGCCGTTTTCTGTCGGCGCAAGAATTGAGCATCCCCGCGAGATGATTGACCGCTCTCAGTACGGCTCCTTTGCCGGACATCCGGCGCTTTCGGCGGCGGTATATAAACTTGCCTGCCACGGCGAGCACGAGAGGGGAGCATATACGTTCTGCATGTGCCCCGGCGGAACGGTAATCAACGCAACGAGCGAGACGGGCGGAGTGGTTACAAACGGAATGAGCGAATTTGCTCGCGACAGGGAAAACTCAAATTCTGCAATTCTTGTCAATGTATATCCGGAGGACTTCCCGTCGCCGCATCCTCTTGCCGGCTTTGAACTTCAAAAGTCAATTGAACACCGTGCCTTTGACCTTGGCGGCAGAGATTATACTGCGCCGTGTCAGCTTGTCGGTGACTTCTTGAATGATACACCGTCAAAAAAGCTTTCCTTTGTTAATCCGAGCTTTACCACGGGTGTAACTCCGTCGGATATTCGCCTTGTGCTGCCGAAAAAGGTTACCGACACAATGGCCTCAGCGATTGTTCAGATGGACAAAAAGCTGGAGGGTTTTGCGTTGCCCGAAGCTGTTCTGACAGCACCTGAGAGCAGGAGCTCTTCACCCGTCAGAATTCTGAGAGACGACATTTTTCAGGCGAATATACGCGGTCTGTATCCCTGCGGTGAGGGCGCCGGCTATGCCGGGGGAATTGTTTCGGCAGCGGTTGACGGCTTGAAAACAGCCCACGCCGTTCTGCTTGATGAAAGCGAATTAAACCACAGGACATAAAAAGGAAACTCCCGAAAACACCGTCAAGGTGATTTCGGGAGCTTTTTAGTTATAGCTGTAATTATTCGGCGAAAAGTTTTTTCAGCGCAGCAAACATTTCTTCAAGAAATACTTTGAGGTCATGAAGGAATGTTTCAAGGTCAAAATTGCCCATTGTTCCGTCTCCTTTCATAGAAAAATTCTCTTCTGTTGATACAATTATATCACGCCGCGATTGGATAATCAAGGAAAACTCAAAGATTTTTACCGTTCGCACATTCCGACTGCTTTCGCCGTCGGAATTTCTTATAATTTATTCGGAAAAGCAAAGAGGGTGGTTTTTGTGCAGGTAATATATGCAGACATTCTTTTTGTAATAAACACCTACGTCACCTACGCGCTTTTGCGCTCCTGCTCGCTGGTTTCCCGCGTTCCGGTTTCGCGCGTCCGTGCAGTCCTCTCCGCTTTGCTCGGCGGCGCGTTTTCTCTTGTGATTCTCATTGACACAGCAACGAGCTTTGTTTTGACTGCTTTACGACTTGCTTTTTCACTCCTTCTGCTTTTTGCGGCGTTCTATCCGTTCGGGAAAAAGAAATTTCTTCGGCTTTTCTGTTCGTTTTTTCTTGTCAATTTCATTTTTGCCGGACTCATGCTTGCCTTGCAGCTTTTTGTCTCACCGCAGTCCATGTTTCTTTCCGTCGGAATAGTATATTTTAATATTGACGCGCTCACTCTTGTTATCCTGACTGCGGTTTGCTACTTTGTTCTGAGCGGTGTTAACCTTCTGCTGAGGCACAAAGCTCCCACCGGTTCAATTTATGAGGTTACGGTTGAATATGGCGGTCAGCACTTTTCCTGCCGCGCATTGCTCGACACCGGAAACTCGCTTTTTGAGCCGTTTTCTTCCCTGCCGGTTGTTGTTGCCGAAAGAGGACTTTTCGGTGCGGATTTTGAAATACCGGACGAAAAGCTGAGACTTGTTCCGTGCTCGTGCGTAACGAGTGAAGCGGTTCTCAAAGCGTTTCGTCCCGATAAGCTTTCTGTGAACTGCGTCAGGGGAAAGCTTGAGACCGACGGCGTTTATATAGCAATAACCGACCGAAGAATCAAAAATTCCGATTTTAAGGTGCTTTTGCACCCGCAGCTGCTCGAAAATATTGAGGAAAGGGAGAATATAAATGTTTTCAAAACTTAAATTGAAGCTTTTCTGGCTCAAAAGGCGGCTTATGATAGCGATAGGGGCGGAAAGCGAATTCTTTTATGTCAACGGCTCTCAGACCCTGCCGGCTCCGCTGAGCAAAAAGCAGGAGAGTGAAATTCTTGAACAGCTTGAAAACGGAAACACCCAGAACCGGGACAAGCTTGTTGTGCATAATCTTCGTCTGGTGGTCTATATTGCAAGAAAGTTTGAAAACACCGGAATAGGAATTGAAGACCTCGTTTCAATCGGAACAGTAGGGCTTATCAAAGCGGTCAACACTTTCTGTCCGTCAAAAAAAATCAAGCTTGCAACCTACGCTTCGCGGTGTATTGAAAATGAAATTCTGATGTATCTTCGCAAAACGGCGAACAAAAAAAACGAAGTTTCAATCGAAGAACCGCTCAATGTTGACTGGGACGGAAACGAGCTTTTGCTTTCCGACGTTCTCGGAAGCGACAGCGACATCGTCGGAAGGAACCTCGAAATGCAGGACGAAAGGAATCAGCTTCTTGAAGTTGTCAAGAAGCTTGATGAACGCGAGCGCACAATAATGACAATGCGCTTCGGGCTTTTCGGCTCAAAAGAGTATACTCAGAAGCAGGTTGCCGTTATGCTCGGTATTTCTCAAAGCTACATTTCACGCCTTGAAAAGCGCATCATTGAAAGGCTGAGAAAAGAACTTGAAAAGGTGAGCTGAATTCTGAAAATAAAACAGAAAAAATGGATAAAATATCTTGCTTTTGCTTTTTTGCTGTGATATAATACGCAAGATAACGCACGCAGGGGATCAGTATGCCCTGTTCACGAAAGTGCGGTGTACTTT
>JAEDIL010000012.1 GCA_016292455.1 Clostridiaceae bacterium
ACAATTTTGCATTTCAGCATTTTTCTTTTTGTTCTGCGCTAAATGCGACAGCCCCTTTTTATTACGGCTGTTCGGGAAGTTTGAGCTTGTTGCGGATTTTTCTCCAATCAGGCATGTAATTTGACAGAAACAACTTGAAATCTGATTGGTGATCCGGATATTTTATGTGGGCAAGCTCATGAAGAACAACATATTCAATGCAATCGTTTCCGCGCTGCGCCAGCTGACTGCTGAAAAACAGCTCACGCGTTTTATAGTTGCATTTTCCCCAATAGCTTTTGACATTCTTTATTTTCCACGATGAACAGTATAGTCCGGTTTTTTGCTCCCAGAGGGGAATCATTTTTGAAAGCTTTGCTTCAAGAACAATTCTTGCAACATCATCGGCAGAAAGCTTTCCGTCAAGTATTCCCGAAACCTTTTGTCCGCTGACATTCAAAGGGAAGAATCTGCTGTCATTCAGCAGACCGAGAAAAATCTCCGTCAGCTCAGCAAGACGCTGCTCTTCGCTTTTTGGCTCTTTTTGCGCTGAGTTGTTTCCGCTTTCGGTGTGTTTTCTGATCCAATCAAGGTTTTCGAGAATCTTTGACTTTATTTCGCGGTCGCTCATACCGTGCGGCGCCGATACTTTCACAGCGCCGTCGGGATTCGTTACGCGAATGCGAAGATTTTTCATTTTCTTTTTAGTGACTTCAATTCTGATGCCTTCGAGCGTAATTTCCATTGTTCTCTCCCTTTGCCTCTTAACTCTCACTAATAATAGCAGAACTTTGCTTTTTTCTCAAATCATTTTGGAATATTGACATTTTTTTACGTAATCTGTTATAATACCTCTTGTGAATTCATCCGTCAGCGCCCGAAAAGCGTTGAAATCAATGGGCAATTACAAAAGGAGAAAATATGGGAAAAACAATTATTATTGCGGGAGCGGGGCATGGCGGTCTTGCAGCCGGCGCTCTTTTGGCTGAAAAGGGCTTTGACGTAACAGTTTATGAAAAAAAGAAAGAAACTGAGCTCGGCTATGACTGGACAGACATTTTTGCCCCCGGAGCGCTTGCCGTTGCAGGGATACCTATGCCTGACAAAGAAAAATTTACCTATAAGGAAAACATGACGTTTTATAGTCCGAACTGCAAAAAAGGACTTGTTCAGGACGTTCCGGAAGGACAGCTTGAAATTAAAATGGAACGCCGTGATATTTACGAGCTTCTTGTTACACACGCCCGCAGGAACGGGGTGAAGTTTGTTTTTGAATGTGAGGTTAAGGGCGCGATTCTGTTCGGCAGTCGCGTTGTCGGAATCAGAACCGACAAGGGGGAGTATTATGCTGACCTTGTGATTGATGCCGCAGGAATGGATTCTCCGATAAGAAAGAGTCTTCCGCAGTTCCTCTCCATAGAAAAGGAAGAGGGCGAGTTCTCGCGCTTTTATGTTTATCGCGCTTTTTATAACAAGGCAAGCGATGAACCGGCAAAGGATCCGTATAAGATTTATATGCTTCCTCAGGGCAAAATCGGAATAGGCTGGGTTGCAAGCGAGGAGGACTTTACCGATGTATTGATCGGCCGTTTTGCTCCGCTTACAGAGGAAGAAATCAAATCAAGCTTTGAAGCAATGCAAAGCGAAAATCCCCGTCTCGGAACCGAGGTTAAACGCGGCGGACAGCTTGTGTCGATACCCGTCAGACAGCCTCTTTCCGTTCTTGTTGCCGACGGCTATGCGGCAATCGGAGACAGCGCATTTATGACTGTTCCCATTATAGGCTCGGGAATTGCAAATTCTTTCAAGGCTGCGCGTATTCTTGCCGACACAATTATTGCGGATAAGGACTGCGCATTTGACATTCAGACGCTTTGGAAATATCAGACCGACTTTTATAAAAAGCTCGGCTCCGGTCTTGCCGGACTTGCCTGCGTAAAGCTGCTTCTGACAGATCTCAGACCGGAAGAACTTGATTATATGTTTGAAACAGGCGTTCTGACGGCGGATGACCTGACGATAGGTGCGGATTCAACAAGTCTCCTTGCGATTCTCGGCGGAATTGCTCCGGCAGATATTGCAAACAAGGTCAAAAACGTTGTCAGGGATAAGGTTCTGCTTAAAAAGATTCTTCTGACCGGAAAACGAATGGCAAAGGTTACGGCGGTTGTTTCTGCAATGCCCAAAAAACCGTCAAAATGTGCTGTTTCAGCCTGGGCAAAGAAGTATGAGGCTTGTTTCAGGCTTTGATGTGTACTGATTTACTTTTGAATTTAATATGAGCTTTCAGCCGTGCAGGATTTTCTGCACGGCTGGTTGTGTTATTGTTCCTTTTGTGTCAAAGCAAAAGCCGTTTGCATAAAATGCCGTAACCAATATAAAGTGACAGCCACTTGGAAAGGTGATTTATATGAACAGCTTTGATTCGATGATTGAAAGGTATAAAAAAGAATTGATTGACGCAAAAAAGCGTTCAATTTTTCAGCAGCTTAAAGAACTTGCCGAACCGGAAACCGTAGAGGCAGCGTCCTTGACCGAGAGGCAGACAGAGGACGGAAGCGATGAGCCGCTTGCTGTTTCGGCAGCTTTTGCTGCCGGCGAGGAGTCGGAGACCGAAAACGAAATGCTGACGGAAAAGGAACCGGAGCCGCCGCAGCTTTTGGTTCGGGAAGAACCGGTGATTCAAAAATACGACGCTCCGTCAGCCGAAAGCAGAGAAAACGGGCAGGCGCTGGGTTCTCTGAAAGTTCAGGTGTTTATGGCAGGGAGAGCCTATCCTGTCTCCTCCGCGAACGTGATAATAACCGGAGAGGACGGCAAGGTATATTTTGACGGCTTTACCGATTCAAACGGAGCAATCACGAGACTGCTTCTTCCTGCGCCGAAAAAACAGTTTTCCCAGTCGCCGCAGACAACGCCGCCGTATGCGCAGTATGACATTTTTGTGAGCCATCCTCGGTTCCAGAGCCGCAGGTATCTCGGAGTTCCTGTTTTTCCGGGGGTTGAATCTATTCAGAACATACAGCTTTTGCCGCTGGGAACGGACGAAAAAGACAGCACTGACGTCAGAGAATCCGAGCCTGACGAGCTTTTGATGAGGGACGGCGAACGCAATGCCTGACGCCGTTGTTGTTCCCGAATACATTACGGTTCACCTTGGACCTCCGGGTTCAAACGCTCCGAATGTTACGGTTCCGTTTGCCGATTACATCAAAAATGTTGCTTCCAGCGAAATATATCCGACTTGGCCGGAGAGCGCAATACGCGCGAATATCATTGCTCAGATTTCTCTTGCGCTTAATCGAATCTATCTCGAATACTACCGCTCGCGCGGCTATAATTTTGACATCACAAACTCAACTCAGTTTGACCAGGCATTTCAGTACGGACGCGATTACTTTCAGAATATTTCCGAAATCGTGGATGAAATTTTCAACACCTATGTTGTCAAGCAGGGTACGGTTCAGCCGTATTATACGGAATACTGCGACGGAATAAATGTCACTTGTCCGGGGCTTTCCCAATGGGGAACCGTTACTCTTGCAAACCGTGGCTATTCGCCGTATGAAATTCTGCAATACTATTACGGCGATGACATTGACCTCAGACGGGCTGATGTGTCTCCGTCTTTTTCAACCTATCCGGGCGTGCCGCTCAGGATCGGTACTGTCGACAACAATGTGCTTGAAATTCAGCGCTGGCTGAACCGCATTGCTCAGAACTATCCGAGCATACCGAAAATACCGGTTGCTGACGGAAGCTTCGGAAGAACAACAGAAAACGCAGTCAGGCAGTTTCAGCGTGTTTTCAATCTTACGCCCGACGGAGTGGTCGGCGAGGCAACGTGGTACGCAATAAGGCGGATATATAACGCTGTCAAGCGCTTGTCTGAGCTTTATTCCGAGGGAATCACCATTACGGAAGCAGAACGCTTGTTCCCATATCCGCTTCGCCTCGGAGACAGAGGACAGCCGGTCAGCATCATTCAGTATTACCTTAAATTCCTGTCGCTTTTCAACAGCACTTTGCCGGATATTTCAGTTGACGGTGTCTTCGGTGAGGCAACGGAAAACGCAGTCAGGACGTTTCAGCGCGAACATGGCTTGACTGATGACGGAATTGTCGGCGAAGCAACGTGGAACGCCATTCTGAATGAATACAGAATCACGCTTCAATCGCTGCCTTATGAATTCCAAAGCTATTCCTCGCTTTTGTATCCGGGCTATGTTATCACCGAGGGTTCAACCGGAAAGGCGGTTGAGCAGCTTCAAACATATCTCGACGTAATCTCCCGGAATATTCCTGCTGTTCCGCCTGTTACGGTTGACGGAGTCTACGGTCCGCAAAGCATCCGGGCTGTTGAAGCAGTTCAGAGTCTTTATGCAATGCCGGTTACGGGTTATGTAGGTCCTCTCACATGGAACGCAATCGTTGAGCTTTATAACGGATTCAGAATTTTTTAAGAACGAATAAACTGCAAAAATCAGCCGACAATACTGTTGGTGATTTTATGAGTGATTTTGAAAAAAGCTATGAAGAAAACCTGACAATGGTTAACCGCAAACTTAGAATAGGGGAAAGCTTTGATATTCTCGTCAAGCGCATTAGGTCCGGCGGGAAACGTGTAACATTCTATTGCATTGACGGCTTTGTCAAGGATGAGATGTTTGAAAAAATGCTTGAATATCTCAGCAAGCTGACCGAAAAGGAAATGAAGGAATGTCCGGATGCGGAATCTTTCCTTGACAGCCATATAACCTATGTTGAATCAAGTGTTGAAAAAAGCCTTGAAACATTTTCAACCTTTATTCTCTCCGGCGCAATAGGAATGATTGTTGAAGGATACACCGAAGCTATTGTTATTGACGCCCGAACTTATCCGGCGCGCGGTGTTCAGGAGCCGGAGTCAGATAAGGTGCTGCGCGGTTCTCACGAGGGTTTTGTTGAAACCATCATTTTCAACACTGCACTCATCCGCAGAAAAATCCGCAATCCTAAACTGACAATCAAAGCTTTTCAGATTGGCAGCGAATCTAAAACGGACGTTGCGGTCTGCTTTCTTGAAGACACGGTGAACAAAAAACAGCTTCGTTCGGTAATAAAAAAGCTTCAATCCGTTGAAGTTTCAAGTCTCACTATGAGTCAGGAAAGTCTTCGTGAGTGCCTGGTTCCCTCCCAGCCGTGGAATCCGTTCCCGAAGGTACGGTATACGGAACGTCCGGACGCCGCTGCTGCCTGCATTTACGACGGAAATGTGGTTGTTCTTGCCGACGGTTCGCCTTCCGCAATGATTCTTCCTACGGGTATTTTTGATTTTATTCAGGATATTAACGATTACTATTTTCCGCCAATGATCGGAACCTTTCTGCGCTATGTGCGCGCAGCGGTTTTTGCATTGTCGCTCCTGCTTGTTCCCGCGTGGTATCTTGTGACGCTGTATGGCGACCGCATTCCGGAGTGGATGAAGTTTCTGCTTGTCAAGGAGCCGAACAGCGTACCCCTCATAGTTCAGCTTCTTGTCATCGAGTTTGTTGTTGACACGCTGCGGCTCGCTTCGCTCAATACGCCGAGTGCACTGAGCAACTCTTTCAGCGTTGTCGGCGCGCTTGTTCTCGGAGAATTCGCCGTTTCAACGGGCTGGTTCGTTTCGGAAGTGGTTCTGTTCATGGCGTTTGCCGCAATATCAAACTTTACACAGCCGAGTTATGAGCTGGGTTATGCAATCAAAATTTCGCGAACACTTCTGCTCATTCTTACAGCGATATTCAAGCTGTGGGGCTTTGTTGCCGGATTAGCTATAATAATAGCTGTTATCTGTTTGACCAAAACCGTCAGCGGCTACACCTACCTTTATCCGATTGTTCCGTTTGACAAGGAGGCGCTTCACGGACTGCTTGTTAGAAGAACAATCCGTAGCCGCGAAAAAGCTGTCCGAAAAAACGCTGTGTCAATGAAAAAGAACTGAAAAGAGCCGGTTGTCCGTCATAATTACGTTTTGCTTTTCATAATCATTACCAAAAAGCCAAAGCTCGGAGGAATGTTTATGACAAGCTCTAAAATCTATAATTCAATATCGTCCCGTACGCAGGGTGACATATATATCGGCGTTGTCGGTCCTGTCCGTACGGGTAAATCTTCGTTCATTAAGCGCTTTATGGATGTTCTGGTCCTGCCGAACATTGATGAGCAGGCAAAGCGTGAACGTGCAACCGATGAGCTTCCGCAGTCCTCTTCGGGTCGCACGATTATGACAACTGAGCCAAAGTTTATTCCGGAAGACGCGGTGGCGCTGACTCTTGAAAACAAGGCGCGCTTTAATGTCCGCATGATTGACTGCGTCGGCTACATTGTTCCGAGCTCACTCGGATATATTGAAAACGATCAGCCCAGAATGGTAAAAACTCCATGGTTTGAGGAAGAAATACCGTTCAATATGGCTGCCGAAATCGGGACAAAAAAGGTCATTGACGAACATTCAACAATCGGTCTTGTTGTCACAACTGACGGTTCAATCGGCGATATTCCCAGAAGCGAATATGAACAGGCGGAAGAGCGCGTTATTGAGGAGCTGAGGGAAATTGAAAAGCCGTTTGTGGTTCTTCTCAACTGCACAGACCCGGGCAGTGAAAGAGCAAGAGAACTTGCTTGCTCTCTTGAAGAAAAGTATGGCGTGAGCGTTATGCCGGTAAACTGCATTGAGATGAGCGAGAGCGAGATAACCGAAATACTCCGCCGCCTGCTTTATGAGTTTCCGCTGACCGAAATGAAAATCTGCTTTGCTCCGTGGATCTCTCGCCTTGAAAAAACTCATTGGCTCCGCAAGGAAATATATACAAGCGTTTTTGAAGCGGCAAAGAAAATGAAAAAGGTCAAAGACGCTGAAAATTTTGCTACTGACGTTTCCGGCGCAGATGATATTACCGGGAGCAGAATAGAAAATATTGACCTTTCAAACGGAAGTGTAACCGTTTCCGTTGCAGTCAAGGGAGAGCTTTTTTACAGGGTACTGACCGAAAAAACCGGAATTGAAATTAAAGACGAGCAGCAGCTCATGAATGATATTGTTGAACTGGCAAACGTCAAAAAGGAATATGAGCGCTTTAAGCAGGCGCTTGACGATTGCCGCAAAACAGGCTACGGAATAGTTATGCCTACCATGCAGGAGCTGACTCTTGAAGAGCCGGAAATTATGCGTCAGGGCGGAAGATACGGCGTTCGGCTCAAAGCCTGCGCTCCGTCAATACACATGATGCGGGCAGACATAACAACCGAAGTTGCGCCCATTGTCGGAACCGAAAGTCAGTCCGAAGAGCTGATAATGTATCTTCTCAAAGATTTTGAGGAAGATCCGTCAAAAATCTGGGAGTCCAACATTTTCGGAAAGTCGCTCAACAGCCTTGTAAACGAGGGACTACACAACAAGCTTTATAAAATGCCTGCGGATGCAAGGCTTAAAATTCAGGAAACGCTTGAACGTGTTATCAACGAGGGTTGCAGCGGATTGATATGTATCATTCTCTGACGAGATATTTTTGAACAGATAAAATGAAAGCTATAATTCGTTTCGCAAAGAGTGTTTTCTTTGGATTGCGAATTATAGCTTTCTTTTTTAGCTTTTTTGTGCTGCGCGGAATGTGTCAGCTACTTTGCTGTTACGAACCGAAAATGTCGTTCCATTCCTTTTCGGTTACCTTTTCAATTGCAGAGGGCTCTTCAAGCGGAGCAAAAACCTCTCTGTGAACGTCGCCTCCGGAAACTGCCGGTGAAAAGATTTCCTTTCTCGGATAATCTCTGCGCGAGGTTATGTCAACCTTTTCAACAATAAGCTCTTTTTCTGTCAGAACCGGTTCCTGCGGCTTTTCGCCGTCGCTGTCATCTGCTCCGTAGTAAACGCAGAAGTCAACGCTATTGTCGGTTTCCGTAAATACGGAAGCCTTTGCTTTCTTTTTGGTTTGCTTTCTGCGCTTTTTCAGGAGACTGATTATAGCAAGAAGAATTACAACGGCAAGGCAGAAGAGAGAAATTGCGGCTCCGGTCATAAGACCCTGTGTTTCATAGTTAAAGGAAATTTCGTGAGTTCCCTTTTTGACCTTGACGCCAATGAGTGCGTCACCGAGAGCAACAATGTCATTTGAGGAAACCTTCTGACCGTCAAGCGTG
This sequence comes from Clostridiaceae bacterium, assembly GCA_016292455.1. GTDB lineage: Bacteria > Bacillota > Clostridia > Oscillospirales > Acutalibacteraceae > UBA6857. Next base: position 8,140 of record JAEDIL010000012.1, read on the forward strand.
ATGCTCCAGCCCTCGTCATAGGGAACAGAGGTGTAAAGAATGCAGTCGTTTTCAGCGGTGAATTTACCCGAAAACTTTGTGTCATCAAAGCTTGCAAGTTCAAGAACATTTGCAGAGAGTTTCTTGTAGCCGCTCTGGAAAACCCCATCATCAATTCTGTAAACGTGAAGCTTGAGACTGCCCTCGCTTTTTTCAAACGGAACGTTGATAGTGATTGTCTGGTCCTTTTCAAAATTTCCGATGTCAAAAAGGCTGTCCTGGTTTGTTGCCTTTGTAATTGTGCCGTGCGGTGTGTTGACAGAAATATCCTTTGAATCGGCGCCGTCAACGTAGAAGTAAACATAGTAGTTTCCGGCTTCTTTTGCTGTCAGATGGAAAGTTGCACTGCCGTCTGCTTCGGAATCGTTCTTTGAAAAGTAAAAATCGCCCTGGTCAAGCCCTTCTGAGAACGGCTCAACGTTCATATAGTTGATGTATTCAAAGTTGGCGCGGATAAAAACGTCTTTGCTTTCGCCTGTTGCTTTTTTGAAAAAGTCATTCTGAACGGCAAACGGGTCGGGATTGGTCATGTCTTTTTCATAGTTCCAGCTTTCAACCGCGCTGCCAACGCAGAAAGCAAGGGGCAGATAATAATTGTTTGAATATGCCTGGAACTTATCGTTACTTGTCACGCTCTGATAATATTTGCTGTTGAGTATGTTGGGCGTGGTGTTGTTGACAACATACTTGATTGAATGCATGAGATTATAAACAGGAGTCTGCGGGGCGTAGGTGTAGCTGTTGATGCGGTTGCTCATCAGACCGAGGTGGTCTTCAAGCTTTGAAAGGCGCTCGTATGCCATTGAGGAAAAGACCGAAACGCCGTTGTAGCCAAACCAGCAGTTGTCCATTCTTGTTCTCAGATAGGAAAGCTCCATTCTGTAAAACTTTTCGTTTTCAACCGTGTCAATATAATCCTTGATTTCCCGGAACTCGTCATAGTCGCCCTCATAGGATTCTCTTGTGATTGAATTCGGGAATGCGCTGACGTCGCAGATTATTACCTCGCTGCAAACGCAGATGCAAAGCAGAACTGCAATTGAACTTTTCAGATATTTTTTGTCCTTGAAAATCGTCATCAGAAGAACATAGAAAACTGCAAAAATGAGGGTAATATAAACCGTTCCGTCTCCGACGTTCTTGCTTTCGATTTTTTCAACAAGGAAAACAAAGAAGAGCAGCGCCGCGCCTGCAAGACCTATCTGTCTTGAAGAGAATTCCCTGATGCGCAGGAATGTCTTGTATGCCATTACAAGTAAAATGAATGAATATATGAATGAAAAGCGGTACGGCAGGTCATTCGGGAAATGCATTCCGTGCCAGATATAGTTCAGGAAATTGAAGTTAAACGAGGCATAGAAAACAACGAGCAGTCCGATTGTTGCAAACTTTTCCTTTTTTGAAATTGTTTTTGTAAAGAAGTAGAGGACTGAAAGAATAATCGTAAGAATGCCGCAGTATACGTTCGGAAGAACATCGTCTCCGCTGCTTCTTATTGTTGTTGAAAGACTGCCGAAGTGATTTGCAAAAAAGTCAAAAAAGGTAAAATAGGTTTTGACTTCCTGCGGGAACGAGCCTGAGGTTGCCGAACAGGTCTGAAGAATCTTATATGTGGGAATGAGGGCGAACGCAATGAGACCGGCGGCAAGAAGGGAAGCTCCTGCAAAACGGAAGCCGCTTTTGATGAAACGTTTAAAGACTTTTCCTTTTTCGCAGTCGCAAATCACTGAATAATAGATGAAATATATCACTGAAAACAGGCAGAGCATATATGACATATAGTAATTTGAAAAAAGCGAAAGGGCAAGCGCACCGGTATAAAGGCCAATTCTGCCGTTTTTGATGATTCTCTCAATGCCGAGGAGGATTACGGGCAGAAGAACCATGGCGTCAAGCCACATGATGTTCCAGTAATATGCAAGCATATAGGCGCAGAACGAATATAAAATTCCGAACGCTATTGAAACCGGAGACTGATTGTGCAGAGACTTTTTGAGATACCATGTGAAAGCTGCGGAAGCGAGAGCTGCCTTAATAACAACCATGGCAGCGATTGCCTCCGGAACATTTGAATGACCGAAGAAAACAACAATTGCGCCGATAGGACTTGAAAGATAATTGAAGTAGTTGCCGAGAAAACAGCTTCCGAGCCCGCTCTGCCACGAATACTGCAAAGAACCCTTTGAAAAAATCTTATCATAAAGTTCACTGAAAAGCGGTCCGTACTGGTGATATAGATCCATTCGCAGCACCGTATTGCCGCCGAACGGATAGACCTGAGTGCAGAGATATACAATCAGCATCAGCGCCGCGGAAGCGCCGAAAGCGAGCAAAACAAACCGATTGTCATAAAAAATCCTGCTTTTTTTCTTACTCATTATTAGCCTTCTTTCTGTTAACTATGTAGCTTTTTCATAATACTATATTTTGCCCGTAAGTTCAATAGTTAAAAAAAACTATTCTAACAAAGGACTTGTACACATATTTTATTATTGGAGGTGGTCATAATGAAACAGTTTGAGGAGGCGGTGTCAATTGTTCCGGAATCGTTGCGCCGCTGTCTGCTCGGAATCGGAGAGGAAAGGAAAAAAAGCGTCTGCGAAATCCGTTTGCGGGCAAACAGACCGGTTGTTCTTGTTTCGGGCAACGAAAGCTTTGTTTTGAACAACAATTCCTCTCTTGGAAAAGAAACCGGAAACGCCGCCGTCTGCACGGCAGGACAGCTTGAAGAGACGTTTGCCTGCCTTTGCGGCTACTCGGTTCAGTCCTGCCAGAACGATATTGCAAACGGCTTTGTTACGATGCCCGGCGGTCACCGCGTCGGAATTACCGGAACAGCGGTCAGTAACGACGGAAAGAATGTTGCTTCGCTGCGGAATGTCTGCTCGCTTAACATAAGGGTGGCGCGGGAAATTTGCGGAAGCTCTGACGAAATATATAATCGCGTGTTCAAAAAGAAGAGCATAAGCGGTCTTTTAATTGCCGGACCGCCTGCAAGCGGAAAAACAACTGTCCTGCGTGACCTTATCAGACGCCTTTCCGGCTTTGAGGGCGGAAACGGTCTGAAAGTCTGCGTGATTGATGAGCGCGGCGAGCTTGCGGCGATGAACAACGGCGTTTGTCTTAATGACATCGGAGTGAACAGCGATGTTTTGACTTCATATCCGAAAAACAGTGCAATAACCTCTGCGGTCAGAACAATGTCTCCGCAGATTGTTGCCTGCGACGAAATTTCAACCGATGACGAAATCCGTGCAATTGCCGGCGGTGCGAACAGCGGCGTCGTTTTTATTGCAACGGTTCACGCGGCAAGCTTTTCCGAGCTGATTCAACGCAGGCAGATTGAACTGCTTCTGGACATCGGCTGCTTCCGGAATGTTGTTCTTCTTTCGGGAAAGGGTAAGCCCTGCACAGTTGAAAATATCTATGAGGTCGGTGAACTGAAAGATGAAATATACAGGCGGCGTTTTGGTGTGGTTGGCGCTGACTGCTTTGGGTACGATTGCGGCTGAGCTTCTTTCCCGCAGGGTAAAAGCCATTGAGAGCGTGCTTCTGCTTTTGAAAAGGATTGAGCTTGAAGTGAGACAGTTTTCAAGTCCGTTTCCTCAGCTGATGGAAAAAATCGCAAACGAAGAAAAGGAAAGCGGTATCGCCGATGATTGCGTGCGCCGCCTGAACGCCGGGGAAAGCTTTCCGAAGGCGTGGGAAAACGGAATAAAAAACAGCCGCCTGCCTTTCAAAAAAGAGGAGAGGATAGCGCTTTCGCGACTCGGAAAAAGCCTTTCCGCCTGCGACAGAGAAGGTGTTTTTCAGGTGCTCGGCATCTGTTCGGAGCGCTTTGAGCTTTTTCTGAGCGAAGCAAAGCAGACCAAAGAAAAGTATTCAAAGCTATGTCTGTTTTCCGGAGTTTTTGTAGGAGGAATGATTTTTATATCAATATCATGAACGCTGAATTATGTAATCAGGATGGGTTAAGACATGGAAATAGATTTGATTTTCAAAATTGCCGCAATCGGAATAATAGTATCAATTCTCAATCAGATTCTTGTCCGCGCCGAAAAAGGCGAATACGCAACGCTGACAACGCTCATGGGAATAATAATCGTGCTTCTCATGCTTGTTCCGGAAATCAGAGAGCTTTTTGAAAAAGTGAAGGAGCTGATTCGGTTTTGAGTCTCGTTTTGAAAATTGCGGCGGTCGCGCTTGCTGCTTCGCTCCTTTCCTCGTTCCTTAAAGAAAGCAGACCGGAATTTGTTTTGCCCTTGCAGCTGGGCTTTGTTGTTGTCGTTTGCGCTCTTGTAATTAGCTTTTTAACCCGTAATATCGGCAGTATTTTTGAAAAGTACGCTTGTTCGGTTATCCCGGACTCATACATATCGGTAATGCTCAAAGGAATGCTTGTCAGCGTGGTATGCACTGTCTGTGCCTCGCTTTGCAGGGAGAACGGGAGCCGGGCATTGGCTGACGCTGTTGAGTTTTCCGGCAGGGTGCTTATCCTTGTTTTTTGTGTTCCGTTTATCAGGTCTGTTCTTGAAACGGCGCTTATGTATGTAAGATGATGAAAAAGCTTTTATATTTAATAGTCTGCTTATTGCTCATTATGCCGTTTTCTGTGCCGGCATCCGGCGAAAACGAAACTCAGGAAATTGCCGAAGAAGCACAAAGGGCACTCTTTTCGGCGTTTGACAGTGAAACAAAAGATGCGCTCGCTTCGTTCGGACTTGATGAAATCGATCCGGAAAGGATTTTTGATGTTTCTTTTGAGAGTATAACTGCTTACTTTGGGACGAACCTCAAAGAAAAGTCAAAAGACTCCGTAAAAATGTTTTTTGAGCTGTTGGGCGCACTGATTATTGTTTTTGTTTTTGCGAGCCTGAAAGGTGAAAAAAACTCGGATATTCTCGAAACGCTTTCTGTCTGCGTTTTTGCTTTGCTGCTTTCGCAGCGGATTGAAGCTCTGCTGAATTCGGCGGTGACAATAATTGATTCGCTTTCAAAGCTGATGCTCGGTTTCGTGCCGGTTTATGCAGGAATTGTCGCCGCTTCGGGAAGTCCGGTCAGCGCCGCAGGATACAGCTCCCTGACTCTGCTTTTTGCCCAAGGTGTTTCGGCTTTTTCAAGCAAGCTTCTTGTTCCGTTCTGCGGAGTAGTCATTTGTCTGACAATTGCTTTTTCGGTTAACAGCCGTTTGAACGCCGGCCGTTTTATTTCAGCTGCCGGGCGGGTCGGAACGTTTTCTCTGGGAGCAATTTCAGCGTTTTTTACGGGCTTTCTTGCGCTTAAAAATGTTCTTGCTTCTTCTGCCGATGCGGCAGGGGTACGCGGCTTGCGCTTTCTTGTCAGCAACCTCATTCCCGTTGTGGGAAGCGCAATGAGCGACGCATATTCGGCGTTTGCCGGAAGTATAAATCTAATAAAAGGCTCTGTTGCCGTTGTCGGAATTGTTGCCGTTGTTGTTTGCACTTTGCCACTGGTGCTTGAACTTGTGTTAAATCTCGGAGTTCTTTCGGCGCTCACCTTTGCGGCGGAAATAGCTTCTCAGAGGGGTATTCTTTCGCTTTTCAAGGGCTTTTCGGTTGCAGTCAGAATGCTGCTGCTTGCGCTTGTTTATGAGGTGTTCATAATAATCATTTCAACGGGACTTATGCTCAGCGTTCACTGAAAACGGGCTGTTTGTCTGAAAAATCTGACTTAAAATCGGAGGAAGGATAATGGGAACAGTTAAAAGCTGGGCGGCGCTTGCCGCCGTGACTGCTGTTGTCAGTGCCGTTTTTGTTTCGCTTCTGCCAACGGGAAAAATGAAAAATGCGTTTTCGGCTCTTGTGGGGGTAATCCTCATTTGCGCTTTGATTTCGCCGTTTATGCAAGACGCAAAAATTGACTCAGACCTTTTTGATGATTATTCCGCCGCCCTGGAAGAGGACGGGGACAGATTCAGAAAGAAAAGTGAAGAGACGGCGGTAATCGTGGCTCAAAAGGGGTACGAAAACGCTGTGAGAGAAAGGCTCATTCAGGACGGACTGAAAGCGGAAAGCGTGAATGTAGTCTGTGACGGTGATTTTCGGGCGGTGCAAGTCAATCTGACTTTCAAAAAGGGGATTGACGAAAAAAAAGCACGTCATGCCGTTAAAGAGATTTGCGAAAATGCCGAAGTCAACATAAAGTGGGTGAAAGAAAATGAAGAATAAAGCACTCAGTGCGTTGTCTCAATGGGTCAGGGAAAACAAAAAAATTGCTTTTGTTGTTGCGCTCGGAATTATCGGTATGGTTCTGATTTTTGTTTCGGGACTTGACCCCGGAGAAAAAAAGGAGAGTGCAGAGGCTGCTGTTTCGCGGGAAACCTATGAGCAGGAAGTTGAGCAAAGGCTGAAAAGGCTGATTGAAAGCATTGAAGGCGCGGGAAAAGCGGAAATAATGATTGTTTTTGAGTCGTCGCAGGAATCGGTATTTGCCCGGGATCTGAGCGAGGACGTTGAGGAAGCACAAAAGGATAATTCAAGAAAAACCGAGGACAAATATGTGATTGTTGAAAACAACGGGAGTGAAAGCGGTCTGCTGACAAAAGCAGTCTATCCGAAAGTGAGCGGCGTTGCCGTCTGCTGTGACGGGGCGTCGGACAGTGTAATCAGGCAGCGGATAATTGAAACTGTTTCCGCGTTGTTTGATATAAATTCAACCAATATCAGTGTTGTCCGCAGAGCCGGATAGTCAGGAGGAAACCTATGAGTATTTTTGCAAAGAAAAAGCAGATTCTTTCCGCAACGTTGATTGTTGCGCTGGCAGCCGCAGTAACCGTGAATTGGTATTATTCAAAGCCGACAAAAAAGCCGGCGGCTGATTCCGGAACTTCACAGAGTACCGAGTCTGAACGCAAGAACCTTGGCGATTCGCTTCTGGTTGCAGGCAGCAGTGTCAGCGAGGAAAATTCCGCAGACGAAACCGGCGGAACAACTGCTGCGGAAGAAGGAAACGTTTCAGACGAAGAGTATTTTGCTTCGGTTCGTCTTGAACAGTCGAAGGCGAATGCAGAGGTCGAAAATATAATAAAAAAGGCAATTGAAAGCACATCTCTCAATGATACCGATAAAAAAGAACTCAGTCTGCTGCTTGATAAGTATAACGCCGACATCAAAACGCAGAGCGACTGCGAAGCACTCATAAAGGCAAAAATCGGGGGCGAGTGCGTTGTAATAATTAACGGTCAGACTGCCCAGGTTATTATTGAAAGCGGAAAGTCAAACGAGACTGCGGTGTTACAGATTACTGAAATTATTGTAAACAACACGCATATTTCGCCTGAAAATTTGACAATAATTGAAGCAAAATAGTTGTTTGCTTTTTAAAAATGTGGTACAATATCCCCAAGTACCAAATCACTGTCGTGATTTGATGAAAAACAGAGATTTGCTTTTGTTCGTTTGACGGCGGACACTTGTGAACATTATTGCCTGCCGCGAGGCGGCATAACAGTAACCCCGGTATCGTATTTTGCATAATGCCGGATTGTCCGGGGAAAGAGAACAATCATAAAACGTTCCAAAAAAACGGAAGGGAAAAAAGTAATATGACACGACACGAAGCAAGGGAAGTTGCGTTTATCATCACATTTGAAAAGAGCTTTCTAGGTGAAACGCCGCTTGATGAAATTATTGAAAGTGCGGCAGAGTCGGAGTTTTTCGATGTCAATAACTTTGTTATCAGAACAGTCAAGGGCATTTTTGAAAATCTTGAGTCTATTGACGCAATGATTGAAAAAAAGCTTGTCGGCTGGTCGTCAAACAGGCTTTCGCGCGCCGCAATGGCAGTTATGCGTGTTGCTGTTTATGAACTGGCTTTTGCCGATGAAGTCCCCGTTGGCGTTGCAATCAACGAGGCTGTTGAAATTGCCAAGAAGTATGCTACCGTTGAGGACGCTTCATATATCAACGGCGTTCTCGGCGCGATTGCAAAGGATAAGCACTGATGGCATATCTTGGCTTTGACACAAGCAATTACACAACCTCTGCCGCTGTTTATTACCCCGAAACCGGGCGAATCGAAACGGAAAAAATGCTCCTTCCCGTCAGGGAGGGGGAAAAAGGACTCAGGCAGAGCGACGCGGTGTTTCACCACACCTGTCAGCTTCCAAAGGTTCTTTCGGCTCTGGCTGAACGGACCGGTTTTGAAGCTGACGGTGTCTGTGCTTCTGTTGCGCCTTGCCCCCGTGAGGGCTCGTACATGCCTTGCTTTCTTGTCGGAAAAGGTGCGGCAGTCTGTACTTCGTTGTCTGCAAGGGTGCCGCTTTTTTTCACAACTCACCAACACGGTCACATTGCGGCGGCTCTTTACAGCGCAAACAGGCTTGAACTGATTCGCGAACGCTTTCTTGCGTTCCATCTTTCGGGCGGAACAACCGAAGCGCTGATTGTTGAACCGGACAGCGGCGAAATTTTCAGACCGAAGGTTGTTGCGTCTTCGCTTGACCTGAAAGCCGGGCAGGCTGTTGACCGGGTCGGTCTGATGCTTTCCATGTCGTTTCCCTGCGGAGCAGAGCTTGACCGCATGGCTCGTCAGAGCAACAGGAGCTTTAAAATCAGACCGTCAATGAAAGGGGATTGCTGTTCGCTTTCCGGCGTTGAAAACAAGTGCCGCGCAATGCTCGAAAAAGGCGAACCGAAAGAGGATGTTGCGCGGTTTTGTATTGAGTATATTTCTGCGTCTCTTGATGAAATGACGCTTCGCCTTCGTGAAAAATACGGCAATTTGCCGCTTGTTTACTCGGGCGGCGTAATGTCAAATTCAATCATCAGCGCAAGGTTCAAAGAAAAGTATAACGCCGTTTTTGCAAAGCCGGAGTTTTCAAGCGATAATGCCGCAGGCGTTGCAATTATCGGATACCTTAAATCAACGGAGAAGAAATTTTAATGTCGTCTGTTTTAACTGTTTCTCAAATAAATACATATATAAGGTCGGTCATCGATTCAGACCTCAATTTAAAGCACCTCTATATATGCGGCGAGATTTCTAACTTCACGGATCACTATCGTTCCGGTCACTTTTATTTCACGCTGAAAGATGAATCTGCGGCAATCAAGGCGGTCATGTTCCGCTCTGCGGCGGAAAAGGTTCGCTTTCGGGTTGAAAACGGAATGAAGGTTGTTATCCGCGGCAGCATTTCCGTCTTTGAACGCGACGGAGTGTATCAGCTGTATTGCGATGAAATGATCCCTGACGGACAAGGCGCGCTGAGCCTTGCTTTTGAGCAGCTGAAAAAAAAGCTTTCCGAGCAGGGGCTTTTTGACGAAGCGCACAAAAAACGTCTTCCGGCTTATCCGCAGAGGGTGGGTGTCATAACCTCGCCGACGGGAGCCGCCGTTCATGATATTCTGACCGTTCTTGAAAGACGCTTTCCGTTGTCGGCGGTTGTTTTTGAACCGGTTGCCGTTCAGGGCGAGCTTGCTGCACCGCAGATTGTTGCCGCTATTGAAAAGTTCAACCGTCTCAACGCCTGCGACGTTCTGATCGTCGGACGGGGCGGCGGCTCTGTTGAAGACCTCTGGGCTTTCAACGAAGAGACCGTAGCTTACGCGATTTATGATTCTGAAATACCGATTATTTCCGCTGTCGGACACGAAACCGACTTTACAATTGCCGATTTTGTCAGCGATTGCCGTGCTCCGACGCCGTCGGCCGCTGCGGAGCTTGCTGTTCCCGATTATCGCGAGGTGCTCTATGCTCTTGACGGTGCTTTTGATTCAATGACCGCCGCGCTTGAAAAAAAACTTGCTGAAATGAAAGGGAGTCTTTTTGAAACGGAAAGACTGCTTTCGGCATACAGTCCCGCTGTCAGGCTGGACAGGCTCTCTCAAACGCTTGAAATGTTTTCAAAGCGGCTGGCTCTTTCGGCCGCGTCTGCGCTCTCTTTTTCCGGCTCATCGCTTGTTTCGCTTGCCTCACGGCTTGACAGCGCAAGTCCCCTGAAAACGCTTGAACGCGGTTATGCGGCTGTTTCAAAGGAAAACGGAAAAACGCTGAAATCCGTCAGCGAGGCGGTTGCCGGAGAAAAGCTTCTGATAATGCTTAAAGACGGCGTGATAAAATGCACCGCCGATGAAATTGAACTTGAAAACCGAAAGGATACAAAAAATGGAAGCATATAATTTTGACTCGGCGCTTTTGCGTCTGAAAGAAATTACCGAAAGCCTTGAAAAGGGCGAAAACGACCTTGAAATGTCTATGAAGCTTTATGAAGAGGGTGTTCGGCTTGTTTCGTTCTGCAACCGTTCGCTTGAAAACGCAAAGCAGAGAATAGTTGAGCTTTCTCAGATTGCAGGCGGTGAGGCGGATGAATAAAGGATATACAACCGAGGAATATGTTTCTCTCGTGAACACTGCCCTTGAAAAAGCTGCCGAAAGCTTTGGAGATAATGTTGTTGCCGAGGCGATGAAATACAGCCTTGAAAACGGAGGAAAAAGGATCAGACCGATTCTTACACTTGAATTCTGCCGCCTTTGCGGCGGCTCAGCGGAGGATGCGCTCCCGTTTGCCTGCGCTGTCGAAATGATTCATACCTATTCGCTTATTCATGACGATCTTCCGTGCATGGATGATGATGATATGCGCCGCGGAAAGCCATCATGTCATATCAGGTTCAAGGAAAACTTCGCTCTTCTTGCAGGCGACGCACTCCTTACCCACGCGTTTTCGTCTGTCCTTTCCTGCGATTTTGCAAAAAGAGAGCCGTTGCGCACGATAAAGGCGCTTTCTCTGCTTGCCGAAGGAGCAGGAAATATGGGAATGATCGCGGGACAGGTAACAGATCTTCAAAGCGAGGGAAAAGAGATTTCGAGCGATACTCTCGAAATGATGGACAAGCTGAAAACCGGCGCACTCATCAGGGCGAGCGCAGGAATGGGCGTTGTTGTTGCCGGCGGAAGCGATGAACAGCTTGAAAAAGCACAGCTGTATGCTTCAAAGCTCGGTCACGCATTTCAGGTTGTTGACGACATTCTTGATGTTATAGGTGATGAAGAGTCGCTCGGAAAGCCGATAGGCAGTGACGCTGCCAGCGGAAAGTCAACCTATGTTTCGCTTCTCGGTCTTGAAATGAGCCGCATATACGCCGGAAAACTTACCGATGAGGCATTGTCGGCTCTTGAATTTTTCGGCGAGGAAAGTGAATATCTCAAACAGCTTTCTCAAAAGCTTCTTTCAAGAAGGAAATGATTTAATATGAATTACGATATTCTTTCCCGCGTCAGCTCTCCGGAGGATGTTAAAAAGCTTTCGGGAGCAGAACTTGTTGAGCTTTGCTCTGAAATACGCGGAAAAATGCTTGAAACCGTTTCAAAAAACGGTGGTCATCTTTCTTCAAATCTCGGCGCTGTTGAGCTGACAGTTGCAATCCACAGAGTTTTCGATTCTCCGAAAGACAGTATTGTGTTCGATGTCGGACATCAGTGCTATGCTCACAAAATGCTGACCGGCCGCTATGAAAAATTTGACTCCCTGAGAAAAAAAGGCGGTCTTTCCGGCTTTTGCCGACCGAATGAAAGCGAGCATGACTCTTTTTATTCAGGTCACAGCTCAACCTCCGTTTCGGCCGGACTCGGCGTTGCCACAGCAAATAAGATGCTCGGCTCAGAAGCATATACCGTTACGGTTATCGGTGACGGATCGTTTACCGGCGGAATGGTTTACGAAGCTCTCAATAACGGCGGAAGAAGCAACACGAAGCATATTATTATTCTGAATGACAACAAAATGTCAATTTCGGAGAATGTTGGCTCCTTTGCAAAATATCTTGCCGTTATCCGCTCAAAGCCGGGTTATTACAGCTTTAAAGCAACAACAGAAAAAACAATTAGCAGAATACCGAGCATCGGAAAGAAAATTACAAAAAAACTTTTTGACATAAAGACCGATCTTAAAAACAAGCTTTACAGTCAGAGCACATTTTTTGAAGACCTCGGATACCGATACATGGGTCCGATTGACGGACATGATATTCCTGTTCTGGTTGACGCGCTTGAAGCTGCAAAAAAGGTGAACGGGCCCGTGCTGCTCCATGTCAACACCGTCAAAGGCAAGGGCTATAAATTTGCAGAAGAAGATCCTAGCCGCTTTCACGGAGTGGGACCGTTTGAGCTTTCAACGGGCAAAACTGCCGAAGCTGCTGAAACCTTTTCGGAAAAGCTCGGTGAATATCTTTGCCGCTACGCTCCTGACAACCGGAACATATGCGCAATTACTGCGGCTATGGGATTGGGAACGGGTATTGAGAGCTTCAGAAAGCAGTTTCCTGATCGCTTTTTTGACGTCGGAATTGCTGAGGAGCATGCCGTAACCTTTGCAGGCGGTCTTGCAAAAAAAGGCATGGTTCCCGTTTTCGCTGTTTATTCAACTTTTCTCCAGCGGTGCTACGACCAGATTGTTCATGATATTTCTCTTCAGAAGCTTAAAGTTATTTTTGCAATTGACCGCGCCGGCTTTGTCGGTGAGGACGGAGAAACCCATAACGGCATCATGGATGTTGCGTTCCTTTCAACAATTCCGGATATAATTATTTATTCTCCGTGCTGCTATCGTTCGCTTGAAGCCGATATAAACAATGCTGTCAATGCAGACCGCTTTGCTGTTGCCGTGCGTTATCCGCGCGGCGGACAGAGTGAAGCAGCAAAAAAGCTCAGATACGACTGCGTTGAGTTTGCAACATACGGAAACAAAGAGGCTGAAATCTGCATTGTTACCTACGGCAGAATTACGGCAAATGCAATTGAAGCCGTTGACGCGCTCTCGGAAACCGGAAAAGACGTTTTCCTGCTTTCTCTGAACCGGATCAAACCTCTCCCTGAGGAAGCGATTGAGATTCTCCTCGGAAAAAAGCATGTTTTTTTCTTTGAAGAGGGAATCCGGAGCGGCTCGGTTGGTGAAAAAGTGGGTTCCGGCTTGCTTGAAAAGGGCTATGCGGGAACTTACAGACTTATTGCGGTTGATGACAGCTTTGTCAGTCAGGCAACAGTTCCGGAGCTTCTGAAAGAATATAAACTTGACGCAGCTTCAATGATAAATATTATAAGCGAGGAATTTTCTAGTGGCGGAAAAAACAAGACTTGACGTTGCGCTTTTTGAACAGGGCTTTTGTGAAAGCCGTGAAAAAGCCAAGGCTCTGATAATGGCAGGGCAGGTTTATATCAGCGGAAAAAAAGTTACCAAAGCCGGCGAAACGGTTAAAGAAGGGGACAGCATTGAAGTCCGCGGTGAGAAAATGCCCTACGTCAGCCGCGGCGGATATAAGCTTGAAAAAGCGGTCCGCGAATTTGGTCTGAGCCTTGAAAACAAGGTGTGTATGGATATAGGCGCGTCGACCGGCGGCTTTACGGACTGTATGCTCCAGAACGGCGCTTCAAAGGTATATTCAATTGATGTCGGCTACGGTCAGCTCGCATGGAAGCTGCGCACCAACGAGCGCGTTGTGAACCTTGAAAGAACAAATTTCCGCTATGTCACCCACGAACTGATACCGGAAGAAATTGATTTTGCAAGTGTTGATGTTTCCTTCATTTCGCTGCGTCTTATTGTGCCGGTAACGAAAACGCTTCTCAAAGAGAACGCGCGCGCTGTTTGTCTTATCAAGCCGCAGTTTGAAGCCGGCAGAGAAAAGGTCGGTAAAAAGGGCGTTGTGCGTGAAATTTCAACGCATATTGAAGTCGTTGAGGGAATAAAAGGCTTCATGCTTGAACAGGGGTTTTCCGTTCTTGCGCTTGATTATTCTCCGATAAAAGGACCGCAGGGCAATATTGAATATCTCATATATGTTGAAAATAACGGGCTGAGCCGCGATGATGTGACGCTTTCCGTCAGCGAGATTGTTGAGCGTTCTCACAGACTCAACGAGAGCGGAAAAATCGTCTCAGACAGCCGGGAGGTGTAAAGAATGAAAGTTGCTTTCCATGTCAATCTTACTCGTTCCCATGCGTTTGAGGTTACCTGTAATGTTGTTGCCGAACTGAAACGTCTCGGTGCGCAGGTGCTCATGCCGCTTGAACTGAAAACCGGCTTTTCCCACCTGAATGTCAGCTTTATGCCTAATGAGGAGGCGGTTTCTTCCTGCGACGCCCTGATTGCGGTCGGGGGAGACGGAACTTTTATTCATGCCGCTCACGATGCGGCAAAGTATGACAAGGAGATTCTCGGAATCAACGCGGGCAACCTCGGCTTTCTTGCCGGACTTGAAAAGCAGGAGCTTCATCTGCTTTCATCTCTCACCGAGGGAAATTATGAAATTGACAAAAGAATGATGCTTTGCGCAGAGCATTACATCAATGGAGAACTTGTCAGCAAGAACTACTGCCTGAATGACGTTGTGATTGCGCGCGGAGTATCAATGCGCATGTGCGATATAAACGTTGTTTGTGACGGCAACGGTTCTTTTGCTTATCACGCCGACGGATTGATTGTTGCAACGCCCACGGGCTCAACGGCATATTCTCTTTCCTCAGGCGGGCCGGTTGTTGACCCTTCAATTGAAAGTATTATTATCACGCCCATTTGCACCCACTCGCTTTTTTCAAGGTCAATTATCTTCCGTCCGGAAACAAAGCTGGAGCTTTCGGTCGGCAACTGCGGGCTTTGCCTGCCGCTTCTGAGCTGTGACGGGGAAAGTGCAATAGAAATTACGCCTGAGAGTAAAATACTTGTCAGACGTGCCCACAGGAATTCAAAAATAATCAGAATAAAGGCAGACGGCTTTACGGATATTCTTTACAGCAAGCTGATTGAACGCCGAGTATAATTAAGGAGAGAGAAAAAATGGCAAAGTTTGATGTAATTTCACACAGAGGTGCAAATATTTACGCGCCGCAGAACACGATTCCGGCTTTCAAAAAATCGATTGAAATCGGTGTTGACGGTTTTGAAACCGATATTCATATCACGAAGGACGGGCAGCTTGTGCTCTGCCATAATTACACGATTGACGACACCTCGGACGGAAAGGGAAGCATTTCTCAGATGACTCTTGACGAGCTTCGCAGGTATGACTTCGGCTCCTATTTCAGTCCGCGCTATACAGGAACAAGAATTCCAACAATGGACGATTTTCTTACTCTTGTTGAAACGGCTGACATTTCTGTTCTGAATATTGAGCTTAAAAGCCCGAAAGAGAATGAAACTGCAATTGTCAGTGAAACAATACGTCTTGTTAAAGAGCACGGACTTTTTGATAAACTTATCATTTCGTCTTTCGATCCGAAGCTTCTGGTTGAAGCAAAGGAGCTTGATTCAACCTGCAAAACCGGCTTTTTGTACAGTGTAAACAGAAAGACGGCTCTGCCGATGCTTCGCCATTCGGTCGAGGTTGCAAAGCAGCTCGGCGTTGAAGCGCTGCATCCCCAGAATCTTTTCGTTAGCGAAAGGTATGTTTATGAAGCTCACGAAGCCGGACTCCGCGTCAATACATGGACGGTCAATTCAATCAGAGATATAGAAAAAATGATTCGCTGCGGCGTTGACGGAATCATCACAAACTACCCCGACGTTGTCAAAGGAATCATTGAAAAGCATACATATTGATTTCCGGAAATTGAATCGTTGTAAGCTGCAAGGCGGGAAATGCGGTCACAGCCGTCATTCGTCTTTGCAGCTTTATTTTTGATTATGCATACATTTTTTGCTCATTGTTGTTTCAGAATAATTATTGTCTGTTTGCAATCCTGATTGGAAAAATATAGCTGACTTTAACATAAATAATCTATTGTATTCCTGCTTAATTGTTACATTTTTATTTGACTATTGAGGTCCGTTGTATTATAATTAGACGTAAAACCTTCTTTGGACGAAAGCCAAAAGGAGAATAATTGTTTTCGGAGGTATATAACTTATGGTAAGAGCAATTGTCGGCGCAAACTGGGGCGACGAGGGAAAGGGAAAAATTACCGACATGTTTGCGGCTCAGTCCGACATGGTCATTCGTTTTCAGGGCGGAGCCAACGCCGGACATACTATAATCAACGATTATGGCAAGTTTGCGCTTCATCAGCTTCCCAGCGGCGTCTGCTTTCCGCATATCACGAATGTAATTGCGAACGGTGTTGCGCTTGATATTCCGAAGCTCATTAAGGAAATTCAGCACGTACTTGACGGCGGTGTGCCTGAAATCAACCTTAAAGTCAGCGAAAGATGCCAGATAATG
The DNA here is from genome assembly GCA_016292455.1 of Clostridiaceae bacterium. GTDB lineage: Bacteria > Bacillota > Clostridia > Oscillospirales > Acutalibacteraceae > UBA6857. The sequence continues at coordinate 24,351 of JAEDIL010000012.1, forward strand.
ATGCCGTATCACGTTCTGCTTGATACCTATGAAGAGGAAAGGCTTGCAGACAGGGCTTTCGGTTCAACGAAGAGCGGTATTGCTCCTTTCTTCTCAGATAAATTTGCCAAGGTAGGTTTCCAGATCTGTGAGCTTTTTGACGAGGAACATCTCAGAGAAAAGGTTACCCAGATTCTTTCAATCAAGAATCTTATGATAAAAGAAATCTATCATAAGCCGGAGCTTGATGTTGACGAGGTTCTCGCTCAGCTTGAACAGTACCGTGATATGATTGCTCCTTATGTCTGCGACACAGGAAAGCTCATTCGTGAAGCCGTCAAGAGCGGCAAAAAGATTCTCCTTGAAGGTCAGCTCGGCTCGCTCAAAGATCCTGATTTCGGAATCTATCCGATGGTCACATCTTCTTCAACTCTTGCCGGCTACGGCGCTGTCGGCGCAGGTATTCCACCTTATGAAATCAAAGATGTTACGGTAATTACAAAAGCATATTCAAGTGCTGTCGGCGCAGGCGAGTTTGTCAGCGAAATTTTCGGTGACGAGGCTCAGGAAATGCGGCTTCACGGCGGCGATGCAGGCGAGTTCGGCGCAACAACCGGCAGACCGCGCAGAATGGGCTGGTTTGACTGCGTTGCAACCCGTTACGGCTGTGCTGTCCAGGGTGCAACCGAGGTTGTCCTCACTGCTCTTGACTGCCTTTCATATCTTGAAAAAATAAGCCTTTGCGTCGGCTATGAAATTGACGGAGAGGTTACCCGGGATTTCCCCGTAACTCCGCTGCTTAAACGCGCAAAGCCCGTTCTTGTTACTCTTGACGGCTGGAACTGCGACATCAGAGGTATCCGCGATTTTTCAAAGCTTCCGAAAGAGGCACGCGAATATGTTGAATTCATTGAAAAGGAAATCGGTGTAAAGATTTCGTACGTTTCCAACGGTCCTAAGAGAGAAGAAATTATCAGAAGATAACACAACAGCGGGGGTCAGCAGATGATAACGGAAAAAATACTTGTTCTGGACTTTGGCGGTCAGTATAATCAGCTCATTGCACGTCGTGTCAGAGATGAGAGCGTATATGCCGAGATTCTCCCTTATACTGCTCCGATTGAAAGAATAAAAGAGGGTAATTATAAAGGAATCATTTTTACCGGCGGACCGAACAGCGTTTACGATGAGGAATCGCCGCATTACACGGCGGATATTCTCGAACTTGGCGTGCCGGTTCTCGGAATTTGCTACGGCTGTCAGCTAATTGCATATATGAGGAACGGCGAGGTTGCAACCGCTCCCGTCAGCGAGTACGGGAAAATTGAGTTTGAAGTGCAAACCGACAGTCCTCTTTTCAAAGGCATTGACAAAAACAGCATCGTATGGATGAGTCATACTGACTACATTTCAAAGGCGCCCGAAGGCTACCGTGTAACCGGAATAACAGCCGACTGCCCCTGTGCTTCAATGGAAAACAACGAAAAAAAGATTTATGCCGTTCAATTCCATCCCGAAGTTACCCACTGCCAGTTCGGTCAGCAGATTCTTCACAATTTCCTCTACGAAATCTGTGAGTGTAAGGGCGATTGGGTTATGGACAGCTTTATTGATACTACCGTTGCCGAACTGCGCGAGCAGATTGGAAATAAAAAGGTCATTCTCGGTCTTTCCGGCGGTGTTGATTCGGCCGTTACGGCCGCTCTTGTTTCAAAGGCTGTCGGAAAGCAGCTGACCTGCGTTTTCGTTGATCACGGACTAATGCGTCTGAATGAAGGCGATGAAGTTGAGAATACTTTCGTAAAGCTTTTTGACATGAACTTTGTCAGAGTCAACTGCGGCGATGTTTTTCTTGAAAAACTCAAAGATGTTACAGACCCCGAAGAAAAGCGGAAGATTATCGGAACAGAATTTTACAGGGTTTTCTGGGATGAAGTCAAAAGAAACGCCGATGAGGGCTTTTTCGCGCAGGGTACTATTTATCCCGACTGTATTGAGTCCGGAAAAGGCGATGCCGACACAATAAAGACTCATCACAACAAAGTCAGGATGCCGGATGACGTCAGTTTTGAGGGAATCATTGAGCCGCTGAAAAGTCTTTTCAAGGATGAAGTCCGCAGAGTGGGCGAGATGCTCGGAATTCCGAGAGAGCTTGTATGGCGTCAGCCGTTCCCCGGACCCGGCCTCGGAGTCAGAATTATCGGAAGCATAACCCGTGAGAAAATTAGAATACTTCAGCAGGCTGATGCAATTTTTCGCGAGGAAATGGAAAAGGGCGGTTACGCTGAAAATCTTTCACAGTATTTTGCGGTTATTACCGACCTGAAAAGTGTTGGTGTAATGGGCGACCACAGAACGTATGAAAGACTTCTTGTTCTTCGTGCGGTAACAACGGATAATTTCATGACTGCCGATTGGGCACGTATTCCCTATGAGCTGCTTGCAAAAGCTTCAAGCAGAATAACCAATGAAGTCAGGGGAATCAACCGCGTGGCTTACGATATAACCAGTAAGCCCCCGGCGACAGTGGAATGGGAATGAAAAAGAATTGGAGGATATTATTATGACCGGTAATGTACGTCCCGAGACAATGGAAAGAATTAAAACAAAAGAGCAGGCAGAAGCTTTTATCTCTGAGCAGGTTGAGGAGATAAGAACACAGGTCGGTGATAAAAAGGTGCTTCTTGCGCTTTCCGGCGGTGTTGACTCATCGGTTGTTGCTGCGCTGCTTATTAAGGCAATCGGCAAGCAGCTTGTCTGCGTTCACGTAAACCATGGACTTCTTCGCAAAGGAGAACCCGAACAGGTTATCAGAGTTTTCAAGGACGAAATGGATGCCAACCTGGTCTATGTTGACGCAGTTGACAGATTTCTTGACAAGCTTGCAGGTATTGATGACCCCGAAACAAAGAGAAAAATTATCGGCAAAGAGTTTATTGAAGTGTTCGTTGAAGAAGCAAGAAAGCTTGACGGCGTTAATTTTCTTGCGCAGGGAACAATTTATCCCGATATTCTCGAAAGTGACGGAGTAAAAGCACATCATAATGTGGGCGGACTTCCGGAAGATCTTAACTTTGAGCTCGTTGAACCCATAAAGCTTCTCTTTAAGGACGAAGTGAGGGTTGTTGGTAAAGCGCTTGGTTTACCCGAATCGATGGTTGAGCGTCAGCCTTTCCCCGGACCGGGGCTTGGCGTAAGATGCGTCGGTGCAATCACCAAAGATCGCCTTGAAGCTGTTCGTGAATCCGATGCGATTCTTCGCGAAGAGTTTGCAAAAGCAGGTTTCCAGGGTAAAGTCTGGCAGTATTTCACCGTTGTACCGGATTTCAAATCGACCGGTGTAAAAGACGGAAAACGTCTTTGGGACTGGCCTGTCATTCTTCGCGCCGTCAATACAGTTGATGCAATGTCGGCAACAGTTGAAGAAATTCCGTACTCTGTTCTTTTTAAAATCCGTGACAGAATTCTTGCAGAAGTCAAGGGCGTAAACCGGGTTCTTTATGATATTTCACC
>JAEDIL010000089.1 GCA_016292455.1 Clostridiaceae bacterium
AAATGAACTGAGAACAAAGCGTGCCTTTACGGTACGGTTCGTTCTCAGTTTTTTTCACCGATAAATGATGAGGGCGGCAGAAAAAGAAGCAAAAGGGAAGATTGAAGTCCATAATTTGGTACAATGTATATGTATAATATGAACAGAAAAAACAAGTTGACAGAGGACAGCAGAATGCTTAATCAAGTATAATATCATAATAGCATCTTTTGTTGATAATCTTATTTTTTGCTATGAACAAATAAAAAATATTTGTTTATCGGGAATAATCCGTGATATTATCAAAAGGTATATCAATTTATTTGTTGTCTGATATAATATACCCACGGTTTATCTATTCCGCAAGGAATGAAGTTGCTGTACGTTCAATAAATATAACTGCAACACCGACAGCGCTGACCGCAAAGCAATAAAACGGTTCAGCATACCGTTTCCGGTGAACAAACAGGTCTGCAAGAGGGATTGTAAATCAATGCCACTTGCAGGGCAGGAATTATAAAAACTCTGCGTCAGCAGAGCGGACTACGGAGGTACTATGGAAAAGAAGAAACTTTCGCGCAAGGAATTGAAGTATTACGCAAAAATGGCGGCAGAAAGCTATGTTGACGATCCGGTTCATGTTTACGCAACAAAAAGCGAAAAGCTCAGAAAAAAGTTTCTCTATCACTTTATGCTCGAACGCCTGAGCACCTCTAACCGCGAGGACGTGATTTTTGAGGACGAAGAAAAGATGGGTATTTGCATCTGGCGCGACGCGCACAATGACTACACCATGTTTGATTTTATGCTTTGCCCCAATTGGGTGTTCCTCTGCGTATATAATATTTCGCTTATCAAAACGCTCAGGGTGTTCAGCAATCTTGACAACAAGATTTTTGAAAAGAACACGCTGCTTATTTCTCCCGTTTTTGTTGACAAAGCTCATCAGGGAAAGGGCATTGCCACAAGGCTCATTAAGCAGGGAATAGAAGAGCTTGTTCCTCAGGGCTATAAGCTTGGACTTGAAACGCAGAACCCGGAAAATGTTCCGTTTTATGAAAAGCTCGGTTTTAAAACGCTTGAATATAAGTTTTTTGAAAATGTGGGAATACATAATTACTACATGGTTTATGACGGGGAGGAAAAAGAATGAAGAGAATCAGAATCTGGCCGCTTGTTGCCGGCGCTCTTTCGTGTTCGGTTGTCCTGCTGATTGGCACGTTCGGACTTTGTATTCCGCTGAATTTCCGCTCGAATTTTTTCTGGTGGCTTCTTATTGTGGCTTTTGCCGTTTTTCTTGTCGTGCGCAGAATCGCACTCGGGTTCAGAGATTTCGGACGGCAAATAATTACAAAACGAACCAAAAAGGGCAAGCGCTATGAGTACAGAAAGTTCAACGTCAATTTCAAGCCGTATCTTGTGCTTGTCGGCGTGATTTGTCTCTATTTTCTGCTGAGTGTTTCCGGCAGCATCGTATTTAACGCTTCAAAGTATTCGTCAATTCTGACTGTGAGCGAAGCGGATTTTTCAAAGGATATTTCGGAGTCTGTCGGAACGGACTCAATTGCGCTTATGGATACAGCGTCGGCAAGAATGCTCGGCGACAGAGAAATAGGCTCGCTTTCAAGCGTTGTCAGCCAGTTCAATGTTTCCGACGATTACACTCAGATTGACTACCGTGGAAAGCCTGTCAAGGTTTCCGCACTCGGATACGCCGGTTTTTTCAAGTGGATCAACAACAGAGACAGCGGCGTTGTCGGCTATGTCACCGTTGACCCGGTTTCAATGTCTGCCGATTATACAGAATACGGTTCAATGAAATATGTGCCGTCTGCATATTTCTTTGAAAACGCTGAACGCCACCTGTGGCTCCGCTATCCGACGAAGCTTCTCGGTGATGTACACTTTGAAATTGACGAAAGCGGAAAGCCGTTTTACATTGCGCCCGTATATAAAAGAACCGTTTCTCTTTTCGGCGGCACCACCGTCGGCGGATGTGTTGTTCTTGACCCCGTGACGGGAGAAACTCAGGAATACGCCGTTGCGGACATTCCGCGCTGGATTGATGTTGTTTATGACGGCGACCTGATCTGCACTCAGTATAACTGGTACGGAAAGCTTCAGAACGGCTTTCTCAACAGTCTTATCGGAAAGAAAGGCTGCAAGCAGGTCACAACATATCTGAGAGACGACGAAAGCTCAGAGGAGGGCGACAGTGTTCCGCTCAGCGACTACGGCTATGTTTCAAAGGATTCTGATATCTGGATATATACCGGAATAACCTCGGTCAATGGGGACAGTTCGAATATCGGCTTCCTGCTTGCTAATGAAAGAACCGGCGAGGCTCACTATTTTGATGTTGCCGGTGCCGACGAAAAGTCTGCAATGGCTGCCGCAGAGGGCGAGGTTCAGGAAAAAGGCTATCAGGCATCGTTTCCGTCGCTGATAAGCGTTGCCTCTCAGCCGACATACATTATGGTTCTTAAAGATTCCGGCGGTCTTGTCAAGCTTTATGCGGCAGTGAATGTTGAACAGTATAACATTGTTACCACCGCCGCAACGCAAAAAGAGTGCCTTGAAAAATACAAAGCGATGCTCGGTGTTGAAGAAGGCGAGGACACTCCCGGAGAAATAACGAATGTTGCAGCAACGATTGAAGCTATACGCTATATTGACATTGACGGCAACACCTATATTTATCTCATTACAACCAACGGTGAAATTTTTAAAGCTAAGGCTTCAAATCATGAGGAAATGCTCCTTTTGAAAGAGGGAGACAAGGTTATCCTTGAATGCTCCGGAAAGCTGATAATTACAGCCCAAAAGAGCAAAAAGTAACGTCTGAAAACGAACAGCTATGAATCACGTTGTGGGAAAGTCCACGGTTGATTCATAGCTGTTTTGTTTTGGTTTGCCTTGTCCGGTTATCTGATAACCTTATATATCAAAGGAATTATAGCCGGCTTGTTTTCTGAAAATTCAAAGGCGGAAACGAAATGCTTTTCGCTTTCAGCAAATGCAGCCTTGTTGTTTGAAAACAACTCAGCGAGAACTTCGCCCTTTCTGACGCAGTCGCCGGTCTTTTTGTGTAGTATTATTCCGGCGGTATAGTCAATGGAATCGCCTTTGTTGACCCTCCCTGCGCCGAGAATAACGCTCGATGAGCCGATTTTTTCCGCGTTCATAAAGCTGATGCAGCCATCGGCAGGGGAGAGTACTTCATGGCAGAACTTTGCTTTCGGCAAAAGCTCGGTGTTCTGAATCTGACTGACCGAGCCGCCCTGCATTTCAACCAGCTGCGAAAGCTTTGAAAGTGCGCTGCCGTCAGCGAGAACGCGCCGTACTTCGCTTTCGGCTTTCTCCGGCGTCATATTCTCCGAAAGGCTGATGATGTTTGAAGCGAGGGCTACGCAGACTTCGCGAAGGTCTTCGGGTCCTTTTCCGTTCAGAACTTCAACGGCCTCCATGACTTCAAGCGTATTACCGATGTTGTTGCCGAGGGGAGTGTTCATGTCTGTAATAAGTGCTGCCACCTTGCGACCGCAGGCATTGCCGATGTCCACCATCTTTCTTGAAAGCTGTTCTGCCTGTTCAACTGTTTTCATGAAAGCGCCGCTTCCGGTTTTGACGTCAAGAACAATGCACTGCGCTCCTGCGGCAAGCTTTTTGCTCATTATTGAAGAAGCGATGAGCGGAATTGAGCCCACAGTTGCCGTTGCGTCCCTGAGAGCATAGAGCAGCTTGTCCGCAGGGGCGAGATTTCCGCTCTGACCGACAACGCAAATGCCGATTTTTTTTACCTGCTCAATGAATTCTTCCGGTGAAAGCTCAGTTCTGAAACCGTTAATTGATTCAAGCTTGTCAACCGTTCCTCCCGTGTGACCGAGCCCTCTGCCGCTCATTTTTGCAACCCTTGCGCCCAGAGCGGCAACAACAGGTGCAACAACAAGCGTTGTTTTGTCTCCGACGCCGCCGGTGCTGTGTTTGTCAACCGTCACTCCGCCGCAGGAAGAAAGGTCAAGCATTTCGCCCGAATGAGCCATTTCGTTAGTTAGCGTAATCGTTTCTCTGTCGGTCATGCCGCGCAGATATATAGCCATCACCAATGCTGCGGCGTGGTAATCCTTGATTTCTCCGGCGGTGTAGCCTTTGACAAAAAAGGCGATTTCTTCGTCTGAAAGTTCAAGCCCGTCCCTTTTGTGGGCAATAATGTCATATATACGCATAAGAAAACCTCCTTTTGAAAAGGAAGAGAGAAAAGCATAAAATTCTCCTCCTGTGAAAATTTTTCTTTTCTCTCTTATCTTTAATGTTATCTGCTTCCCTTGTCGTAGGGGATACCCTCTGCTTTCGGAGCTCTTGATTTCTTTGAAGTGAGCGCGAGGACAACAAGGGAGATGATGTACGGCATCATGTTGTAAACAGCGCTCGGAATATTGAGTGAAGCCAAGAAATCAATTCCCGAATAGACGTTGGAAAGCGCTCTGAACAAGCCGAACAGCAAGCCGGCAAGAGCAATTCTTGTGGGTTTCCACTGGCCGAAAATCATAACTGCAAGAGCAAGGAAGCCGAAGCCTGCAACGCCGTATTCAAACTTCCATTCGCTGACGCCGCTCGTGACGTAGATGATTCCGCCGAGTCCGCCGAGCGCACCGGAGATGAGAACACCTGCATAGCGCATTTTGTAAACATTGACGCCGACGCTTGCCGCGGCCTGGGGATGCTCGCCGCATGCCATCAGTCTGAGACCGAACTTTGTTTTGTAAAGCGTGACGTATGAAACAATCAGAAGCAGGAAGGCAACGAGCATGAACCAGTTGAATTCAAAGCCCTTGATGTTGACAATGAACGCCTGCTTCGGTTTGATATATTCAACAACTGAGGAAACATTGTTCGGGTCTGCTTTGGTGTTGACCGCTTTGACTATTACGGTTGCAGCAGCAGTTCCGAGGATGTTCAGGGCTGTGCCGACAATGGTCTGGTCGGCTTTGAAGCTGATGCAGGCAACGCCGAGCAGCGATGAGTAAATTACGCCGATTGTTGCCGCAACAAGAATAACAAGCAGAATAATAACAATGGCCGGCGCTTCGGGAAAGGCCGAGGCAAGCAGACGCATTGTAAGCGTTCCTCCGAGGGCGCCCATGACCATGATTCCTTCAAGACCGAGGTTGATTACGCCGGAATGCTCCGAAAAGCAGCCGCCGAGCGCAACAAGAATAAGAACGGAAGCGTAAAGTAATGTATATTGAATGAGCAGTGACATTATTTATTGCCTCCTTCCTTTTTTACTGCGGCAGCCTTTGCCGCGTCTTTTTCATCTCTTTTTGCAAGATACTTGCTGAGCGCATATTTCATGAAGAACACGAAGCCGCAAAGATAAATGATGATTGAAGAGATGAGGTCGGAAATCTGTGAGGGATAGAGCATTTTGTCAATGTGTGCACCGCCCTCTGTAATGTGCTGAATAAAGAACGAGGAAAGAATTGAGCCGATCGGGTTGAGTCCGCCGAGGAAGGCAGCCGCAATTCCGTTGAAGCCCATTGCCGGAACGGAGGAGGTGCTGCAATTCCATTGCTCATAGCTTGTCAGGTAGAAAAATGCTGCTCCGGTTGCGGCGAGAGCGCCGCCGATTGCGAGGGTAACGATGATGTTGCGCTTTTCGTTCATTCCGCAGTATTTTGCAGCATTTTTGTTGAAGCCGGTAGCTTTCAGTTCATAACCGAACTTCGTTTTTTCAAGCAGTACCCAGATGAGCACCGGAATGATTATTGCAAGAGGAACTGCAATTGTCATGTACTCATTGTTCAGAAACAGCTTGTCAAGTCCAAGGGAGGGAATGAGCGCTGAGGCGTTTTTATACTTGACAACCACCGTATACGGGCTGGTGTCCTCCTTCACCTGTGTCAGAAGCATATTTATTGAATATAGCGAAATCCAGTTAAGCATGATTCCGCTGATGACCTCGTTGACATTACGGTACGCTTTGAGCAGACCGCCGATTGCACCTGAAAGCGCACCCGCAGCTGCGGCAAGAAGAATGCATACCCACCAGGGAAGATTCCACGCGAGTGCAGCATAAAGCGAAATTCCGATTCCGAGAGCATACTGTCCCGCAACGCCGATGTTGAAGAGTCCGACCTTATAGCAGAACAGAATGGAAAGCGAGCACATGATGAGCGGCGCGGTTTTCACGAGCGTGTCACCGAAGTATTTGAATCTTGCTTCCGGCTTTGAATAGTTGAGAAAGTTTCGCACAAGGTCGCCGATTGCTTTTGCGGCGCCGTCGGGATTTATGAAAAGGAGAACGATGTAGCCGATCAGAAGGCCGAGCAGGATGCAGACAAGGGAGGAAAGGACAGCCTGAACGCTGCTGTTTTTGAAAAATGAACGAAGCTTATTATTCTTCATCTTTCTTTTCCTCCTTCCTCTTTGCGCCCGCCATGTAGAGACCGAGTTCCTGGGCGTCAGTCGTTTTCGGGTCAAGCTCGCCGACTATCTCGCCCTCGTACATGACAAGGATTCTGTCCGGAACGCTGAGAACCTCGTCAAGCTCGAGTGAAACAAGCAGAACACCCTTGCCGGCGTCCCGGCAGGCAACGAGCTGCCTGTGAATATATTCGATTGCGCCGACGTCAAGACCTCTTGTCGGCTGAACGGCAACAAGAAGCTCGGGGTTGCGGTCAATTTCGCGCGCAACAATAGCTTTCTGCTGGTTGCCGCCGGACATGCTCCTTGCAATTGTTGCCGACCCCTGACCGGAACGTACGTCATATTGCTCAATCAGCTTGTCCGAATATGCACGGATATTTTTCTTTTTCAAAAAGCCGAACTTACCCGTGAATTGCGGTTCAAAGTATCGTTCAAGAACCATGTTGTTTTCAAGCGAGTAATCAAGAACAAGACCGTGCTTATGTCTGTCCTCGGGAATGTGGCTCAGTCCGGCAAGATTCCTTTTCCTTATAGGGGCTTTGGTAATGTCCTTGCCCAGGAGGGTGATTGTTCCGGTTTTCACAGGTTCAAGCCCCGTCAGACCGTAAACAAACTCGGTCTGACCGTTTCCGTCAATACCGGCAAGGCAGACAATTTCGCCTGCACGGACGTTGAAGGAAACATTCTTGACCGCGTCGTTTTTGTGGAGCTTGCTTGCAACGCTGACATTTCTGACGTCAAGGATAACGTCGCCGGGCTTTTTTTCTTCTTTGCGAACGGCAAAGTCAACGTCTCTGCCGACCATCATTCTGGAAAGCTCTTCCTTTGTGGTATCCTTGATGTCAACTGTGCCTATATATTTACCCTTACGAAGAACGGTGCAGCGGTCGGCAACCTCCATAATTTCATTGAGCTTGTGAGAAATGAAAAGAATGCTCTTGCCCTCTTTGGCAAGGTTTTTCATAATCTGCATCAGCTCTTCAATTTCCTGCGGAGTGAGAACCGCTGTCGGTTCGTCA
>JAEDIL010000090.1 GCA_016292455.1 Clostridiaceae bacterium
AAGCTGTTGCACCGACCTGCACCAAAACCGGTCTCACCGAGGGCAAGCACTGCTCTGTATGTGACACAGTCCTTGTAGCTCAGGAAGTTATTCCGATGCTGGAGCATTCGGACAGCAATATGGACGGAAAGTGCGATTCTTGCGGCTGCAACTGTGAAGTTTCCTGCGGTTGTATCTGCCACAAGAACTTCCCGCTTATGAAGTTCCTGTATAAGATTCTCCTCTTCTTCTGGAAGCTGTTCGGTATCGGAAGAAGATGTGATTGCGGAAGAATCCACTATTGATTATTTTCCGCGCATCTCAGTAAAATTTTCCCTGACACTATTGCCATAAAACGTGTTTTATGGCAGTAGTCGGGGCGAAAAGCAAAAATGAAAAAACCAAGCAGCCGCAATCACGCGGCTGCTTGGTTTTTATGGATCTTTGAATGTAGTTTTAGAAAAGCTTATACAAGAAAGAAAAAGCGTAAAGTATGTTTATAAGACAGAGCCGATTTGATTCATTTGCTTTTACACCATTTGGTGTTCTTTGTGTATGACCACAGATAAGCGGCAATCATAAATGAAGTAAGGCCTGCCAAAGGATTTCTTGCAGAAAAAGTGGTTTTCCATAAAACACTGAAACAACAAAACACTCAATCAATAAAATAAGAACCATCGGCTTGACCGACGGTTCTTAACAGTCTCATAGCCGTGTTTTGCGGCTTTTTTATGTTTCTGATAATTAACCCTGATAAACCGCTCTGACAGTTTCTGAGGCGTTTCCTGCGGCGTCAAAAGCGGTAACCGTATAGGTTGCTTTCGGCATCCGCTTTGCAGAGTCAACAAAGAAAGAGTCAATTCCATCAACGGTTGCCTCAACTCTTGCAAGGAACCTTCCGTTTACCGTAATGCGGTAGTAAGCGACGCCGATGTTGTCCTCGGCCGCTGTCCAGGTGAGAAGAATCTTTCCGTTTTCTTTTGCCGCTTTGAGGTCTGAAACAGCGGTTGGGGGAGTCTGTTCGAGTGTGTACCCGTTTTCAACATAGTCAAGATATGTTTCTATAAAAACGGGACTGCACTGATAGCGGCTGAAATAGTGGTTGTAAGAGAATGAGATAATGTTTTCTGCGTAGCGTGACGCGCTGTTGAGCTGACTGATGAAGCGGTTAAGCGTTGAGGTTACGCTCTCGGCGTTCTCCTCTTTCAGCATGCCTAGACCTTTCTGTTTGTCTTTGGCAAGGGTGAAGTTTTCACAGTTTGCCCAGAGGCGAAGCTTTTTGCTGCTGCTTTCAACTGCTTTTGCATACATCTGCCACATTCTGTCAGCGTTGCTGAGCTTGATTGTGTTTGAGCCGACGCTATCCTGCGGACAGAAGATGTCTCCGTCCCTAAAATTGGTTTTTTCAAGGAAGCTGACCCACATAGGAAGAACAGAAGAAACCATGTATAAGTTTGAATTCTCAAACATATACGGACTGAGCATGAGCGGCTTTTCGGGGTTGACGCTGTTGATTGAATCAATCACAAGGTTTATGCCTGATGAAATGGCATATATCGAGGAGGTGCAGATGATATTTCCGCCGATTTCAGGCGTAAAATACCAGCCGTAAATTGTGTCGCTGTATTCTTCTCCGAATCGTGCGTAAATCTCCTTTACCATTTCTGCCGTAAGCTTGCAGACACTCCGGTATTCCCTTGTGTTGCCGCCCTGAAGCCACCAGTTGTCGTGGAGCGCGAGACCGATAAATACCTTGATTCCGTTGTTACGACATGCCCTGAGTCCTTTTTCAATCATATCGTTTCCGTTATATTCAGCGTTCTGAAATTCCTCAATTGCGCTGTCATAGAAGACAGTCCACTTGTCGTTTTCCTTTTCGGCAACGCTCTGGAGAACCAGATATTCAAGACCGTCGTCCTTCATTTCTCTGACTTGTCTCTCCCATTCCTCGTCGTCCCACCAGCTGCTCATCCATGACTGAACGAATGTGCCGGTGATTTTCGGATCACACTTTCTTTCCGTTGCGGCAGGGAAGCAGAGACCGATAAGAAGTGAAAGGACTGCACTGATAATTTTAAACAGCAGATTCATAATAGTGTCCTATCCTTATTTCATATGTTAAGATTTAATGCGCTGACGGTGTTGGAATAGTCTGAGGTAATATAGCTGTCTTCAACGTCGGCATAAGCCTTTACCTTGAAATAAAGCGTTTTGCTGCTTCCGAGACCTTTGAGCGTTGCGCTTGTGATTTCTGCGCCGGAAATCTCTTTTTTAAGCGTAAAGCCGCTGTCGGGCTTTGAGGAAACGTAGATGAAATAGCCGTCGGCATTCTGAACCTCTTTCCAGGAAAGCTTTGCGGTGCCGCCGATAATTATCTCACGCTCAAGCATGACTTCGGTGCTTTCCGGTTTTGTTGCGGCTTCAAGCATTGAAGAGCTTCCGAAAACGCGCTTTCCGTTTACTGTGGCGTAGGAGCAGAGCATGTAGGTATCATGTTGAGCGCTCTCCTCTTCCGTAACTTTATACTGGTTTCGGCTGAGGATTGCAATGCGCTCATAGTCGCCGGTTTCTTCGCTGAAGCAATATAGATAATAGCCTTGTGCGTTCTGCGCTTTGTCCCATGTCAGCGTATAGCCGCTTTTGTTCGTTGAGGTCTGCCTGAATCCCGTAATGTCCGGCGCGGAGGTGACGGCAGAGAATGCGGAAGAGTATGCGGAGTAAAGCTTCTTTCCGTTTAAAGCAACGCTCACCGCGCGTATTTTATATTTGTATACGCTCGCGCTTTTCAGGTGACTGAGGGTGCAGCTGTTGCTTTTGACCTCTCCGATTTTTACATATTTTGCAGACGTTGAATCAAAAAAGCGAAGCTCATAGCTTTCGGCGCCTTTAACCTTGTTCCAGGTCAGCTTGTGGCGCGTGGCTTCGGTTGTTTTCTGACGGATTCCGGTTACGGTGTCAAGGGCGGTGTATACTGTTTTTTTGAAGTAGCTGCCCTTGTATGACTTGCCGTCCTTTTCAAGATACGGTCTTACGGCGAGTACATAGCTCTCGCCCGGTTCAAGAGATCTGACTGTATACTGAGTTTTGCTCTGTGTACGCAGGCGGGTGTACTTTTTTGTTTTTGTGTTGTAGGAATAGATTCGGTAACCCGTGACCTTTCCCTTGGTTTTCCATTCGATTGTGATTTCGGTCGTTGTTTTGCTGACGGGCGTTATAGATGTCACCTGCGGTGCTGTTACCTTTGCCGCAAAGCCGGAAAAGGCAAAAACCGCAGACAGCGACAGAACAACTCCAAGGAAAAAGGTGAATTTTTTGATTGCTTTCAAAATCAGAACAGCTCCTTTCGGTCAAGCTCCGGTGAGTTTTTTTCAATTGACATTGTTGCATAAGCATTGAGCGAGAGCGGTGCGCGGTTTCCGCTCAGATATTCATAGTATGCCTGAGCGCCGACCATTGCCGCGTTGTCTGAGCAGAGGGGAAGTTCAGGCAAAAACAGCTCCCAGTTGTTTTTTTTGCAAAGGTTCTTTATTTCGCGGCGCAGAACGCTGTTTGCGGAAACTCCGCCGGCAACGGCAAGCCTTTTCATTTTGTGAAGCTTCATTGCCTTTTCCGTGTTGTCGCAAAGGAAAGAGACAACAGCCCTCTGGAAAGACGCGCCGAGGTCGGGAACGGAAATTTCCTCGCCCTTTTGCTTTGCATTGTGGATAGTGTTGATGACAGCGGTTTTAAGCCCTGAAAAGCTGAAATCAAGCTCGTTGTCATGAACGCGCGGGCGGGGAAAAGTGAAGGCCTTGTCGTTGCCGTTTTTTGCAATCCGGTCAAGGTTCAGACCACCGGGATAGGAGAGCCCCATTGAACGCGCGGCTTTGTCGAGCGCTTCGCCTGCGGCGTCATCGCGGGTTCTTCCGACAATTTCAAAGCTTGTGTAATCGTGGACCATAACCATATGGCTGTGGCCGCCGCTGACAACAAGACAGAAAAACGGCGGTTCAAGCGAAGGATGTGTAATGTAGTTTGCCGCAATGTGTGAACGCAGGTGGTGAACAGCAATCAGCGGCAGACCGGTTGAAAAGGCGAGGCTTTTTGCATAATTCACACCGACGAGCAAGGCGCCGATGAGTCCGGGTGCATAGGTGACGGCAACAGCGTCAATTTCAGAAAGAGTGAGACCCGCGTCGCAGAGCGCTTTCTGAACAACTCCGGAAATTGCTTCGGCGTGGCGGCGCGAGGCAATTTCCGGAACAACGCCGCCGTAGATTTTGTGTTCTTCAACCTGCGAGGCAATGACGGAGGAAAGGACAACTCTTCCGTTTTCAACAACGGCAGTAGCCGTTTCATCACAGGAGGATTCAATTGCAAGAATTTTCATGTTTATCAGTCCTTATATCAGTTACCGCGTGGAAATGCGGTTCAGCCGTTTTGGTTCAAAACGGTAAATTTTGTCATAATCAGCGCGTCTTCACCTTCGTTGGTGTAAAAGTTTCTGCGTCTTCCGCAGACGGAAAAACCGCAGCTTTCATAAAGCGAAATTGCCGGCAGGTTGCTTTCCCTGACTTCAAGGGAAATGAACGAGCAGTCTTTTTCGCGGCAAAGCCTTTCGGTTTCGCAAAGCAGTGTTTTTGCAACGCCCCTTCGCCTTGCCGGTTCAGTTACCGCAATGTTTGAAATATAAACTTCATCAAGAATTACGGAAACTCCGATGTAGCCGATAACGGTGCTTTCGTTTTTTGCAACAAGAAAAAGCGAAACATCGCTTTCAAGCGCGCCGAGCAGAGCCTTTTCGCTCCATGGAGCGGAAAAGCACTCCTTTTCAAGTGCGGCGACGGCAGGAATATCCGCTTTTTCCATTCTTAATATGCAAAAGTCCGATTCTTTCAACCTGTTCGCCACCTCCTTACATACACAGCCATTTTACCATGTTTTTTGAGAAAAGACAAGATTGACTTTGCTTTGATTGCGCGGATTGAACTTTTTTCTCTATCTTATTGAAAAAGCGAAAAAAATGATGTATACTTATTTTAAAATTATTATGCAAAGGAGAATGGAAAAATGAAAGTATTCCTGAAAAAAGTTTTCACTTTCTCGCTTGCAATGTTTCTGAGCCTTTATTGTCTTATCGGTCTCGGCAACAACGTCAGCGACGATTACAGAGAGTACAAAAATGTAATTCTCATGATAGGCGACGGAATGGGACCCAATATCGTTGCGGCAACAAAAAATGTCCGCGGTATTGACCTTGCGCTTGACACAATGCCCGTTGAGGGACGTTCGGACACCCGCTCGTTCATTCTTGACCAGACCGATTCAGCAGCAGGCGGAAGTGCGCTTGCTTGCGGTGTGAGAATCTGGGCTAATTCGGTTGCGCTGTTCCCGTTCCACGTTTTTGAGCTGACCGGCGAAAAGGTTCCCGTCACGCTTGCCGAGCTTGCAAAGGCAAACGGAAAGAGCGCAGGCGTTGTTACAACCGACAAGACTTCCGGCGCAACACCGTCGTCTTTCACTGCCCACGTGCTTTCAAGAAGTATGGAAAAAGCAATCTGCTCTCAGCAGCTTAAAGGTGATATGGACCTCATCTGGGGCTGCAAGACAGACAGCATTTCAAAAGAGAAATGTGAAAAGAACGGCTTCACTCTTGTTGAAACCGCAACCGAAATGGAAGAGCTTGAAAGCGGAAGCCGCTCATTCGCTCAGTTTGATTTTGAAGAAATGAAAAACTGCACCGGCAAAAAGGATACTCCGTCAATCCGACAGATGACTGCAAAGGCAATCGACCTGCTTGATGACAACGAAGAGGGCTTTTTCCTTATGGTTGAGGGAGCCTGCATTGACAAGTTTTCTCACAGTAACATGCTTATGGGCGCAACTATGAACGTTGCCGAATTTGACAAGGCAGTTCAGTATGCGCTTGATTATGCCGCCGCTGACGGTGACACCCTTGTTGTTGTCACCGCTGACCACGAGACGGGCGGAGTTCAGTATAACGAAGCAGCCGACGAGTATTATTACACTTCGGATAGCCATACAACCGCAGATGTTCCGCTTTATGTTTCTGCAACGGACGCAGGCTTCACAGCCGGAAAGGTTGTTGAAAACCGCCAGATCTCAGTTCAGATTGCCAGGGTAATGGGCTACGGCGCAGATAAGTTCCCGGCAGTAAAGGGATACACGGTCGAATAATTCATTCTGAAAGCAAAACACGCCGCAGCGGCCGGATAGGTTCGCTGCGGCGTTATTATGTTTAAGAAAAAGGATTAACCGAAGAGATTTTTAAGCGGCTCTGAAAGACCTTCCGCAAAACCGATGAGCATTTCGCAGAATTCGCGGACCCTTTCAAGGAACCTTTCAATGATGCTCATTTTTTCATAAATCTCGTCTTCTTTTCCGTCAAGCTTTGTTCCGATTACTTCGGAAACAGCATCGCCAACGTCGCCGGTTTCCGTTGTCTCGTCAGACGGCTCAACGTATGTCAGATCTTCGCCGCTTTTTGTTCCGGCGCAATCAGCACATTGACATCCGCTGGGATGCTCGTCATATTCGGCTGAACCTGCAAAGGCAAGCGAGCAGAAAACCATGAGAGCGCAGAGAACAACGGATATTGTTTTCTTCATGTTCTTTTTCATTTGTATCTTCCTTTCCGTACAAAATTACACGGTAATTATACCAATAAAAACCTTGGATTTCAACAGTTTTTGAAGTTTTTTACATAGAGGTGAAGAAGAATACCTGCGTATTTGAAGAAAGAACATGTGCCGGGGCATGAGGCTACACGCGGCACGAAAACGCAAAAGGGACTTCCTGCCGTTAAAAAATGCAGACAAGTCCCTTATGTCAAGCGGCGGCGGCAAAGCTCTGAGCAAAGGCTTCAAAGCTGCAATATTGGTTCCCCGTGGACATTTCTGTCGCCAAAAGCACCGCCGCGAAAGCGCGCGAGGAGGAAAAGCTTATGCCTGCGGCGAAAGCTGCCCCTCAGAATCAGTTTATGCCGCTTCGTTTGCTGTTGACAGAAAAGACGATAAGACATATAATCTTATGTGGATATTTTTTTGTATAAAAACAGATTGCGGAAGGAAAAAACCAATGAAAAAGACTGTCGGAATAGTATTTGCAGATAAAATGGAATTTAAACCTTTTGAGGAAGCGGCAAGAGCGTTCTCTGCAAAGGAGGAAAAGCTTCACTCTTGCCGGTGCGTCAGTTTCAGCGTTGAGAAAGACGGAGAAGAGCTGACCGTAATTGCTGCGGAAAGCGGAATCGGAAAGGTCAGCGCGGCCTTTGCCGCTTCTGCGCTCATTCTTGAAAAGGGCGCAGACGTAATTCTGAACGCAGGTCTTTCCGGTGCAATCAGTTCTCTGCGCCGCGGCGATATTGTTGCAGGCGAAAGCTTTATTGAGTGTGACTTTGACCTGA
>JAEDIL010000091.1 GCA_016292455.1 Clostridiaceae bacterium
TTGTTGACCACGGAGACAACAACCATCAGTGGCAGTATATGTTTGACACTGCGTCAAAGTATCTCATGAGCACAAACTTCATGCCGCTGAGCGGCAACCATGAGGGCAAGGGAACGAACGCAACCGTAAATTACTTCGCCCTTCCCGGCGTTCCCGAGCAGGACACAACGAGCGGTGTATATTATTCATACACCTATAACAACGTCCACTTTGCCGTTCTCAATTCCAACGACCTTGACGAAAAGACAGACGGACTTTCGGAAAAACAGCTTGAATGGCTTCGTGCGGACATGAACGCAAGCGACGCACAGTGGAAGTTTGTTGCGCTCCACAAGGCCCCCTATTCACAGGGCTCGCACTATAAGGACGACGATGTCTGTGCAATCAGAAAGCAGCTTTCCGTTCTCATGCCGGAGCTTGGAATTGACATGGTATTCTCAGGTCACGACCACGTTTACCTCAGAACGGCTTCGCTCATCAACAACGAGAAAACCGCAACCGAGATAAGCTACCTTGAAAAGGACGGAAATATTTATAAGACTCAGGTCACTCCGGACGGAACAACCTATGTAATCACAGGCTGCTCCGGTGTCAAGTCATATATTCAGAACGATCCCTCGCTGACGGATAAATATTTCCCGAGAGGCGAAAAGGTATTCTGCCTTGAAGACCCGATGTTTGCTTCGGTTGAAATTGAGGACGGCGTTCTCTATTTCAATGCTTACGGCGTTGACGAAAACGGCGCACAGAATGTTGACCGTTTCGCAATTCAGAAAGATATAACCCAGGGCAATGTTGTTGCCGATTATGAAGAAGCAGAAGAACAGGTCAACGAAGACGAGGCGAAGAGCTTCTTTATCACAGCCCTTGACTCAATCTTCAAGGTTCTCAAAGTCATCTTCCGCGTATTCCTCATCTACATTGTAGGCATTGATTTCTGATTCGGTATTGCAGCTGATATTTAAGCGGCTGCCGGAGTCAGAAGCAGAAGAGTTTTCTTTGCCACAAAGCTGTACAGAATCAGCGCATCCGGGCGAAAAGCGCCTGAGCAGGCAAGCACCTTTTTGAGCACACAAAAGAAAAGCTATAATCCGATTTGCAAAGATTGTTACTTTGGACCGTGATTATAGCTTTTTTTGTTTTTTTTGTTCTGCAACTGAATGTTGCAAAGCGTTCAGTGCTGTTCAGCTTTCATTTTTAAGGCGTTCAAAAACGAGCGCATAACCGTCATTGCCATAAGTCAGACTTTTGTTGACGCGGCTGACCGTTGTTGTGCTTGCGCCGGTCTGCTTGCTGATTTCAAGGTAGTTCATCTTTTGCCGGAGCAGCCTTGCAACTTCAAGCCGCTGAGAAATGTCAATCAATTCCTTTTCGGTGCAGATGTCGCCGAAAAAGCTGTAACACTCTTCAATGCTTTCAAGCGAAAGAACAGCTTTGAAAAAGTTGTCAATCTCTTTGTTTCTAGGTTTACCCATTGTTTTTCCTGCTTTCTTCGTGTTTTTCATATCTTTGCTTTACTATAACACTATAAAAACAAAATGTCAAACGATAATTTGGAAAAGGCGACCGGGAAAAAAAATATTTCCGCATTGCTCTTTAAAAATTCTTCTCTGTATGATATACTGAAAAAAGCATCTTAGAAAAGAAAGGTAGTTTAAAATGGGAAAGACCGTTGCCATAGTCAATCAGAAGGGCGGAGTCGGAAAAACCACAACCGCCGTGAATCTTGCCGCCGCAGTCGGCATGAAGGGCTATAAAACTCTGCTTGTGGACATTGACCCGCAGGGCAACGCAACGAGCGGACTCGGCTTCAACAAAAGGGATACAGAGCGTTCAACCTATGATATGATAATCGGAACCGCTCCGGCTGAGGAAATTGTGAAAGAGACAAAGTTCCGCCGTCTTGACCTGCTTCCTGCCAACATGGCGCTTGCGGGCGCGGAAATTGAGGTTGCAGACCTTGAATTCCGTGAGGCGAGAATCAAAAACGCGCTTGCTCCTCTGCGTGAAAAATATGACTTCATTTTTCTTGACTGTCCTCCGTCGCTCGGGCTAATCACAATCAACGCCCTTTGCGCCGTTGACAGCGTTCTTGTTCCGATTCAGTGCGAGTTTTATGCGCTTGAAGGACTTTCCCAGCTTATGAACACGGTTCGCCAGGTTAAAAGGAAGTATAATCCCCTTATTGATATTGAGGGAGTGCTTCTGACGATGTTTGACGGAAGACTCAACCTTACTCAGCAGGTGGTTTCCGAAGTGAAGCGTTTCTTTCCGCAAAAGGTATTTTCTGTTGTCATTCCGCGGAATGTCCGCCTTTCGGAAGCTCCGTCCTTCGGGCAGCCGGTTGCATATTATGACCGCACCTCAAAGGGCAGCCGCGCCTACGACGAGCTTGCGGAAGAGTTTTTGAAAAAGAACGGGAAAACGCCGCTTTCCCATTTTTGATAAGGAGGAAGGAAGATGGCAGTAAAAAACAAAGGCGGTCTCGGCCGCGGTCTTGACGCACTTTTTGACGACAATTCATTGGAGGACGCTTCAAAGTCCGCCGTAAAACTGAAAATTACCGAAATTGAGCCTAACCGCGAACAGCCGCGTAAAAGCTTTGACGAAGAAGCGCTTGAAGAGCTTGCCAACAGCATTTCAACTCACGGCGTAATTCAGCCGCTGCTTGTCCGTCCTCTGCCGGACGGAGGCTACCGCCTTGTTGCCGGCGAAAGAAGATGGCGCGCTTCAAGAATGGCGGGACTGACAGAAGTGCCCGTCATAATCCGCGAAATGAGCGACAGCGAGGAAATGGAGCTTGCGCTGGTTGAAAACCTCCAGAGAGAAGACCTTAACCCGATTGAAGAGGCTCAGGGGCTTTCGCTTCTTATGGAAACCTACGGTCTGACTCAGGAGCAGGCGGCAAAGCGGGTCGGAAAAAGCCGTCCGGCTGTTGCAAACACAATGCGTCTGCTTTCGCTTCCGCAGGATGTGCTTGCTCTTGTTGAACGCGGCGAGCTTTCCGCCGGCCACGCAAGAACCCTGCTTGCCCTTGAAAACGAGGAACAGATTGTTTCGCTTGCCGGCGAGATAATCAAAAAAAAGCTTTCCGTCCGCGAAACCGAGCGCGCAGTCAAAGCATTGCTCAAAGGCGACGTGAAAAGGGAAAAGCGTGTGAAAAAGCGCGATACCTACTATGACGAGGTTGAGCTTGCCGTTTCCCAGACTCTCGGAAGAAAAGCAAAGGTTTTCCTTTCAAGCGGAAACAAGGGAACGCTTGAAATTGAATTTTTCGGAAAAGAAGACCTTTCAAAGCTCATGAAGCTTTTCAGGGAAGAGGAATAAAAGTCCGCCCTTTTCGGCCCGCTGCCGGAGAGGGCGGTTTTTGAAAGACAGGTGTTTGATTTTTCTGTCCTGGTGTGGTAAAATTACGGGTATGTTTAAAGAGGTGAAGAAAAAATGCAGAAAAAGGCTGTCATCGTTCAGGACGTCTCCTGCTTCGGAAAATGCTCGGCAACGGTTGCGCTGCCGCTGGTTTCGGCATTGGGCATTGAGTGTGCGCTTTTGCCGACGGCGCTGCTTTCCGCCCATACCGGTCTGCCTGTTTATAACTGCTTTGACCTCACTGCTGAAATGAAAACCGTTGTTTCGGACTGGAAAAAGCTTTCGCTTTCCTTTGACGGCTTTTATTCCGGCTATATGCTTTCCGGCGGGCAGGCGGAAATTGCGCTGGGGGTGCTTTCGTCCCTTGTGAAAAAGGACGGACTTGTTCTTGTTGACCCGGTTCTCGGCGACAACGGAAAGCCCTATGCAATGCTGAACACGGCGTTTTCGGAAAAAATGCTTGAACTTGTTTCAAAAGCCGATGTGGTTACGCCGAATCTCACCGAAGCGGCGCTGCTGCTTGGCAGGGAGCCGGTGCTTTGCGGCTATGACGAAAGCTTTATTGAAGAAAGCCTTTTTGCTCTCGGAAAACTCGGCTGCCGGGTGCCGATGATAACCGGCGTGAGCTTTGAAAACGAAAAAATCGGCGTTGCTTTCCTTGAAAACGGAAAGGTGAGCTATTGTTTTTCAAAAAAGCATGAGGGAGTCACGAGCGGAACCGGCGACGTTCTTTCAAGCTGTATTTTCGGTGCGCTGATGAGAGGAAAAAGCGTTCCGGAAGCTGTCCGTGAAGCGGTTGATTTCACGGAACACGCAATTCGCTGCGGAGTCAGCAAATATGCAATTGACTTTGAGGGCGCGCTCAGCGCCGGACGCGGCTGAACCGGTTCTGCTTTCAAAAGGGCAGAGATTTTGTCCATGGCGTCCGGCGGGCGGCTTAAAGGTCGTCGGCGTCCTGAACGGGACGAGGGTCTCCCTCCGCTGTGCCTGTGTAAGAGCCGAGGACATCGGTCTGGGCAGGGTCTGAACGCGGCCGCCAGATTTTTACAAGCTCTTCAACTTTCGAACTGAGGGGAGGGGCTTGTTTTTGCTTTTTGTTTTTCAAAATTTATCCTCCTCTGACCGGGTTTTTCCGGTCACTTTTATTTTTTGAAAACAAATGCGCGGCTATGTTGAAAAAAAACAGGAATTTTTGTAAAATTGTTGCAACAAAAGGAAAGAAAAGATTATCTAATTGTATGAACGGAGAGTGATAAACACATGAGCTCAGGTCTTATCGAAAATCTGGTCGTTCAGGCAAAAAGCGGTGACGCCGAAGCATTCGGCGAGCTGTATTCTCATTACGCAAAGGACATGTACCGCTTTGCACTTTATTATACAGGACAGACTTATCTTGCCGAGGACGCTGTCAGCGAGGCGGTGCTGAACGCTTTTCAAAATCTCGGCAGCCTGAAAAACGAAAGCGCGTTTAAATCCTGGCTTTTTTCAATTCTTTTCAACTGCTGCAAAAAACAGCAGCGGGAAAAAGCGCTTGCCCTCAGGAGGGTTGAGCTTTCAAGCGCCGGACAGCTTTCGCAAGAGCCGTTTGAAAAGGACGGCGCGGCAGATGTGAAAAGGTTGCTTTCGCGGCTTGACGAGGACGAAAAAGAAATTCTTCTGCTTTCCTTTCTCGGCGGTTATACCGGCGACGAAATCGGAAAAATGCTTTCAATGAAGCCGGCTTCCGTCCGGTCAAAAAAGGCAAGGTCGGTTAAAAAACTGCGAAAAATGATTTCCTGAACTATTACTGAAAATGAGGTGACAGCCATGAAGAAAGAAAACTTTGACGACATTGAAGCTTTGTTCTCTCAGGATATTGAGCTTCCCGAAAGGCTTTCAAAAGAAAATATAGTCAGAAAGCTCAAAAACAGCGGCGCGGCGGAAAAAGAAAAGGAACAGGAACTGAAAGCGGAAACGAAAAAGAACAAAGTCAGAATGTTCCGGCGCATTGCGGCTTCGGCAGCGGCTTTTGCGGTTGTTCTGACCGGAGCTGTTGCAGTCTATCGCTCAGGCTACGGCTTTAAAAAGCCGGTTTCAACCGTTCCGGCAACCGCTCAGCAGATTCTTGCCGACGTGAACACAACAAAGCAGGCGACGATGCAGAACAGCAGGAATGAGCAGAAAGAAGAAAACACAACTGCTTCCACAACGCAGAACAACGAAAAAATATCGGTTTATGAAATGACTGAAATAACCGAACCGGAAGAGCCCACCTATAAAGCGCTTGACCTCGGACTCAAAAAAAGGAGTCTTTCAAGTTTCAAAAGCGAAAAGGATTTGCAGAATTATTTTGAAAATATTTCAAAAAAATATCAGGCAAACGAAAGGTATAATGAATTTGCAAAGGACGTGTTTTCGGGAATAGGCGTTGAGGAAAATGCGGCGGCTGCTCCGGCAATGCCGGCCGGCATCGGAACGGCGGACGCGAGCACCGATTCAAGCGCTCACGCGGAAACCAACACACAGGTCGAGGGCGTTGATGAGGGCGACATTATCAAAACCGACGGCAGATATATCTACGTTGCAAGCGGCAGCTATCTTTCAATCATTGACGGCGAAACGATGAAGCTCGCATCGCAGAAAAAGCTTCGCGCAGCTGCAAAGGAAAACGACATTTGCATCAACGAAATCTATGTTGACGGAAACAGACTTGTAATGGTTTGCGAGGAGTACGGTGCTCTCGGCGGACAGGGTGTGGCGGTGGAATATTCCGTGTCTTCCTATGATTGCTGTTTCATCAGAAAACGCAGCTGCGTTGCAATCGTCTGGGATATTACCGACAGAGAGAATCCGAAGCAGCTGCGCAGAGTCACCCAGGACGGCAACGTTGTTGCTTCAAGAATGGTCGGAACCTTCCTTTATATCGCAACAAGCTATATTCCCGAGCTTGGCACGGAAGCCGGAGAATTTACGCCGAAGGTCAACGGACAGAAGCTCACCTGCGATGAAGTCTATGTTGAAAGCGTCAAAGATGAGTGCAGTGAGTATATTGTTCTCTCCGGCTTTGACACTGCAAACGCTCAGAGCGAGGTCAGCCGCGTCAGTGTTCTCGGCGGCAGCTGGGAAGACTATTGCTCTGCGGACACCTTCTATCTTTCGGTCGGAGAGTATGACAGCAAGAAAGACAGGGAATATACCGTTGTCCATGCCTTTTCAATCAGGGACGGCGTTGTTTCCTATAAGGGAAGCGGAAGTGTTCCCGGCAGCTGTTACGGTCAGTATATGATGGACCAGAACGGAAAGTATTTCAGAATTGCAACAACAGGCTATGATTCCGGAAAGGACGAGGACTACACAAGTCTTTACGTCCTTGACGAAAAGCTGAATGTAATCGGCAGACTTGAAGACATTGCAAAGGACGAACAGCTCAAAAGCACCCGCTTTATGGGAGACACGGCGTATATCGTTACGTTCAGGAACACCGATCCGCTCTTTGCCGTTGACCTTTCAAAGCCTGATGAACCGAAAATGCTCGGCGAGGTCAAGCTGCCCGGCTTTTCCCAATATCTCCATCCGCTTTCGGAAAACCTGCTTATCGGAGTCGGCTATGACGGCGACGACGAAAACGCAGACTTTTCAACGCTCAAAGTTTCACTCTTTGACGTCAGCAACAAAAGGAAGCCGAAAGAGCTTTCCTCCTGTGTTGTCAGTGATTGCTATTACAATGTCAATTCCGCCAACGCAAAGGAATTCGTAATGCTTGACGAAAACACCTTTGCAATTCCTCTCACGGTTGACGAAGGCTACGGCAAAAACGACGAGTACCGGCAGAGGTATGTTTTCAAGGCATTCACCGTGAAGGACAACAAAATTGTTGAAAAGAAGAGCTATAACCACGGTGTTGTCAAAGGATATGACGGATATGGATTTTTCCGAGGAGCATTCATTGCAGACAAGGTCTTCACCGTTGACAGCAAAACGGTCAAAAAGTTTGACATGAACAGCGCAAAGCTCCTTTC
>JAEDIL010000092.1 GCA_016292455.1 Clostridiaceae bacterium
ACCGACCGGTTATGAGCCGGTTGCTCTAACCAACTGAGCTAATGGCCCATGTCGTATGTGACTGATGAATTATACCAAAGTTATCTCTTGTTTGTCAATAGATTTTTATCAAAAACTGAAAGTTTTACACTCTGTTTTCCTATTGTTGTCTTTACGTTAATTTTTTTGCAACAAGATGTTTGTCTGGTATTTAACAATTGTTAATTTATTCATATTATTCGATATTTTTTTTAATTTTTGTTTATTATACTTTTTGAACATTACATAAGCGTGCCCGAAAAACGGACGTGCCGGCTTATGTGCAGCCGGGTGTCGGAAAGGAGAAGCCGACACATACGGTAATATCAGGTAACCTTGCGGTTACAAAGAGAAAAATATGGAGTGAAGAAAACATGATTGGTTCCGGAAACTACACAATGTGTGAAACCGGAGATATGAATTGCTATGAATTCTATCTCGAAGCAACAAAACAGTACGGCGACTATGATGCCGTTCAGCACATGGATCTGCGCATTAAGCGCTCAAAGTTTATTGCTGACATCGAATCGCTTGCCGCTTACTTCCAAAACGAGCTTGGTCTCAGGCGCGGAGATGTCTACACCGTCTTCTGCCCGACAAATGTTGAAAGCCTTGTCGCCTTCTACGCACTCAACAAGCTCGGTGTAATCGTTTCTTTCGTGCATCCCCTGCTTCCCACTGAGATGCTTCGTGAATACGTTGAAACCGGTCATTCAAAGGGTGTTATGATTCTTGATATTCTTTCAAAAGACCATGTCAAAACCCTCAATGACCTCGGCGTTCCCGTTCTGCTTTGCAGAAACTCCGATTACGCCGCTCCGGTCAAAAAAGCCGCAACAAGAGTCGGCGAAGGCATTCTTGAAGCAATTTTCCCGAAATTCAAGAATTGCACGAGCTATTCCGCTGCAATCAAAAAGTACAACGGAATCAAAGTTCCCGGCGTGAAACATAACTCTTCGGATATAGCTGTTTATCTCAACGGCGGCGGAACAACAGGAAAGAGCAAGACTATTATGCTCACCAACAAAAACGTCAATGAAGTGCCTTACAAAACCGCATACATTGATGAAATTCATGAACCGGGTGAGGAAGCCGAAATTATCATTCTTCCGTTCTTCCACGCCTTCGGTCTCTGCCTTGCCGCCCACATGGCTCTCTGCAACGCCGCAAGAGTTATCCCGCTTATGAAATTCAATGCAAAGCTTGTTATCAAGCTTTATAAAAAGAACAAAATCATTGCCCTTGTCGGCATTCCGAATATGTTCAAGAAGCTCTACCACACCGAGGGCTTTGACGGTCCCCACCTTTCAAACACAAGAATGATGTTCGTCGGCGGCGACGACCTCTCGCCCTCATTCCTGAAAGAATTCAACGATATGCTTGAACGCAACGGAACCTCCGCCCGCCTTCGTCAGGGCTACGGTCTGACAGAGGTCTGCGCCCCTTGCTGTGCAAACACAAACTGGGTATACAAAGAAGGCTCAATAGGTAAGCCGTTCGAGGGTATCCGCATGGAAATCTGGGACGACAACTGCAAACGCGTTCCCAACGGCGAAATCGGTGAAATCTGCGTAACAGGCTCAACCGTTATGGCAGGCTACTACGACGGAACCGGCGAGAGAAATATCGGTCTTTATTATGACGAGGAAGGTACTCCCTGGGTAAGGAGCGGCGACCTCGGTTATCAGGACGATGACGGCTTCTTCTTCTTCTCCGGACGCAAAAAACGCCTCATCATCATCTCCGGCTACAATGTTTATCCTGTTGACATTGAAAACCTTATGGATACGCTTCCCTTTGTCCGTGAAAGCTGTGCAGTCCGCGGCGAAAAGGACGGCAGACCTCTCGTCCGCCTCTACGTTTCGCTCAAAGATAAAGGACTTGATCAGCAGGAGCTTCGTGAGAAGATTATTAAAACCTGCGAGGATAACCTTGACAAGTTCTCCGTTCCGCGCGAGATAATATTCATGGACGAGCTTCCTCATACACCGCTCGAAAAGGTTGACTTTATGGCGCTTGAAAAGCTCGCCGGCTGAACATAAAACAATCAAGACTGCTGCATTCAGGTTGAACTTTATGCAGCAGTTTCTTATTAGCAAGGTGACCGGATTTTGCCGGCAAGAGTTTTTTTCATATTGTTAAACATTTGTTCATTTTTAATCCATAATAAACCCTTATTATTACATCACAGATTGCAGAATGCACAGAAATACAACCGAAAGGATGATAAAGATGGTAGGAATCGGCAAATGGGCGGCAAGAGTCAACACTCTTGTTTTCAAAGGGGAAATCACCGTTGAAATCAAAGACAACAACGGAGAATATGACATTCACTTTGAACTTCCGGAAAAATTCAAAAATGTAGAGATTAAATATTACGACGTTCACGCTGAGGGCAACACCATCTACGGAAAAGGAGAAATGACCCTCCTCCCCGGAAAGGTTATCGAAGCTGCTGTTTCCTTTGAGGGCGACACAATGACCGGTTCACTCAAGCTCCCGTTCCTCGGAAACAAGGAAATCAAGCTCAAAGACGGTCGCAGAATAGGATAAGAAAGGACAGTGCTTTAAAATGATAGAATCCGGAAACTATAACTGTTTTGAATTTTACTGCGCCGCAACAGAGCAGTACGGTGATTTCGACACCGTTCAGCACATGGACAGACGCGTAAAGCGTTCCGAATTCATTGAAGAGGTTGAAGCTCTCGCCGCATATTTTTATCATGAGCTTGGTCTCAGACGCGGCGACGTCTACACAATCTTCTGTCCGACAAATGTTGAAAGTCTCGTCGGCTTCTATGCCCTCAACAAGCTCGGCGTAATTGTTTCTTTCGTTCACCCTCTGCTTCCGCCCGAAATGCTCAGAGAGTATATTGAGCTCGGACATTCAAAGGGTGTTATGATTCTTGACCTTCTTTCCTCAAAGCATGTAAAAACTCTCAATGAGCTGAAAATTCCCGTTATGCTTTGCAGAAACTCCGATTACGCCGCTCCGGTCAAAAAAGCCGCAACAAGAGTCGGCGAAGGACTCCTTGAAGCAGTTTTTCCCAAGTTCAAAAACTGCGAAAGCTACACCTCTGCGCTGAAAAAATACCGCAAAAAAAGCGTTCCCGGCGTCAAAAACAACGCGTCGGACATCGCCGTTTATCTCAACGGAGGCGGAACAACCGGAAAAAGCAAAACAATTATGCACACTAACAAAGCAATAAACGAACTTGTTCACAAAATGGGCTACATTGACGAAATTCAGATTCCCGGCGAAGAAGCGGAAATCATTATTCTTCCGTTTTTCCACGCTTTCGGCCTTTGTGTTGCCGCCCATATGGCTCTTTGCAACGCCGCAAGAATTATTCCGCTCATGCAGTTCAACGCAAAGCTCGTTGTCAAGCTTTACAAAAACAACCGCATTGTCGGAATGGGCGGTATTCCGAACATGTTCAAAAAGCTTTACCGTGCCGAGGGCTTTGACGGTCCGCACCTTTCAAACACAAGAATGATGTTTGTCGGCGGCGATGACCTTTCACCCTCATTCCTGAATGACTTCAATCAGATGCTTGAACGCAACGGCACCTCAGCCCGCTTGCGTCAGGGCTACGGTCTGACCGAGGTCTGCGCCGCCTGCTGCACCAACACCAACTGGGTCAACAAGGACGGCTCGATCGGAAAACCTCTTGAAGGAATCCGCATGGAAATCTGGGACGACAACTGCAAGCCTCTGCCTGCCGGCGAGGTCGGCGAAATCTGCATTTCCGGTTCAACGGTTATGGCAGGCTACTACGACGGAACAGGTGAAAGAGGAATCGGACTTCATTATGACGACGAGGGAACCGCATGGGTAAGAAGCGGCGACCTCGGATATGTTGATGAAGAGGGCTTTTTCTTCTTTGCAGGACGTAAAAAGCGCCTTATCATCATCTCCGGCTACAATGTCTATCCCGTTGACATTGAAAACCTTATGGATACCCTGCCATTTATCAAGGAAAGCTGTGCCGTCCGCGGGGAAAAAGACGGAAAGCCGATTGTCAGACTCTATGTCTCGCTCAAACAAAAGGGCGATGAGGAAGAATTCAGAAAAACCATTATCAAAACCTGTGAGGATAATCTTGACAAGTTCTCCGTTCCGCGTGAAATCATTTTCATGAATGAGCTTCCGCACACGCCGCTTGAAAAGGTTGACTTTATGGCTCTTGAAAAAGGCGCAGCTGTTTAACCAAAGCGGCGCAGGAATAAATAAATTGAATTACGGAGGTAATTATTATGGGAAAATATTCATTTGCAGAAACCACAATCGGTGATCTTCTTGACAATGCGGACGCTTTTGAGCTTTTCAAAGAGCTTGCTCCCGAAGCTATTGACCACCCGATGCTTGAAATCGGAAGACCGTTCACAATCGACCAGGCTCTCCCGTTCATCGTAAACATTGCCGAAGGCATGGGACTTGGCGATATTTCTTCAAGAATTGATGATTTCAAGGCAAAGCTTGAAGCTATCGAATAATTCTGATTGAGTCATCTTTTGACAGGTGAATACCCGATACATTACAAACAGCGGCAGGTTTTTTCCTGCCGCTGTTTGTAATGTTGCCGTCAGTTCTTGATTTTTTCTTCGTTCTGCGCTATAATATACCTGCCTATAAAGAGTGCGCGAGAGACAAGCTCGCTGACCGCACAGCAACCTGCTTTTGAGCAAGGTGCTAAAGCTTGAACGATGGGTGGAACCGCTTTTTTGCACCTGTCGCTGCCGATGGGTGCTTTTTGTTTTCCGGCGTTCTCTTTCAAGGCGAAATTATTAAGTGAGAAAGGAACTGCTCATCATGAAAACAATTGAAAGCTTACTCAGAGACAAAAAGAAAATCTATGTTCACCTGAAAGACAAAAATACCGCCCTGAATTTTCTCCGTCAGGCTGAAAATGAAGGCTTCACCTTTGGCGACGGTGTCCCTCCGACAAAACGCAAGCCTGATGATTACTATGCGGTAATGGCGGACAAAACACTCTGCTTTGTCGGCTTTGCCGGTCGCATGAAGATTCAAAGCGGCACAGAGTATGCCGAATGGAGCGAAAAAGAGGTCACGTTTGTCCGCAGGAATGGTATACATTCTTCCGAATATGATAATAATAAAGCATACTTGTTGAAAGGAAGAATCTCAGATATGGAACTTAAAGGCTCAAAGACAGAAGCAAATCTTCTTGCGGCATTCTCCGGTGAAAGTCAGGCAAGAAACAAATATACCTTTTTCGCCTCAAAAGCAAAGAGAGACGGCTATGAACAGATTGCATCCATTTTTGAAGAGACGGCAAACAACGAACGCGCCCACGCAAAGCTCTGGTGGACTATTCTGACCGGCGGAGCAGGAACAACCAAGGAAAATCTCATTAACGCAGCTGCCGGCGAAAACTATGAGTGGACTCAGATGTACCGCGACTTTGCCGCCGAAGCAAGAGAAGAGGGCTTTTTTCATATTGGAGAACTGTTTGAGCTTGTGGGAAAAATTGAGCAGGAGCACGAGGAGCGTTTCCGCAAGCTGATTGAAAATATTGAAGAAGGACTCGTTTTTTCACGCGAAACAGACAAGGTATGGCTTTGCCGCAACTGCGGACACCTCCATTTTGGCAAAGATGCACCGGAAGTCTGCCCGGTTTGCGCCCATCCTCAGGCGTTTTTTGAAATACGCTGCGAAAATTATTAAGATTCGGAGAAAGACAACAAAAAGCAGCCGTGATCCGCGGTTTTCCGCGAATCACGGCTGTTGCGTTTTTCGGTACTGTCAGGACAATCAGTCGGCGTTTTCTTCTTCAATTTTGTCAACAATTTCCTGCGGAATAGCTTCGCCGTGCTTAACAAAGAGTATGCAGAGCATACACATCAGGAAAGCAACGGGACAGTAATAGAACAGCGACATATAGGTTCCGCTGACCATTGCAACAAAACCGTAAACAATCGGAGACGCAATCTGTGCCGAGAATGTTGCAGTGTAGTAATAACCGGTGAAGGTTCCGACCTTATCAAGACCACCGATTTCAAGAACAAGCGGCAATGTATTGACAGTGATGAACATATTCGCTGCGCCGCCGAGAACAAGAACGGGGAAAATCAGAACGCTGAGGATTTTTACAACGCCGTCAACAGCAGACATGATGTTTGTCATTGCTGCCGCATAATCGCCGTCGGCAACGTCTTTTCCGAGAACCTCCCGGCTTGTTGCGATTAGTGACTCGTGGCTGTAACCGCCGTTCGTGCTCTCTTTGAGCAAAGCGTCAACCTCTGCATACGGACTGTTTTCGCCCGGATTTTTCAGATATTCAACATAGCCGGCAAGGTCAAGCTTTGTATATGTCAGAGACTCATCTTTTTCAGCCGCCTTTTTGTTGGCGGTATTGATGTCGTTCATTGCCGATTCAATGTTGGCGTAAACCTTGTTTGCGGCAACATATTTTCCGCTTGAAAGTCCGTCCGAGGCAAGCATTACGGTGAACACGCCGAAGAAAACAATGAAAACGGAAAGGAAAATGCACAGACCTGCCATAATAGTCTTTTTTCTGCCCCATTTTGTTCCAAGCTTGCCGGCGGGAATTGCGGCAGCGCCGGCGCAAAGACCGAAGATTGCCATAAGAATGGTTGCATTTGCCGTTTTAAGGTGAAGAATTTCAGATGCGAAAAGCGAGAAGAATGTTGTGATTGCGTTTGAAGCGCAGAAAAGGAAGAACAGCGAAAAGAGCATGAAAATAAGGCTCTTTCTTTCTGCCTTGCTGAGCTTAACCGCTTTTCTTGCAGCCTTTTCGGCTTTCTTCGCTTCCTTTTCAGCCTGTCTTCTTGCTCTGGCGTCAATCGCCTGATTCTTGTCAGCCTTGATGCGTATACTTGTGTCCTCTTCCTTGACAAAGAAGAGCAGAACAAGAGCGCCGGCAACCATAACAACCGAGCCGATGAGGAACACTATCGGGAAGGTCTGCGATTCATCGGTGTACTGACCGAAAAGAAGCACATATATGAAGCTTGCAATTGTTCCGGCAACCATTCCGATAAGGCTGCCGACGGAGCCTGTGAGGTTAATAACTGCATTACCCTCGGAACGAAGCTCCGGTGGGGTAAGGTCGGGCATAAGCGCAACAACGGGAGCGCGCCACAGAGACATTACAAAAACAAAAAGGATGATGATTGCCATAGTTGCGGCAATGCTGTTCGTTTTAAGTGCAATGATGGGAATGAGCGCAAAAAGGACTGCCGAAATCGGTGCGCCGGTGACGATGAACGGACGGCGTTTTCCGAGCTTTGAATGGCAGCGGTCGGAAAGCTTTC
>JAEDIL010000093.1 GCA_016292455.1 Clostridiaceae bacterium
AGTAAGATGTGCATCAAAGCGTATGCTGTGATTTATTCAGAGGTTCCTTAGCTTTCCGGTCTCAGAAAACCGAACAATAAATGATAATCCGGCAACAACCGGAAAAACGGAGGAAAAAAGAAAAATGCAAAAGGAAAACAAAATGGGTGTGATGCCGATAGGACGGCTCGTTGTTTCAATGTCGGTGCCGATGATGCTTTCAATGCTCGTTCAGGCGCTCTATAACGTAGTTGACAGCATCTGGGTTTCGCGCGTATGCGAGGACGCACTGACGGCTGTTTCCCTTGCCTTTCCGGTTCAGAACCTTATGATAGGCGTTGCGACCGGAACCGGCGTCGGCGTCAACGCGCTGCTTTCAAGAAGTCTCGGCGCAAAGGACTATGAAAAGGCGAACCGCGTTGCTTCAAACGGAATTTTCCTTGCGGTCATAAGCGGAGCAGTGTTCCTTTTCCTCGGTCTTTTTGCAACTCCGCTGTTTTTCAGAACTCAGGTTGCGTCCGATTCTCCGATTTTTTCCTACGGCGTTGACTACCTCACAATCTGCTGCTCGCTTTCGTTCGGCGTTTTCGGACAGATTATGGTCGAACGACTCATGCAGTCAACGGGAAGAACCGTTCTTTCAATGGTGACCCAGCTTATCGGCGCAGTTATCAACATTGTTCTTGACCCGTTGCTCATTCTCGGCGTCGGCCCGTTTCCGCGCCTTGAAGCGAAAGGCGCCGCCATTGCAACGGTTACCGGTCAGATTGCGGCTTCCATCATTGCGCTCATTCTCAACCGCAGATTCAACAAGGAAATCTCCGTCAGTCTGCGCTCTTTCAGACCTGACGGAAAAATCATCGGTGAGATTTACAAAATCGGCGTTCCGTCAATCATCATGGTTGCAATCGGCTCGGTTATGACCTACTCGGTCAACAGAATCCTGCTTTCCTTCACTCAGACGGCGGCGGCTGTTTTCGGCGTTTATTTCAAGCTTCAATCCTTTGTGTTCATGCCGATTTTCGGAATGAACAACGGAATAATTCCAATAATTGCCTTCAACTACGGCGCGGGCAACCGCAGACGTATGACAAAAACCGTTCGTTTCAGCATGACTCTCGCCTGCTCAATAATGGCGGTAGGAACGGCGCTCATGTGGATAATGCCGGAAACAATGCTCAGCCTGTTTGACGCTTCGGAGAATATGCTTTCAATCGGCGTTCCGGCGCTGAGAACAATCAGCCTTTCCTTTGTTATGGCGGGCTTCTGCATTGCAATGGGTTCGGTTTTTCAGGCAATCGGAAAAAGCTATTTTTCAATGATAGTTTCCTTTACCCGTCAGCTTGTTGTTCTTGTTCCGGTTGCCTATCTGCTTTCAAAAACCGGCGTTCTCGAAAATGTCTGGTGGGCTTTCCCGATTGCGGAGGTTGCTTCCCTTTCCGTTACAATCGTTTCCTACATCTATGTTTATAAAAAGGTCATCTCCCATGTCGGAGAATAATAAAAGCCGCACTTGCCCGTAATTTACTGCTTGTTATTTTAATGCCGGCGAATTTTTCCATGGCTTTTACCGCCTTACCGACACAAGCTGTAAATACGGATATGCCCCCAAATAGGCGAAAAACCTTGACTTTAAGTTATTTTTATACTATTGTATATAAGATTAAAAATATCGAAAGGTAGTGTTATATATGAGTGATTGCGGAGGAAATTGCTCTTCCTGCTCGGCGGATTGTTCAAGCAGAGATCTGCGACTGAACCAAAACAAAGCAAGCGACATTAAAAAAATATATGCTGTTGTCAGCGGAAAAGGCGGAGTCGGAAAATCCTCCGTAACAAGCCTTCTTGCAACGGCAATGCAAAGCCTCGGCAAGCAATGCGCCATTCTGGACGCAGACGTGACCGGCCCTTCAATCCCCAAAATGTTCGGTCTCAAAGGCCGCGCAATGGGCACCGAGGACGGAATCCTTCCCATGGAAACAAAAACCGGTATCCGCGTGATGTCGGTCAATCTCCTGCTTGAAAGCGAGGACCAGCCGGTTGTCTGGCGCGGTCCGGTAATCAGCGGCGTGATTCAGCAGTTTTTCAGCGAGGTTGCGTGGGGCGACGTTGACTTCATGTTCGTTGATATGCCCCCGGGAACGGGCGACGTTCCTCTGACTGTTTTTCAGTCGCTCCCGGTTGACGGAATAATCGTTGTCACAACACCGCAGGACCTTGTTTCCCTAATCGTCAAAAAAGCGGTCAACATGGCTAAGATGATGAACATTCCCGTTGTCGGAATAATTGAGAACATGAGCACATATATATGTCCGGACTGCGGAAAGGAACACCGAATTTTCGGCGGCGGCAACGCTGAGGAAAAAGCAAAGGAAATGGGCACCCGCCTGCTTGCTTCGCTCCCGATAAACCCGAAAACACCCGAGCTTGCCGACAAAGGCGCAATCGAGCTTGCGGACACAGACGCTTTCCTGCCGCTTATCAGAGAACTTTCCGAATAAAACTATACAACTGAAAACCGCAGAAATACATCTGAGAACTACAATCGGACATCGGAGGACTGTTTATGAAAAAAATAATACGCGGCATCTTTCTCGGTCTGCTTGCCGTCATTGTTATCGGCGGTTCCATCGGGGCGTATATGCTCTTTGGACGCAAAGGACCGGAAATTCAGAAGAAGCCCACTGTTATTGACGCGCAGGGCAATACCTATCTTGCCGTTGTTGACAAGAACAGCGGCGAAACAATGGTTGCCGTAACTGACGAAAAAGGCAGCGTTTATGCCGCCGTAACCGACAGTAACGGAAACGTCGGGGCAACCGTCGGCAATATCGACAACGAAGTGAACAAGAACGATATTCCCACCAATTTCACGGGCGATAAATTCAGCATTACTAACACCAACAACTATGCCGGCGAGGTTGTCACCGAATCGCAGACAGCCGCCACCGTTCCTTCAACGACAGGCAGCGGCAATAACAATACCACCGGCGACCGGCAGAACACAACAACCTCTGCCACAGACACAACAAAAAGCAACGAGCTCAAAGCATACAGAATCAAAAAATACCACGACAATGTTTTTTCCGGCGGAACATATCTCATGGAATTCACAACCAACGATGCATCCATGAAAGAAACCATGGGCGACCTTCCGATCACCATGGCAACAAAGAACAACAACATTTATGTTCAGACTCAGATTCAGTCAATGCAATGCGAAGTGCTCATGCTTGCCCCCACGGGCGGCGACAAAGACGCAAACCCGACAATTTACCTCATTTTTGACAGATTCAGAATTTACTGCAAGATGCCCGCCGATGCGCTCGGAGAAGGCGAAACGCTCAACATGGGCGGCGCAATGAAGAATTTCGGCGGCGATGTTGATAACAACGACATCACCGTTTCCAAGGTTTCAATTGACGGCAAGGAGCTCATCTGCGAAAGCTACGTTTCAAAAAAGGACGGCGAAACCGTCAAATATTTCTTTGACGGAGAAACCCTTGTCCGCCGCGACGACATCAGCAAAGACGGCACTGTCAATTCCATTTTCATTTCAAAACTGACGAACGAGGTTCCCGATTCACTTTTTGAAATTCCGAAGAATTACAGGTATCTCAACATGTCTGTTCTTGAAAAGCTTGCAGGAAGCGGAAAATAAGCTAATAACAACTATCGGGGCTGTAAAAAAACTTTCGTTTTTTTACAGCCCCGATTATTGTGCAAAACGCAGAGCGTTATCTCTGATAACACTCAATGTATCTTTCGATGCAGGAAGCAACAATATCCCTTGCAACAGTATTGTCGCAGATTTCGGAAACCGTTGTGGTGTGGTTGTGTTCAAGGGTTTTGTATACCTCGAAGAAATGCCTGATTTCCTCAAAGCGGTGAGCAGGCAGCTCTGAAACGTCTTCATAGCTGTTATAGTTCGGGTCATTGATTGGAACGGCAATGATTTTTTCATCGCTCATTCCGCTGTCGGTCATTTTGAGAACTCCGATCGGCTTACATTCAACAATCGTCATAGGTCTTATCTGCTCGCTGCAAAGAACAAGAACGTCAAGCGGGTCATTGTCGCTTGCATAGGTGCGGGGAATAAAGCCGTAGTTTGCAGGATAATGAGTGGAAGTGAAGAGAACGCGGTCAAGCTTCAGCATACCGGTCTCCTTGTCAAGCTCATACTTGTTTTTGGTGCCCTTTGAAATTTCAATTACTGCGTAAAATCGGTCGGGCTTGATTCTTTTCGGTGAAATGTCATGCCAGATATTCATAATATTTGCCTCCGTTATCAGACTACCTGACATTGTAGCAGATTAAGACGAAAAATGCAAACTGATTTTATTCAACTGTCACCGACTTTGCAAGATTGCGCGGCTTGTCAACGCTGCACCCGCGAAGCAGAGCCGTATGGAACGCGAGAAGCTGCAACGGAACCGCTTCCAGAACGGGGAACAGCAGCTCATCGGTTTCCGGAACGGTCAGAACATACTCCATGTCCGAAAGTTCTTTCAGGTGTTTTTTTGTTGTGACGGCGAGCACACGCGCGCCCCTTGCCTTTACCTCGCGGATATTGGAAACTGTTTTTTCAAACATACGGTCACAGCAGGCATGGGCAACAACAAGCGTTCCCTTTTCAATCAGGGAAATCGTTCCGTGTTTCAGCTCTCCGGCTGCGTAAGCCTCGCAGTGAATATAGCTTATCTCTTTCATTTTGAGCGATGCCTCGGCAGCCGCCGCAAAATCTGACTGCCTTCCGATATAATAGATATGCTCCAAGGAGGCGAGCTGCTTCGCCGTCTGCTGCGCTTCTTGTGCATAGTCAAGCGCACGGCTGAGCTTTTCCGGAATCTGCCTGATTTCGCGGATAAAGCTTTGGAGCTCGCCTTTTCCGTTTTCCTCCCGTTCAAACGCCAGAAACGCCGCAAGAAGATAAACAACGCCAAGCTGAGCGCAATAGGCCTTTGTTGTTGCAACGGCAATTTCCGGACCGGCTGCGGTGTAAATTACGCTGTCGCTCTCGTTTGCAATCGTGCTTTCCGGAACATTGACAACGGAGAGCACCTTTGCGCCCTTTTCCTTTGCCATTCTCAGCGCGGCAAGCGAATCGGCGGTTTCGCCGCTCTGACTGATTACAACAACAAGTGTTCTTTCGTCAAGCACCGGACTGCGGTAGCGAAACTCAGAAGCTATTTCGGCTTCGCAGGGCAGCTTTGCAAGCCTTTCAATTGCATACTTGCCTGCGATGCCGACATGGTATGCTGAACCGCAGGCTGTTATGATTACACGGCTGATTTTTTTGACTTCTTCTTTTGTCGGGGAAAATCCGCTGAATTCTATTCTGCCGTTTTTGAGAAACGGTGCAACAGTGTTGCGGAAAGCGGCGGGCTCTTCAAAAATCTCTTTCAGCATAAAATGGGAATAACCGTTTTTTTCCGCGTCGTGCGCGCTGCGGTTGAGGTGAATGCTCTTTTTTTCCTCTTCGCTGCCGTCCGGTGCAAAAAAGTGCAGCTCTCCGTTTTCAATCAGCACACTCTCGTTGTTTTCAAGGCGGAAAACGTCTTTGGTATGTCGGAGCAAAGCAGAGGAATCCGAAGCGAGAAAAACTCCGTTTTCGTTTTTTCCGAGCACAAGCGGACTCTCTTTTCTGATGCAGACAATGCTGTCCGGCTCGTTGCGGCAAAGGACGGCAAGCGCAAAAGAACCCGAAAGCATTGCAGCAGTCTTTCTGACGGTGCCGTGGAAAGAGCCGTCATAGTTTTTTTCAAGAAGCTGAGCAATTACTTCTGTATCCGTCTGGGAGGAAAAGGAAAAACCGTCGCTCACAAGCTGTTCTTTCAGTTCGGTATAATTTTCAATTATTCCGTTGTGAACAACGGCAAAAAGCCCGCTTCTGCTCAGATGTGGGTGGGCATTCTGCTCCGTCGGCGCGCCATGAGTTGCCCAGCGCGTGTGGCCGATTCCGGTTTTTGCCGTGCCGGGCAAAAAGGGAGCCAGCTTTTCTTCAAGCAGAGAAAGACTTCCGCCCGTTCTGGTCACATCAATTCTGCTGTTTTCAATGACTGCAATTCCTGCAGAATCATAGCCGCGGTATTCAAGGCGCGAAAGACCTTCAAGAAGATACGGCAAAGCCGCATTTTTGCCTGTATAACCAACTATTCCGCACATAGGAAACCTCCCGAAACATTTTTATATATACGATATAGTTTAAGCAGTTTTCAACTTTTCTATGACAGCGGCGCACAGATTTTTGAAAGCAAACAGGTTCCATAATCCTTTTCTTTGTGATATAATAAAAAAAGAAACAGTTTGGAGATGATTCGATGAAAATCAGAGGCGCACTTTTTGCACTTTCGGCAGCCGCAGGTACATTCGCCCTTTGTGAGGCAAAAGCAAAAAACGGCAACCTTGACTGTGAGCCTGACTTCCTTTTGATTCTGGGCTGTCGGGTCAGGGGCAGTGAACCGGAGCAAACGCTGCTTATGCGCGCCAAGGCGGCGGCAGACTTTTTGAACCGCCACAAAAACACGGTTGCAATCTGTTGCGGCGGAATTGTTCACGCTGACCAGACGGTGAGCGAGGCGGCTGCAATTGAAAAAATACTGACCGTAAGCGGAATAGAAAAGGAACGGATCCTGCTTGAAGACAAGTCGCAGACAACGTTTGAAAACTTCCTCAACGCAAAGGCAATCATTGATTCTATCAATCTTCAAAAGCAGCCCGTTGTTGCTTTCCTTTCAAGCGAATTTCATCTTATGCGCGCTTCTTTCATTGCGTCTCTGTGCAAGGTGAAGGTCAAAAGTGTTCCCGCGCCCTCTCCGAAGAAACTGCTCGCCAAAAACTATGTCAGAGAAGCACTCGTTTTTCCGCTCCTCTTTCAGGAATATTTCAGCAAAGGAATGAACAAAAAATGAGCAACGTTCAACTCAAAGCCTATAAAGTCAGCAGAATAAAATTCAACAACATCGTCAACGGAACGGTTCAGCTCTGTTTCAGCAACACCGTTTCCCACAACGTCAGATATACGCCGGATTCCACCTGCGAAGCAACGCTCTGCATTGAGGTTCTGGACAAAAAGCAACCGGACGTTCTGAACATCAGCATTGAACTTAAAGGTATTTTTCAAATCAAGAAGAACGTTGAAAAGGAATTCATTCACGTTGACACCTTCAAGGAGCTGTTCCCCATCGGAAAAGCCCTGATCACAACAATTACGGCAAACGCCGGAATCAAACCGATTATTATTGAAAACATCGACATTGAAGAGCAGGAAATATATCGCATGGAAATGAACAGAAAGCCCGAAGACTGATTTTCCCTGTGAGTTCAGAAA
>JAEDIL010000094.1 GCA_016292455.1 Clostridiaceae bacterium
TGTCGCCACCACTGGATTTTGAGTCCAGCACGTCTGCCAATTCCATCATTCCGGCGTATTGACCGAAAGCACCGCGCCGAACAATGCGGCAGATACAATCGGTTTATTGTTTGTGAACGAAAAAAGGGCTTTGCCAAGAAAGCCCGGTAAGTTTCGAATCAAATCAGATTGCACGGGTGACCTTACCCGAACGAAGGCAACGAGTGCAAGCGTAAACGCGCTTGGGTGAGCCGTTCACGATAGCCTTTACGCGCTTGACGTTGGGCTTCCAGGTTCTGTTTGAACGTCTGTGTGAGTGTGAAACCTTAATGCCGAAGGATACATCCTTTCCGCAGAAATCGCATTTAGCCATCTTCAGCACCTCCTTATAACTATTGAGATGAACCATAAGCGAAAAGTATTTTAACAGATATTGTGCTAAAAAGCAAGGGTTTTTTGAAATTTTTTCGCGATTGAAGCTGCAAATGCGAAAAGGCATTATCGCCTGTTGAGAAAAGCGGAAAAAACTCTCATTTTTTGCAGTTTTGGCAAAATCCGCTGCATTCTTCACAGCCGCAGCAGCCGCCGCGTTTTTTTCTTCTGACGCAGCTTACAATTGCAAAAGCAAGCGCCAGAGCCAGTGCGGCGCAGATTAAAATATCCCATATATTCATTTCAGATTCTCCTTTTTTCAGAAGCCCAGAACTCTTCCGACAACACTGAACAAAAACGCCACCGTCCACGCAATCACACACTGCCAGACCGTAACCGCCGCCGCCCACTTTGTTCCGAGCTCACGGCGGACAGCCGCAATTGCGGAAACGCAGGGAGTATAAAGCAGACTGAACACCAGAAGGCAGAAAGCGGAAAGGCCGGAAAGAACACTTGAAAGGCTGTCACCGAAGAGCACTTGAAGCGTTGACGCAAGACTTTCCTTTGCCATAAAGCCGGTGATAAGAGCGGTGCAGATCCTCCAATCGCCGAGACCGATCGGTGCAAAGACCGGAGCGATGAAGCCGGAAACAGCAGCAAGAATGCTGTCCGCCGAGTTTTCAACAACATTGAGTCTGAAATCAAACTTCTGCAAAAACCAGACCACAATCGTTGCAATGAGTATTATTGAAAAAGCTTTTTCCAAAAAGTCCTTTGCTTTTTCCCAAAGCAGCTGAGAAACGTTTTTAAGCCCGGGAAGCCTGTAATTCGGAAGTTCCATAACAAACGGAACCGGCTCGCCCTTGAACAGAGTGCCTTTATACAGCAGCGCCGCAAGAATTCCGAGCACTATTCCCAAAAGGTAGAGCGCGGTCATTATGAGCCCTCCCTTTCCCGGGAAGAACACACTGACAAAAAACGCATAAACCGGCAATTTGGCGGTACAGCTCATAAACGGCGTCAGGAGAATGGTCATTTTTCTGTCGCGTTCGCTGGTCAGGGTGCGGGTTGCCATAACTGCCGGCACAGTACAGCCGAAGCCGATAAGCATCGGAACAATGCTTTTTCCCGAAAGACCGATTTTCCTCAGCAGCTTATCCATTACAAAGGCAACTCGGGCAATGTAGCCCGTATCCTCCATCAGGGAAAGGAAGAAAAACAGCGTGACAATAATCGGCAGAAAGCTCAGAACGCTGCCGACTCCGGCAAAGACTCCGTCAATCACAAGGCTGTGGATTACCGGATTGACGCCAGCCGAGCCGAGAGCAGAATCAACAAAAGCCGAAAGCTTTTCAATTCCGAACGCGAGAATGCCTTGGAGAGCCGCACCGATAACATTGAACGTCAGATAAAACACCGTGAGCATAATAAGAGCGAAAAGCGGCAGAGCAGTATATTTTCCGGTCAGCACTTTATCAATTTTCGCGCTGCGCAGTCTCTGCTTGCTTTCTTTCGGCTTAATGACGGTCTTTTCACAAAGCTGCTCAATGAACGAAAAACGCATATCGGCAATCGCTGCGCTTCGGTCAAGGCCGCGTTCGGTTTCCATCTGAGTCACAACATATTCAAGCAGCTCATGCTCGCTTTTGTCAAGTTTGAGCCGTTCAAGAACCAGCTTGTCGCCCTCGATTGCCTTTGTTGCGGCAAAACGGGCGGGGATTCCGCTTTTTTCCGCGTGATCTTCAATGAGGTGAACAACAGCATGAATACAGCGGTGAACCGCGCCGCCCTTTCCGCTCCTTTCGCAAAAATCCTGTTTGAGCGGCTTTTCGCGGTATTTTGCAACATGCAAAGCATGGCGAATCAACTCGTCAACGCCCTGGTTCTTTGCGGCTGAAATGGGAATAACCGGCACACCCAGCATTGCTTCCATTGCGTTGACGTCAACAGAGCCGCCGTTGCCGACAACCTCGTCCATCATATTGAGCGCAACAACCATTGGAACATCCATTTCAAGCAGCTGCATTGTCAGATAAAGATTGCGTTCAATATTGGTTGCATCAACAATGTTGATTATTGCTTTCGGCTTTTCGTTCAGAACGAAGTTTCTGGAAACAATCTCTTCATTGCTGAACGGAGACATCGAATATATTCCGGGCAAATCCGTCACAAGTGTTTTTGGGTAGCCTTTTATCACGCCGTCCTTGCGGTCAACAGTAACGCCGGGAAAGTTTCCGACATGCTGTTTTGAGCCTGTCAGCTGGTTGAAAAGCGTTGTTTTTCCGCAGTTCTGGTTGCCGACAAGGGCGTATGTGAGCGTTGTTCCCTCGGGGAGCGGATTTTCGGTTTCTTTCGAGTGATATTTTCCTCCCTCGCCGAAGCCGGGGTGGCTGATATTTTGCTCACGTTTGATTCTCTCGTGGCTGCGGCTGCGCTTTTCAATCTGTTCAACCTCAATTTTTTCAGCCTCGGCAATTCTCAGCGTAAGCTCATATCCATGAATTTCAAGCTCCATAGGGTCGCCCATCGGTGCAAGCTTAACCAGCGTCACCTCAGCGTACGGCACCATTCCCATATCAAGAAAATGCTGCCGAAGTTCTCCCTCTCCGCCAACAGCGGTTATGACCGCGTGCTTTCCAACCTGTAATTCACTAAGCCTCATTCTTTTTCCTCACTATGTACTTTAATACTGTCTTTTCCTGTTCTTTATGATAATCAAATCCGTTTTTTTGTCAATATTCAGACGCAACAAAGAAGATGTTTTCTTTCTAAAAAAGCCGCGGCAAACGCAGCAGGCAAAAGCCTTTGAGTCTGCCGCAGCTATAAATTTTATGTGACAACCGAAGCATTACGAAGTCCGGCAGAATTTTCCTCACGGAAAAAGCTGACCTTTTTCAAAAGCGGTGAATTCAATCTTTCCGTCAGCGCTTTCATAGAGGATTGCAACGCTTCCGTTTTTGAGCTCGCTCAGGCAGGAATACATGAATTCTCCCTTGGGCAGCTCAGTTGCTTTTACAAGATTCATCTCTTCGTCTTTAACTTCAAAAGTGAAAATTTTTCCGTCGCTGCGGGTGTGGGTTGAGTCAGTTTTTCCTGTCGGGCAGGAAACAAGAATATATTCTCTGCCGCGTTCAATACAGCTGATTGCGCTGACCATGCAGGAGGAGGTTGACTCAACTTCTGTTACAACGGGTGTTTTCCAGCTGTATTCGCCGTTTTCCCTGACTGCGTCCGCGTAACAGATATGATTGCTTGAATTGCGGAAAAAGCATCGCAGTGTGCCGTTTTGAAGCTCAACAAGCTGGCTTTCTCCGGAATATTCAAACCTGTCATCGCTCTGGATTCCGGCGCTCCTTTTCCATGTTTTTCCGCTGTCATCTGAATAAATGAAGGACGCCTTTTGTCCTGCTGCATTGGTTTTGAAAGTATATGCGGA
Organism: Clostridiaceae bacterium; assembly: GCA_016292455.1. GTDB lineage: Bacteria > Bacillota > Clostridia > Oscillospirales > Acutalibacteraceae > UBA6857. Next base: position 3,788 of record JAEDIL010000094.1, read on the forward strand.
AAAAACGAGCGTATTGTCTTTTGTAAATATTCCTCTGCCCGGACCTACTCCGTAGAAGGTTTCGTTTTCCTCTTTTACATCAAGGAGCTTCGGCGCACCGAAGGTTTCGCCGCCGTCCTCTGAGCAGGTGAGATAAAGATAGGTTGTCGGAACAACGGAAAACTTAACCGAAGTATTTATGTAAAAAATGTTGCCCTCGCATTTGCCGTCTTCATTATAAAAGAAGAAGTATTCATCAATTTTATAGCCGGTTTTTGTTCCGTCGTTCTTAACAATATCGGAGTATCCGTCAGTAAAGCTGTTCACATCAACCTTGCAGTCAAAGCTTATTCCCCTGTTCGAGGAAATTCTGAGCGTTTTATCCTCGTTGAACGCCGAGCTTTTTACCGCCGGTTTCATTCCGGAACGAAAAACAAGGTTGCGTCCTCCCGAGAAAAACGTTGTGAGAAGCCAGATGTTCTTTCCGTCTGTCAGAAGCTCAGGGTCGATGAAAGCAGTTGAACGGCTCGAAAAACGGTTGCCGTTGTCACCGAGGAAATTCGGCGTATGGCTTTTCCAGGTTTTTCCGTTGTCATCGCTGAAAGCAACAACGGTGTCAAGTCCGCCGCCGTCCTGAGTCATGTCGTATCTTGCGTCAGCCGCGGCAACAATTCTTCCGCTGTCAAGCGTCACCATAGCCGGAATGCGAAAATTCTTGCTCTCGCCCGTAACATCTGAGACAAAGGGCTGCTCCGCCGTTTCGACAGGCTGCGGGCGCTCTGCAACCTCAACCGGTCTGCAAGCTCTGACAAGCAGTACCGCACCGGCAGCAGCCACCGCAACAGCAGCCGCGCAGGCAACCGCGGCAACAACCTTTTTCAGCTTTTTTCTGTCTGTTTTTTTCATATTCTTCCCCTTTCAGAAATGTGTTTTATTCATCGTACTTATCAGTCTTTTTACGATCACCACATTTCGTACATATAATACACCTTGGGACCACACCAAGGTCAATAGCTATTTGAAAATTTTTTCTGCAAATAAAAAAGAGCCGATCATACCGCAATATGCCGGTTTGTCAAGTGCGTGAAATTGAGCAATGGACATGAGGCTGTCCGAGACGCAGCAAAAACGCCGAAAAAGAAGGCAGAACTAACCGAAGAATTGAATAAAATCCGTCTGATGTTCCATAATGAAGTTGTATGAAGGAGCGTGACAGCTTATGAAGTCAGTATGGCAGGAAACCGCTTCCCTACCCTCTTTTCCGAAGCTTGAAAGGGACATACACACCGATGTGCTCATCATCGGCGGCGGAATTTCCGGTATCCTGACGGCATATCGGCTCAAAGAGCGCGGTGTTGGCTGCGTAACCGTTGAAAAGGGGCAGATCTGTTCGGGCGTAACGGGCAACACCACCGCAAAAATTACAAGTCAGCACGGACTGATTTATGCAAAGCTTCTCAAAAGTGTCGGAGCGGAAAAGGCAAAAAAATATCTGCTTGCCAACGAAAACGCGCTAAGGCAGTATGAAAGCCTGAGCCGGAAAATCGACTGTGACTTTGAGAAAAAGGACAGCTTTGTCTATTCGACAGACGACAAAAAGAAGCTCACGGACGAAGCGGACGCATTAGAAAAAATCGGGTTCAGCGTCGATTTTGTTGACAGTGTTCCCCTGCCGGTCAAAACCGTCGGTGCGGTTCGGTTTCCGGATCAGGCTCAGTTTAACGTTCTGAAGTTTCTTGCCGAAATCACGAAAGACCTGAACGTTTACGAAAAGACCTTTGTAAGAGAAATGATCGGCACCACCGCCGAGACGGACAAAGGCAGAATTTTTGCCAAAAAAGTCGTTGTCGCAACGCACTTTCCGTTTATCAACAAGCACGGGCTTTATCCCTTAAAGCTGTATCAGCACCGCTCGTATGTCATCGCACTTGAAAACGCCGAAGACGTAAACGGCATGTACGTTAACGAAGACAAGACGGGAATGTCTTTTCGCAATTACGGCAATATCCTTTTGCTCGGCGGAGGAGGTCACCGGACGGGAAAAAGGGGCGGAAACTGGAACGATCTGAGAGCTTTTGCAAAAACGTACTACCCTGAGGCGAAAGAAAAGTACTTCTGGAGCGCTCAGGACTGTATGAGTCTTGACGCAGTTCCCTATATCGGTCAGTACGCAAAGAATACACCCGATTTGTTCGTTGCCACCGGCTTTAACAAGTGGGGAATGACAAGTTCAATGGTGGCGGCGGAAATTCTCGCCGACCTGATAACGGGCAATAAGAACGACTTCGCCGACGTTTTTTCACCATCAAGAAGTATGCTCAGACCTCAGCTTCTGATCAACGGTTTTGAAAGCGTTGTCGGGCTTCTCACGCCGTCAAAAAAGCGCTGTCCGCATTTAGGCTGTGCGCTCAAATACAACAAAACCGAGCACTCATGGGATTGTTCGTGCCACGGGTCACGGTTTTCCGAGGACGGAAAAGTGCTTGACAACCCGGCAAACGGAAATTTGAGAGAATAAGAAGTCTGTTGGCGAAAATGCTTATGAGATTTATGATAGAAACAGCAAAATCAATGAATTGTGTTCTCAATTTACTTTCTGACATATTGTCGCCTGCGTTTTTCATTATTTTTCCACATACCGAAGAAAGGTAATCAGTTGTGAAGTTTGCCGCGTTGCGTCAAGTGAAGTGCGACAAATCCGCTGTGAAGTGAACTTCTCGCACCGTAAGGCGCACTCAATTCGAAAAAAGGGGCTTTCGCACTAATGCAGCCCTTTTAGAAGAATCGGGTAAGAGACTGACCATACAGCATTTATCAGGCGATTAACGAATCTGAGCAGGTTCATGTATTTGACCTCCATCAGAATCCAAATGACGAATGTATCGTGGGGCGGCATATCCGCCCGGTGCTGACGGAAGTTTTTCGAGGCATAGAGGAAAAGGCCGAACAGGAGTTAAAGCATACGACTCTTGCAGACTGTATGCAGAAAATTGCAATCGAAATTAACAAGGAGTGAAAAACATAAAGCAAAAAGCGACTGTTCGGAAAATCCGGCAGCCGCCTTTTGCTTGAATAGATTGAAGTATGCCTTTGGTGGGCAACTACTACGAATCGTCCGCGTTATATATGTTTGATTATTGGGCAGGCGGTTGATTTTGCGCCGATTCATTCAGAACGAAGTGGAGCGTAGCGGAACGGAGTTCTGAATGAATCGTTTTCCCGTACCTAACAGTTTTAGGGGATTTTCCGACTGTACTTTTCTTGACATTTCCACAGATTTCAAGTAACAACCTAACTTCGCATTTTGTGGAGTTAGGTTGTTTTGGTGAATATTGACAAAAGTGTTCCACAGAGATAAAATAATTATATAAAAATGCAGCAGCGCTGCAAAGGAGGAGTATCAGAATGAAAAAATCAGTAAAAAGCCTGTTGGTTTTTGCGTTGGTTGCGGTTATGGTCTTTTTGCCGCTGTCAACGGGTGTTGAGGCGTATCTTCAAGGGACAGAACTGCTGA
>JAEDIL010000095.1 GCA_016292455.1 Clostridiaceae bacterium
GAGATATTTTATGAAGGACGAATCGTATTTCTTGGACTTTTCGTTTATCAGGCTGTCAAGGCTTCCTCCGACAGCTTTTTTTACGCTTGCAAGCTCACCGCGGCTCAGGCTGAACCTTGAAAGGTCAACAAACTGAAATCTGATTGCTCTTTCCTTAAAATACCGTTGTGCTTTTTTAGTGTCAAAGCACTTTGCCGTTCCATATATCTGAATATTCATATAAAAATCCTTTCGCTTCAATTGCTCTTTATTATACTACTCCGGGCGGCAAAAATCAATATTCGCCGTGAATGTTCAGAAGCGCAGTCAGCTTCTCGCCGCTTTGCCGCCGCAGGAAGTTGTTTGTAACGGCAATAACATCTTTTGAAAGCAGAACAATACCGAAAAGGTTTGGAATTGCCATAAGTCCGTTGAAAATATCGGAAATGCACCAGACAAGGTCAAGCCTTGCAATTGCACCGAAAAAACTCAGGAGACTGAAAACAAAAATATATGCCTTCCTTTTACGTTCACCGAAAATAAAATCAATGCTTTTTATTCCGTAAAATGACCATCCCATGATAGTTGACAATGCAAAAAGTGCAACCGAAACCGAAAGAATAATGTCAGCCCATTTGCCGAAAACGCAGTTGAATGCGAGAGAAACAAGGGCGGCACCCTCAATTTCTTCAAGAATAAAGCTTTTTATTCTGCCGCTTTCTTTGTCTCTGACTCCGCGTATTGACATGATATTGGAATAGGTTGACTTTGCGCCTTTTTCAATTGTGTTGTCCGGCGCAAGAGTATAAACACTGTTTTCGTGCGCATCTGAAAGAAAAACCTTTTCGGGACTCTGTTTGCTTTCGTCAAGGAGCACATACTGTGTGTTTTCAGAAAGATTGTTAATAGCTGTTCTGAGCGGTACGGCATTTACGGTGGTGGAAAGGAGAACAAAAGCAGTTACCGTGCAGATAACCGTTGTGTCAACAAAAACCTGAAAGATTCCCCACATTCCCTGAATTGCAGGCTCTTTCACATTTGAGGAAGATCCGACAAGCACTGTTGAGCCAAGTCCGGCTTCGTTTGAAAATACTCCGCGCTTGAAGCCTATGGAAATGCATTTTCCGAGTGCCGCGCCGCCGATTCCGCCGGCAGCCGAGCGCAGAGAAAAAGCACTGCGGATAATTGACGAAAACACAGCCGGAGCGTTCTGAATGTTGCAGATGACAATGTACAGCGAAGCCGAAATATAAAAAAGCGCCATAAAGGGAACGAGCTTTTCTGTTATTGCGCCTATTCGCTCCACTCCGCCGCCGATTGCAACGAACGTTATAACGGCAACGATTGCGCCTGTGATATACGGCGATATGTTCAGAGACGAAGAAAAGACAACCGAAATTGAGTTTGATTGGCTCATGTTTCCGATTCCGAATGAGGCAAGAAGTGTGAAAGCTGAAAAGGCATATGCAAGAACAAGACCGGCTTTTGCACTGTGCCTGTTTTTTGAAAGTCCCTCCTTTAAATAATACATCGGTCCGCCCCGCCATTCTCCGTTTTCTCCCCGATGCCTGTAATAAATGCCCAGCAGGTTTTCGGAATAGCTTGTCATCATTGAAATAAGCGAGCAAAGCCACATCCAGAAAACGGCACCGGGACCGCCGGCGGCAATTGCGGCGGCAACACCTGCAATGTTTCCGGTTCCGATTGTTGCCGCAAGAGTTGTTGCCATTGCCTGAAACTGCGAAAGCGACTTTTTATCGCTGTGATTTCTGACGTTTTCTTTTTTGAAAATCGCAAAAAAAGTGTTTGAAAGCCACAGACCCGGGTGTCTGAACTGGAAAAACCTCAGGCGCACAGTGTAAAACACACCGACGCCGACCAGCAGTGCAATTGTCGGCACGCCCCATACAGCCGAGGCAAGCTTTTCAGAAATTTCGAGTGCACGTTCCGTTTTTATCACACCTTTCATCATTGTATGGTATATAAATATGCCGAAACTTCAATTGTATATGTTGAAAGGCAAAAGGCAATATGCTATAATCCTTTCAAAAGGGGATGACCTTGTGAATATTTGCTATATAATTTCTGCCGGCGAGACGGGGAAAATCGCATTTAAAAAAGATGACAGCGATGTTATCATTTGCGCTGACGCCGGTTACAAAAAGGCGCTTGAAAGCGGAATCGTGCCGGATCTCGTTGTCGGTGATTTTGATTCCCTCGGCAAAATTCCTCAACTTGGCAATATTGAGGTGCATCCGGCTGAAAAGGATGAAACGGATACTTTTCTTGCTCTGACCTGCGGAATTGAACGCGGATATAAGAACTTTGTGATATATGGCGCTCTCGGCGGAAGACTCGACCATACTTTTGCCAATATTCAGCTTTTGAAGTATCTTGCAGAACGCAACATGGAATGTACTCTCGTTTCCCCAAAAGAAACTGTGACTGTACTGCGGAATTCTTCGCTCACGTTTTCAGAGTCTGAAAAGGGGATAGTCTCGGTTTTTTCACTCTCTGAGCGTTCGTCGGGAGTTTTTGAAGAAGGATTAAAATATTGTCTTGAAAACGCTGTTCTCACCTCGTCTTTTCCGCTTGGGGTAAGTAATGAGTTCATTGGAAAAAAGGCGAGAATTTCGGTGAATGACGGCATTTTAATGGTTGTCCGAGAGTGTACGAAAGACTAAACTCAAAAAGCTATAACCCGCAAGCAATTGGCGGATTATAGCTTTCTCTTTTACAAAGTGATAATAGACTCAGATTTTTTTGCAGTATTCAAGGTATACCCAGCCTGACGGAGTCTTGCCCCATTTTCCGCTGATCTCGCTGACCGAAAACGCTACGCCGTTGACATAGCCGTTGACCTTTGCTCCAAGCAGAGAGAGAACCTGTTCCTGCGCGTTCTTCGTAAGTTCGTCAAATTTGAGATAGGGATATTTTGTTCCGGGACCGGTCCGGACATTGAGAACTCTTGCGTCTGTTACACGGTAGTTTCCGGTCTGATATTTGCTGCTTTTCGTTTTGTTAGTTGCTTCTTTTTCTTTACTCGGTTTTTTGAGCGTTTTGAATTTCAGACCTGCCGCGTCATCAACCTTTGTAAATGACGGATCAATGAAGAACAGCTTTTCGGGCTTGTGTGCTCCGTTCGTTGTTGTCAGTACCCATTTTCCGTTTGAGTTCAGTGCCCAGCCGTTTCCGGTCATTGTTCCCTTTCCACCGCTGAAATGAAAGTGATTTCCGTTTGCACCGTCGCTTCCCTCGCGGCAGATTTTTTCGCCACGCCTGAATTTTTGTCCGACAGAAAGCCGTTTCAGGTCAGCGTCTTCCGGATGTGTCACCTGCATTGTAAAGTAGTCTGATGTTGAATCGGCAAAGCTGACCTTTGCTGTTGATTGCAGCCAGATTGTGTTTGTGCCGCCGTCTCCGACTCCGTAAATTCTCATCAGTTTCATTTCGTTGCATGGACAATACATCCAGCTTCTTCCTACGTCGGCTCCGGCTTCATCGAACGGGTAATCTCTCGGCGTTCCGGTCGTGTGCGGATAGTGGGAAGTCTTCCCAAGGTAGGTCTGCGTTATACGCATGATTTTTGTTGGATAAATCAGAAAGTCAGACACAATGCACCTCCTTTCATTTCAGCCTATGCAAGAAATAAAGGAAGGGTGCCGTCCGGCACCCGAAAAGAACAATTATTCAATTTCAAGCAGCTTTTCCGCTTCGGATTGTTCAAGCTCTTCAACAGAGCGCAGCTTTTTCTGAATCTGAACGTTGCGGTTTTGTGCATCATCAAGCGTTTTTCCGGCTTCGTCAATCTTTTTTCTGGCTTTATCAAGAATGACTCCGAACTTTTCATACTGAGTTTTTGCCGCAGCGAGGAGAGTTCTGATTTCCTTTGCTTTTTCGTTTATTGCCATTGCACGGAAGCCGACAGACAGTGAATTCAGCAAAGCGGTGATTGTTGAAGGACCGGCAATCATAACGTGAAACTCATTCTGACATCTTTCTGCAACTGCATTGCGTGAGCTGATTATTTCGCTGTAAAGCCCCTCGGTTGCAAGGTACATTATGGCAAACGGAGTTGTTGCCGGTTCATTGATATATTTTCTGACGTCCTTTGCCTGATTTATGACTCTTGCTTCAAGCGCTTTTCTCGCGGCATCAACTCCTGCCGTATCACCGCTGTCTGCTGCGGAGCAAAGACGGATATAGTCCTCCACGGGGAACTTTGAGTCAATCGGAAGATAAATAAAGCTGCTTTTTTCATCATTTGACGGAATCTTGACGGCAAATTCAACGACCTCCCGGGTATTGCCCGGTGAGTAGTTCTTAACAAACATTGACGGAATGGTCTGTTCAAGAAGTCCTTCAAGCTGAACCTCCGCCCACGTTCCGCGCGCCTTGACATTGGTGAGAATTCTGTTGAGCGAGGTCACGTTTTCTGTGACTCCGGTTGAAAGAATCTTCATTTCGCCGAGCGATTTGTAAACGTTTTCCAGCTGTTCGCTGACAGTACGGAAAGATGAATCAAGTCGCTTTGTCAGAGTTTCGTTCAGCTTTTCGTCAACTGTGAGACGGATTTTTTCAAGCTTTTCGCTGTTTTCCGTTCTGATTTGGGTCAGGCTTTGGGAAATTGCCGCAGTGACTTTTGCGTTGAATTCATAGTTGTCATGAATCATTTTTTCAAGCTTTTCTGTCATACCGGCAACCGCCTGACTGAGTTCCTGCCGCTGTGCAGTCTGCGACTGTGCGTTTTCCATTCGGCTGCGGCTGAATTCTTTGCTGATGTTCTGAGCGTTTTCTTGCAGCGCGCGGTCAATCTTCTCGCTGTTTTTTTTATTCTCAGCCATTAAGAGTTCATAATCTTTTTTATTGTTCTTTGAAATCAATAAGATTATTACTATTACGTTTATAATAACAGAAATAATAATCAAAGAACCAAGTACGCTTTCTCCCATTTTTTATAACCTCCCTGTTTTTTCACCATTATATCATCTGGAATTGATGCGTTGTTTAAATTTTAGAAATAAACATAAGGACTGACAGAAATGATAAAGAGAATTTTCTCCGTTTTGCTTGCCGTTTTGATGATAGCGGTTGTTTTTTCGGGTTGTTCTTCGGATGGCTCCGGCGAACAGATTGTTTTTCCGATTGACAACGAGCCCAAATATCTTGATCCGCAGATTGTGTCCGATAACGGTGCTGCGAATATTATTCAGAACTGTTTTGAAGGTCTGCTGACCTATGATGAGAACGGAAAGATTGTCCCTGCCGGCTGCGAAAGCTATGAGGTTTCAATAAATCGCCTTGAATATACTTTTAAGCTGCGCAAGGATGCTAAATGGCTAGTTACCCGCGCGGCAAAGGCTCTCTTCGGGGAAGGGGAGTTCGAAAATTTCGATACCTCCGTAAAGGCGGCGGATTATGTTTTTGCTTTCAGACGTCTTGCAGACAGCGATACCGGCTCAGAGTATTCAGGGCTGATTATGAATATCAAAAACGCAAAAAAAGTGTATCAGAAGAAGCTTTTGCCTCAGGAGCTCGGTGTGCGTGCCGAAGACGATTATACTCTGGTCATCGAGCTTGAAGCTCCCGATGCGGATTTCCCGGCTGTTCTGACATATCCGGCGTGTGTTCCTTGCAACGAGACGTTTTTTGAAATGACAAAGGGCAGATATTGTCTGACAACGTCATATATTATTTCTAACGGACCGTTTTATATCTCCAACTGGGCAGACGGAACGGCGATTACTGCAAGAAAGAATGACGAGTACCACTCTGCCTCACAGGTTATGCCTTCGTCGGTTTATTTTTCTTTCAACAATCAAAAGGAAACAAGGGGCGACAAGGTTGAGAACGGAACTTATGAGGTTTCGCCGGTAAGCGGTTCCCAGGTGAAAAAGCTGAGAAATAAAAAGGGTATCACTATCTGTGAATTTGACAATTCTTGCTATTCGTTTTTATTCAATTGCTCCGATGATTTGCTGAAAAGCAAAAATCTTCGCCTTTCGCTTGCTTCTTCTCTTGAAAAAAGTCAATTCTTGAAAGAAGGCGGAACCAAAGAGGCCGACGGAATTGTTCCCGACACATGTGTTGCCGGTGCGGCGGCATACCGAAAGAGAGTTGCTCTTCCCGAACAGATCAAGGCGGACGAGATTTATGCAAAAAAATGTTTTGATGCTTTCCGAAACGATGTTCAGGCGGATACTGTTGAACTGAAAATTCTTTGCGACGCCGAAAATGAAATGAATGTCAGAAAAGTAATGCAGAAATGGCAGCAGGTTTTCGGAGTAAAGTGTAGCCTTGCTGTTGAGGTTGTTGACGAAATTGCTTTAAACAGTCGAATAGAAGCAGGGGACTACCAGCTGGCGTTTGCAGATGTTTCTTTCTATGGCGACACAGCTCTAAATGTGCTTTGTACTTTTTCTTCAACGGGAAAGCGGAATTTTTCAAGATTCAGCTCAAAAGAGTATGATGCGCTGATTGAAAAACTGAGAGCGGCAGAAAATGAAAGAGATTTTCTGCTTTTGTTGAAAGATTGTGAGCAATTTCTTCTTGATAATGCCGTTATGGTTCCGATCTACAAGAGCAAGGGATGCTTTGCTTTGGCAAAAGGCGTGTCCGGTGTAGTGTTTTCTCCCGGCGGTGAATATGTTTCCTTTAAAGCTGCGCTCAAAAAGTGATTTATAATTGACCGATGGCAAGTGATTCTTTCATCGGTCAGCTTCTCTTGAAAACAGTATACTTTTCTCACATAAAGCAGCCTCCAAAGTCTCCAAAGATTTTCAAAAATGTTTTAAAAACACTTGACTTTTGAATACCGTGTCATTATAATATTCAAGTGGTTTGAAACGCATCCGGGTGTAGCGCAGCTTGGTAGCGCGCTTGACTGGGGGTCAAGAGGCCGCAG
>JAEDIL010000096.1 GCA_016292455.1 Clostridiaceae bacterium
AATGTTCAAAGAGGTTGAAGGCTATCTCGACGAATTCAAAAAAATGGGCTTTCCGGATAATGTCTCTGCAACAATCAAAAAAATGGTCGGTCTTTTTGCCCGTAACAAGGATATTTCTCTGATGCTGCTTGATTCCTCGTTTTCCGCAACCTTTATTCCGAGACTGGGAAAGCTGTTCAGCGACTTTAACTTTGAATATTACAAGGCATTTCACAAGTCTGATTACCGCGCGAATTACGACTTGTTCTATACTTTTATTGCAAATGGTTTTTACGGAATGATAGGTGATTGGCTGCGCAACGACAACGGTGTTGACGCAGCGCATTTTGAAATGCTGACCTATGTTCTGGTCAAGCGTCTGCTAGTTCTCGGTGATCCCGAAATTGAGTATGATGTCTGAAAAACGGGGACTGTTCTGATAAAGCCCGAACGCCTTTTTCCGTCGTCCTGACCGGATGAGAGGAATATAAAAACTACCGGGTAAAAGAAAAACGGTCTGTCGCGTTCAGATTCAGAAAGCGTTTTTGCCGGAAGTCGTAATAAGACCGCGAGTGGGTAAAAAACGCTAAAAAAGCAAAACAATAAAGACTATACTTCACATGGGCTTTTCGCTTCGTGTTCAATGTGAAGTATAGTCTTTTCTGTTTGGATTTTGCTCTTCGGTCTGCGCTGAATACGACAGCACGTTTTAATTAACAATTTTTATCCGGCAAAGCCTTTCATGCCAAACAGTCCGTTGAAGATTTTGCCGAAAAATCTGAAAAGAATTGTGACAAGCTCCGCAAGCCCGGTTCTGAATGTTTCCTTTTTCTTTTCGCTCTCGGGCTGACTTGAAGTTGAGATTTTTAAAAATATCGCATTGAAGCGCGCCTCTGCGGCGGCAAAGGCATCGGCGTCAACAACCGTCTGTTCAAGCTGAGCTTCAACTTCGGCAACAGCGGCTTCAAGCTCTTTCGCATCTTCGGGCGAAAGAGTTGAAACATTAAAAGCTTTTGCAGTTTTCAGATTCTTCTCCAACCACTTTGTGTACCTGAAATTGTTGAACTGAGGAAACTCCTGCGGATAGGAATAAACATCCTTGAAGCTCTTGTCCCACAGAAGCCTTGTTGCGAGGCGGATCACAACGTCGCTGCCGCCGGTCTGCTCGTGGTCCTGATTGCAGAAATAGAAAGTGTGGTCAGGAAGCAGACCTGCCGAAGCGTCAACAATACCTTTCGGGTCAATGTGGTTGTGCGTCGGGTCCGAACAGGTTCCGTAGGCATTGCCTTTCTGAACATAGCCTTCGCCGAGAGTGCTTCCGACCGGTGCGCTGATTGCGCCGAGGGAGGAGGATTCAAGCTGAATAATTCCGTCAGCGTTGACCTTGTCCCATGAGCATGCGATCGGGTAGAGAGCTTTATTGAAGCCGACTATGTCAAAAACCTCAACGCCTTTTTCTCTCAGAGCAAGAATATTCTTTTTTGCGTTCAGCTGCGCGTGATAAAATCTGTCCGTCTGCGCGCGGATCACTGCCTTGTCATCGCTAAGAAGATATTTTTCGCGAGCGATCGGATATGATGCGGAAGGAATCAGTCCCCAGAGGCAGGTGGAATTTGAAAGGTAGTCCGAAATCAGCCTGTCAACGGCAATGTCAAGGACATCGTTGAGAACATCCTTCGGGAAAATGCGGATAAGGAAGTTGACAAGATAGCCGAGCCATTCACTGTCCTTCGAAAGCAGCATCGGGAACATATAATCATAGAGCGCTTCATCACTGTCATTAAGACCGTAGGCGTAAATATCGCCGAGGAGATTTGAGCCGTCCGCGGCAGGAACGATATAAACCACGCGGTTGAGACTTTCCGCAACCCCGGGGTGGTATTCCATAACTGCGTTGAAAATTGAACCGCCCTGACTTATCGGAACAATATTGACCTTATCGTGACCGGTTTCCCGCTTTGCGGTTTCAATCAGCTCTGTCAGCTGATTTGCAAGCCTTTCAATGTTGTCAAACGAGGAATAAGAGAAGAAATAAAGATGCTCTGCACCGACTTTTTCAACGTAATCATTGAGGGGAATTGCGTTCAGAGCATAGGTTCTGTCGTGCTCGCTGAGGTTCGCAACGCTGGTGTTGTACTGAGCTGCGCGCACGTCATAGACCATGTTGCCGTTGCTGTCAGATTTAATCCTTTCCATGAGCGCCCGACCGAGCACATCGCCGAGGGCGTTTGCAAACTCATGGTTTTTGTCGTCCTGCGTTGCAAGAGTTTTGACGAGCGGAAGCAGGGCTGAACTTATTGCGTCCTTCACAACCTCGTCGGTGTCCATGAAAAACGGACCTTTTCTGACCTCGCCGTTTGAGTCAAGCATCGGTTCGCCGTTTTCATCGTAGCAGGTAAGCTCGCTCTGGAAAAGCCCGGGAATGACTATTGAAGGTACATTCGGGCAGTCCGGAGCGCACTTTGCGCCCGCAACCGGGAAAAAGAGTGAAACCGACGGAAAAATCAGCAGGGCGCAGAGCAGAAGTGAAATGATTTTCTTCATAATGTTTCTCCTATAAGATTGACCGATGACGGAAAAAAGTCTTGACTTACCAGGTTCTCGAGCCCATTGAAAGGAATTGAGCAACAGTGGGAGCGTGGCTGTTCATTCCTCCGTCAACATTGATGATCTGACCGGTTACGAACTCACTTTCGTCTGAGGCAAAGAAGACGCACATGTTGCCGATGTCTTCCGGACAACCGTAACGATTAACTTCGATGTTGCTGAGGAAAATGTCTTTGAGAAGCTGCGGAACCTTTGCTTCGTTTTCCGGCGTTACAATGAGACCGGGACGGACGCAGTTGCAGCGGATGTTCTGTTTGCCGTATTGAAGGGCAACGCTGGAGGTGAGCATATCAACTCCGGCTTTTGCGCAGGCATAGGCAGTGGAGCCGAGGTCTCCTCCGCAGGAAGCCATTGAACCGATGTTGATTATGGAGCCCTTGTTGTTTTTCTGCATGTAAGGAAGGGCGCACTTTATAGCATAGAAGGTGCCGCGGATGTCGCTTGAGAAAATGTTATCCCACATTTCAAGCGTAAGCTCGTCAACACGGCCGTCCGGCAAAGAAACGTTTGCGGCATTGTTGACAAGAACGTCAATTTTGCCGAACTGCTCAGCTGTGTCGGACATCAGAGATTCAATTGAACTGAGATCAGTGAGATCCATATAATGATACGTTGCTTTTCCGCCTTCGGCGGTAATGCGGTCAACAACTTCCTGGCCCTTTTCTTTGCGTCTTCCGCAAACAATGACATGTGCGCCTTCGGCGGCAAACAGACGGGCAATTCCGATGCCGATTCCGCTTGTTGAGCCTGTTACAATTGCAACCTTATCTTTCAATCTGTACATAATGATACCTCCGAAAAAATTTTTTCTACATTCGCTAAGTATATCCCAGAGACTGTTTTTTGTCAACAGTAAACGGCGATTTGCCGCGCCCTGAACTGCGCAGATTCAGCAGTCAGGGTGTGACCCGAGGCGGGCACGGAACAAAAATGAAAATGCACCGCAGCAAGAGCAACGGTGCATTTTCAGGGGTATGATGGTGTCCGATTTATTATTCCCGATTTTATTCCGATTTTGTGTGCGGTGGTCAAAATTCTCATTGTTGTCTGAACGATAGAAGAATAATATCAACCGATAAGCATTTTTGCAACTCCTATAAAGTGTAAAAAAATATTTTTACACTTTATTACAATGTTTTACAAACGCGGAATCCCTTTGTTCATAAGGCTTTGCGGCAATTTCTGCGCTTGCAGAGCGGGGACGCCGGATTGACAAAAGGTTGGCTTTTGTGTTACAATTTCACATAAATTCCGCTGTTGTTTTTCATAATTAACTTCAAAGGAGACGTCGATTATGGGTTTCGGAGAATTGTTGAGAGCAACCCTTAAAGAAAACAGGATACCTGTTTCGCGCCTTGCCGAATCAATCGGATATAACCGCGTTGCAATCTATTCGGTTTTTAAAGGCGAAAAAAAGCTGCCGGAGCAGGTGTTTGAGGAAATACTCGGCAAGTTTGATATTCCTGCTTCACAGCAGGCTTCTTTGAGACGTGAGTACTATAATGATAACATTGACGAAAATACCGGCGAATGTATCCGATTTTTCCTTTCGGAGCTTGCAACAATAGGCGAGGAGCCGTCAACAATGATGCTTCCGCAAAGGGAACTTGATATTTCAAAGGGCGGAGTGTTCCTGACCGGGCTGGTTGACTATTATTCCGGTATCCGGACTTTCCTTGAAAATGAATCGCATGAAAGCGGAACGGTGGTCTATACCAATTATTCATTTTTTGATGAGCAGGCAGACAAAATTGTCTATGACTATATAAAGGAAAAGAACCGTGACGATATTCTGGTTCACCACAGAGTCAGACCGAATTCAATAACGCCGATGAAAGAGAAAATCCGCAACCTTTGTGCCGCAGTCAAGTTTGCAAGGCTCGGTCACATTATGAGCGTGGCTGACGATAGCGTCAATGATTATGCCTTTTCAACGTTTTTTATCGGCAAGAAAACAATCCTCCTTTATGACAACACGAACGAATTCGGCTTTTTGTCAACCGAAGAAACAACTGTTGCCGCATATATTCTTGCCGCAATAAAGCGTGAGCCGGAGGGAACGACGCTTACACGCTTTTCAAACGACCCGTTCGAGCTCAAAAGCATTCTCAGGCCCTATCAGATTAACATTCACTCGTCTTTTGACTCGGATTTTCCGCTACATTGCTTCACAACTTTTGATATTCTTGATAACACGCTCAAAAAGGATATTCCGAACCGCGAAATGGTTCTGAGCGCCTGTTGGGGACACATAGAATATTGCAGCGAAATGAGGTCAAGCATTATTACAAGTCAGCGCGGACTTACCCGTTTTTTTGAAAACGGAAAGGCAAGCGATGCTTCCGATTCGATTCTCAACCGTGTCAGCTTTGAAGACAAGCGCAAGGCTTTCATCAACTGCAAAAATCGCCTGTCCGACCCGGAGTTCAGATTCAGTGTGCTCAACAGCGACCTTGTTCCGATCGCCTCCGGCTTTTCCGTTGAGGTGTATGAAAACGGCGTTCTTTTTGCTCTTGATGCAAAGTACCGGTCTGACGGCGATTATATCGGCGCGGCATTTCTGATTGTGATGGACTCTGAGTTGAGTGCGGTTTTCAAAGCACTCCCGGAATATCTTGCAGTGAACGGTTATCTTTTGCCCGATACTCTCGTTGCCGATATTCTTGACGGACTTATTGATCAATGCGACGCGGTGATAAAAGCCGGAAGCTGATTTTTATACCACAGCGGCAACAAATCGGGAGCCTTTTGCGGCTTTTGGGGGTATTGTTATAAATCTTCTTCACATGAAATATGCTGTTGAAATTGCAGAAACAAAATCAATCAACAAGGCTGCAGAGCGGCTATATGTAGGTCAGCCGACACTCAGCCGCGCCGTCAAGGAGCTTGAAGCGAACCTCGGCGTTGCAATTTTTGAACGCAGTGCAAAGGGCATGCTGCTGACGGCGGACGGTGAAGCGTTTGTCCGTTATGCAAAGACTGTTCTCAAGCAGGTTGACGAAATTGAAGCAATGTTCAAAAACGGAAGCGTCAGCCGGAATCGCTTTTCAATTTCCGTTCCCCGTGCAAGCTATATTGCCGAAGCGTTCGCCGCTTTTTCAAAGCTTCTTGAAAAGGACACTCCGGTTGAAATTTTTTATAAAGAGACCAATTCAATGCGTACATTGCGCAATGTTTTGCAGGAAAATTATAAGCTCGGAATAGTACGCTATGCCGAAAACTATAACAAGTATTACAAGGCAATGATGAAAGAAAAAGGCTTGGGGCATGAGCTTGTCACAAAATTCCGCTATGTTCTTCTGATGAGCGAAAAAAGTGAGCTTGCAGAAAAGGACGCTGTCACCTACGATGACCTCAAAGACAAGATTGAAATTGCTCACGCTGACCCATACGTTCCCTCTTTGCCGTTTGCCCAGATAAAAAAGGAGGAGCTTCCGGATAATTCCGTAGGCAGAATCTTTGTTTTTGAACGGGCCAGCCAGTTTGAGCTGCTTTCGCAGAATCCGGAAACTTTCATGTGGGTTTCGTCAATCCCGAAGCCGCTTCTCAGCCGATACGGTCTTGTTGAACGCCGCTGTGAGGAAAATCAGCGGATTTACAAGGATGTTCTTATTTACAGAAAGGAGTACACCCTCAGCCGTCTTGACAATCTTTTTATTGAACAGCTTGCAAGAACAAAGCGCAGGGTGATGAAATAATCATGAAATGGTTTATCGCGTCTGATATTCACGGCAGTGCGTGCTGCTGCAAAGCAATGCTTGAAAGAGTTGAAGCGGAGAATGCTGACCGTATTCTTCTGCTTGGAGATATTCTGTATCACGGACCGAGAAATGACCTGCCGGAGGAATATGCTCCCAAAAAGGTTATTGAAATGCTTTCGCAATTCAAGGACAGGATTCTTTCGGTCCGCGGAAACTGCGACTGCGAAGTTGACCAGATGGTGCTTCCGTTTCCCGTTCTTGCGGAGTATGCACTCCTTGACCTCGGAAGCAGGCTTGTTTTTGCAACGCATGGTCATCTTTACAATGAGGAGAAGCTGCCGCCGCTCGGGTATGGAAATATTCTTCTTTGCGGTCATACCCATGTTCCGCGCTGTGAAGAGAAGAGCGGATTCGTTTTCATGAATCCCGGCTCGGTTTCAATTCCTAAAGAAAACAGCGACCGCGGATATATGACGCTTGAAAACGGAGCTTTTCTCTGGAAAAGGCTCGGTGGAGAAGTGTATAACGAATTCAGAATATGAATTGAAA
>JAEDIL010000097.1 GCA_016292455.1 Clostridiaceae bacterium
CAAGTAAGATGTGCATCAAAGCGTATGCTGTGATTTATTCAGAGGTTCCTTAAATACAGAGTATTTATGATTTTTCTTCGTTTTTGAGCAAAGTTTTAAACATTTTAGAAGCAGAAGTTGAAAACTTCCCGTCATAACAATTGCACATAATAATATTTTTTAAATTAGAATTATATAGAAACGCCTCATAATAAGTCTGAAAAGGAATATTAAGGTTGCTGTCAACAACACCTTTTATCTGCCGACGATTTCAAGAAGCTCCTGCGGCTTTTTTATGATGTAGGTTGCGTTGTGTTCTTCAAACTCTTCGCGCGAGCCGTAGCCGTAAATAACGCCGACGCTGTCAACTCCGGCACCCTTTGCACCGTCAATATCAAAGTATCTGTCACCTACCATGAGCGTGCGCTCCCTGACCGCGCCGAGCTTCTGCATGCATTCAAGAACAAGGTCAGTCTTGCCTGCGTGACTGCTGTCGTCAAACTGCGTTCCGACAACAGCGTCAAAAAGTCCGGTCAGCCCAAGGTGTTCCATAACGTCATAGACAAGCTTTATCGGCTTTGATGAGGCAATGCCGGTTTTTATTCCCTGACTTCGCAGGCTTTCGAGCGTCTGTCTCATTCCGTCATAGACAAAACATTCAAAAATACCGATTTTGCGGTAACGCTCACGGTATTTTCTGATATATTCTGCAACCTCATCTTCGGGCACATTATAAAAAGTCACATAGCTGTAATGAATCGGCGGACCGATAAATTTTTTCAGATCCGAAAGGTCAGGCACAGGCTGTCCCATCTGCTCAAAGGAATAGGCAAGGCTTTTGAGAATGCCCTCGCCTGTGTCTGTGACGGTTCCGTCAAAGTCAAAAATCACATAATCATACTTTCTCATTCACACACCCCAAACAACTGTGACGCCGCTTATTCTCAAAAAATCAGAAGCCCGAAACGAGGGAAAAAGGAATCACGCGGTCGTCTTCAAGAACAATATTGCTTTCTCCGACGCCGTAAATTGCTTCCTGAACGCGCTGCGCGGCAAGCGGAAAGTCCATAATTACAACAGACTGATCCCCTACCCAGCCGGTCCGGAAAACATCTTCGTCGCTTATCGGAGTCTGAACAATTTCATAATTCACCCAGCCGTTGGCAAGAGCCTGAGCGGCGTAGGAAAGAATCTGCATTTTTGTCAGATCGGTCCTGACATACTTGAAAAGTGTGTCAAGCGCAGAGCTGAGCTGAGAAAAGCTTGCACCCTTTGCAGAATTGATGAGTGCAGAAATTACCTGACGCTGACGCCTTGTCCGGCTGACATCGGAGTCAGTATCCGAGTGACGGATACGGGCAAAAACAAGCGCTTCATAACCGTTGAGCTTAACCGCAGGCCCGTAATCAATGGTGTGAACCGTTGTGCGGTTAATGTATTCGGCTTCATACTGCTGAACCTCAACAGTGAGTCCGCCGAGAGCGTTGATTATATCGGTAAACGATGAAAAATCGACGGCAACGTAATAGTCAATGTCAATTTTGAAATCCTTTTCGAGCGTATCAAGAAGGGCATCATCAGCTCCGAAGTAGTATGAAGAATTCATCTTTCCGTATCTTCCGTTGCCGGCTATATCCATATATGTCCAGGTATCGCGGAAAAAGGAGGTCATATTGATTTTTTTGGTCTTTTTGTTGAGAGAAACAAGAATAAGCGAGTCGGACCGGCCGCCTTCTTCAAGAGCGGTTGCAGAATCCAGACCGACAAGCAGAACGTTGATTACGTTTTTGCTTGAACGCAGCTCACCGCCGTTGTTTGACCACTCATAAAGATATTCATTGAGTGAACCGGCAGAGTTGATTGCTTTCATAATTTTGACATCTTCGTCATCAACAATATTATCCTGAGGGACGTTGACTGACTGACCTTGCCTTTTGTCGTCATAATTGATTGAATCGAGCATGTTGCTGACATATCCGACGCCTGAGGCAACAACAAGAATGCAGACAGTTAAAAGAAAAAACAGATTCTTCGCCCTGCGGCGCTTATTTGTCCAGAAAAATGATGCAACGGGATTGCTTTTCTTTTCCTTTTTCCCTTTTGCAGCTTTCTTTTCTTTTTTCACAAGATCACCTTTTGAGTCCTTGAATTTTTCATTGCAGACAATAACTGCACGGGTTGATTATACCTGCGAAGATTAATCAGACCTTAGATTTCAGATAATCGGATTTTGAAATATCTGTTATCTGTAATCTGCCTCAACGCGGGCGGCTTTCTGCGCCGCCCGCACCGATTCTTTATTCTACGGCAGTATCGGTCTTAACTGTGCATGTACTTATAAACCCACATTGCAAGAAACATTATTTCTCCGCGTTTTCTGCGGAAATTCCGCTTACTTCTGCGTTTTCGTTTTCTTCGTTTTCAGCGTTTAGCTTTTCTTCTTCCTCTTCGCGCTTGACGGGAGTGACGGAAACAACCTTTTCGCCCTCGCTTGTTCTCATGACATTTACTCCGCGGGAGGTTCTTGAAGAAATATTTACGCTTTCCGAATCAATTCTGATTACTATTCCGTCAGAGGAAATCAGAATCAGGTCGTCGCCGTCATGAACAAGGCAGACGGCAGCAACAAGACCGTATTTTTCAGCCTTATAGTTGATTGAGCCCTTTCCGGCGCGGGACTGAATGTGATATTCCGAAATATCGCTTCTTCTTCCGATTCCGCTTTCGCTGACGGTGAGAATTCTTGCGTCTTCGCTTTCGTCTTCGCTGATTGAGCACATTCCGACAACCTCGTCTCCGTCACGAAGGTCAATGGCGCGCACTCCCCTTGCGGTTCTTCCGATTGCTCTGGCATCGTTTTCGTTGAAGCGGATTGCAAAGCCGTTCCTTGTTGCAACAAGAATATCGTCATTGCCGTTAGTAAGGCGTACCCATGCAAGCTCGTCGCCTTCGTCAAGGTTGATTGCAATAATTCCGCTCTTGCGGATATTCTTATAGGCGTCAAGCTCGGTACGCTTGATGACGCCCTCTCTTGTGACCATGCAGAGATATTTGCTTTCTGTTCCGAAATCGGGAACGCGGATCATTGCGCTGATTTTTTCGTCGGCTTCAACCGGGAGCAGGTTGACAATGTTCATTCCCTTGCTCTGCCTGCTGCCTTCGGGAATTTCATAGCCTTTGAGCCGGTATGCCCTGCCCTTGGTTGTGAAGAACATGATGTAATCGTGGCTTGAACAGGTGAACATCGTCTGGGCAACGTCCTCTTCGCGGCGGCTCATTCCCTTGATGCCCTTTCCGCCCTTTTTCTGAACGGTATAAACCGAAGCGGGAATACGCTTGATATAGCCGAACGTTGTGAGCGTATAGACGCACTGCTCCTGCGGAATGAGGTCTTCAATGTCAACCTCGCCGGAAACGGCGGCAATTTCGGTGAGTCTTTCGTCGTTGAAGCGGCGTTTGAGTTCAAGAGCTTCGTCCTTTACAATTGCAAGCACCTTTGATTCATCGGAAAGAATTTCTTCAAATCTTGCAATTTTTTCGCCAAGCTCTTTCAACTCGTTTTCAATCTTGATTCTTTCAAGACCGGTCAGCTGTCCGAGACGCATTTTGACAATTGCGTCAGCCTGAATGTCATCAAGGTTAAAGCGCTCCATGAGAGCAGCCTTGCCTTCGTTCTGGTCCTTAGCTTTTCTGAGAATTGCAATAATTTCGTCAATGAAATCAAGCGCTGTTTTGAGTCCTTCAAGAATATGCTCGCGTTCCTTTGCTTTTCTCAGGTCAAAGCGTGTGCGCCTTTCAATAACTTCTTCCTGAAATTTAATATAGAGTTCAAGAATCTGTCTGAGATTGAGTATTCTCGGCACACCGTCAACGAGAGCAAGCATAATTATGCCGTAAGTTATCTGGAGCTGAGTCATTGAAAACAGCGTGTTGAGAACAACCTGAGGGTTAGCCTCGCGTTTCAGGTCAATAACAAGGTGCATACCCTGGCGGTTTGAATAGTCGTTGATGTCGGAAATGCCTTCAATGCGCTTGTCCTTGACAAGGTCAGCCATCGCCTCAATGAGACGGCGCTTGTTGACCTGATAGGGAAGCTCGGAAACAACAATTGAAAACCTTCCGTTCTTGTTTTCAACAATTTCAGTTCTCGCTCTGACGGTGATTTTTCCCCTGCCGGTGGCGTAGGCGGCTCTGATGCCTGCTTTGCCCATAACAATTCCGGCGGTCGGAAAATCCGGTCCCTTGATATGCTCCATGAGCTTTTCAAGCGGTGCGTCCGGCTCGTCAATGAGGCAGCACATTCCGTCAATTACCTCCCCGAGATTATGGGGCGGAATATTGGTTGCCATACCGACGGCAATACCGGTTGAGCCGTTGACAAGGAGATTCGGAAAACGGGAGGGAAGAACGGTCGGCTCTTTGAGTCGGTCGTCATAGTTCGGAATAAAGTCAACGGTTTCCTTGTCAATATCGGTGAGCATTTCCATTGAAATTTTGCTCATTCTTGACTCGGTGTAACGGTAAGCAGCCGGGGGGTCGCCGTCAACGGAGCCGAAGTTTCCGTGTCCGTCAACGAGGATATATCTTGTTGAGAACTTCTGCGCAAGTCGTACCATTGCGTCATAAACCGACGTGTCGCCGTGCGGATGGTAACGGCCGAGAACAGAACCGACTGTGTCGGCGCACTTGCGGTATGCCTTATCGGGATAAAGCGAATTTTCGTGCATTGTGTAAAGGATACGTCTGTGGACGGGTTTCAGACCGTCGCGGACGTCCGGCAAAGCTCTTGACGTGATGACGGACATGGAGTAATCGAGGAAGGATTTTCTCATTTCTCCGTTGAGGTCAACGTCGATTATAGTCTGATTTTCAAATCTGAGGTCGTCATTGTTTCTTTCCATATCTCTGTCACCCCTTTATATATCAAGATTCTGAACGTATTTTGCGTTCTTTTCAATAAATTCGCGGCGCGGTTCAACCTTATCTCCCATGAGGATTGAAAAGGTTTCGTCTGCCTGCATTGCGTCTTCAAGAGTAACACGAAGCATTATTCTTTTTTCCGGGTCCATGGTGGTTTCCCAGAGCTGCTCGGCGTCCATTTCACCAAGACCTTTATATCTCTGAATTGCCGCGCCCGGCATTTCAGCCATAATTTTGTCTCTTTCCTCGTCGGAATAGGCATAGGCATGCTTTTGTCCTTTTGAAAGCTTATAAAGCGGCGGCTGAGCAATATACACATAGCCGTTGTCAATAAGCGGACGCATGTAGCGGAAGAAGAAGGTAAGCAGCAGCGTTCTGATATGCGCGCCGTCAACGTCGGCATCCGCCATAATAACAATTTTGTGGTATCTGAGTTTTTCTTCGTTGAAATCGTCTGCAATGCCTGCACCGAGAGCCATTACAACCGGACTGAGTTTGTCGTTGCCGATAACCTTGTCAAGTCTGCTTTTTTCAACGTTGAGCATTTTTCCCCAAAGGGGCAGAATTGCCTGAATACGTCTGTCTCTGCCTTCCTTTGCGGAGCCGCCCGCGGAATCACCCTCAACAATGAAAAGCTCCGTAACCGACGGATCCTTTTCGGTGCAGTCGGAAAGCTTTCCGGGCAGAGAGTTGCTTTCAAGCGGAGATTTTCTTCTTGCGGCTTCACGTGCCTTTCTTGCGGCTTCGCGCGCTCTTGAAGCGTCAAGAGCCTTTGAGAAAATCATTTTTGCAACCTGCGGATTTTCTTCAAAATAATCGGTCAGCTTTGTATAGACGGTTGAAGCAACAAGCTTTGTTATATCGGTATTTCCGAGCTTGCTCTTGGTCTGTCCTTCAAACTGTGCTTCTGTCAGCTTGACGCTGATTACGGCAACAAGACCTTCGCGGCAATCTTCACCGGAAAGCTTTTTATCTGAGTCTTTGAGAATATTATATTTTCTGCCGTATTCATTGAATACCTTTGTGAGCGCGGTTTTGAAGCCGGTTTCGTGCGTACCGCCGTCAACGGTGTGAACGTTGTTTGCGTAGGAAAGAATTGTTTCGTTGTAGCCGTCGTTATACATCATCGCAATTTCTGCGCTGCGGTCAGCGGAAACGGCAGAAAAATGAATCGGCTTTTCATGAACGGGAGTAAGACCGCGGCTTTCGTTGATATATTCAACGAAGGAGCCTATGCCGCCCTCATAGCAGAAGTAATCGGTAACAACGTTTTCTTCGTCTCTTTTATCTGTCAGAGTAATTGCAAGACCGGCGTTGAGGAAGGCGCTTTCGCGCAGGTGGCGCTGAAGCGTTTCATAATCATAGACGGTTGTTTCCTGAAAAATTTCGGAGTCCGGCTTGAATCTGATAAAGGTTCCGGTTTCGTCGGTGTCTCCGATAATATCAAGGTCGCTTGCAATGTTACCTCTTGTGAAGCGCTGACGGTAGACGTGTCCGTTCTGAGAAACTTCAACTTCAAACCATTCCGAAAGCGCATTGACAACAGACGAACCGACGCCATGCAGACCGCCCGAAACTTTATATCCGCTGCCGCCGAACTTACCTCCGGCGTGAAGAACGGTAAGAACAACCGTAACAGCCGGAAGTCCCTGCTGCTCGTTGATTCCGACAGGAATACCACGACCGTTGTCGCGGACGGTGATAATGTCTCCGGGAAGAATTTCAACCTCAATATGCGTGCAGAATCCGGCAAGAGCCTCGTCAATTGAGTTGTCAACAATTTCATAGACAAGGTGGTGAAGTCCCCTCGGTCCCGTTGAACCGATATACATTCCGGGGCGCTTTCTTACCGCTTCAAGACCTTCAAGAACCTGAATTGCG
>JAEDIL010000013.1 GCA_016292455.1 Clostridiaceae bacterium
TTGCATTCCGAGCAAGCCAAAGTAACTTTTACTCTCATGAACGGCACCTCCATTATCGGATTATTGCGGCCAATGCGCGGGAAAAACAAAACCGTGCATCGAGCCAAAAGGCCTCCCTCCGTTCGAGGGCACAAAAATAAAGCCCTCTCTCAGAGGTAGTAAGAGTTTAGCACACATCACTGCCTGAGTCAAGAGGGTTTTAGGTATTTTTTAATTTTGTTTTATGATTTGCCGGCTTTATTTTTCTCCGGTCACTTCAATTCCGTTTTTGCGAAGCAGCGCCGTGCAGCAGCCCTCGCCGGGAATGAGCGTTCCGGAAAAGGTTCCGTCATAAATATGAGTTGAGCCGCAGGAGGGACTGTTTTGTTTGAGTATTGCCTTTTTAATTGAATACTTTTTGCAGATTTCAAGGACTTTCTGCGAACCGGAAAGATACGCTTCGGTTCTGTCCTCGCCGTCGCAGGACACAACGCGTCCGTCAATTATTTCGCAGGGCGTGCGCGGAGTTGTCAGCCCGCCGAGCTGCTCGGGACAGACAGGTATTGCCCTGCCCTCCTCATAAAGCTTTTTGATTTTTTCGTCCGGCTTGCTTTTTCCGTCATAGCGGCAGGGAAAGCCGCAAAGACACGCCGAAACAGCAATTTCATACTTCTTTTCCATACTATACTGTATCTCACTTTACAACTGTCATCGTGTCGATTACGATCGGTGTTGCCGGAATTGACGCTTCGCCGCGCGCAGTTTTCTTGATTTCAACGTTGCAGAAAGAATCAACAACGTCCATGCCCTCGACAACCTTGCCGAAAGCGGCATAGTTGCCGTCAAGGAAAGTATCCTCATCGGAATAGCAGATGAAGAACTGGCTTGAAGCGGAATCGGGATCCTGGCTTCTTGCCATTGAAACAACGCCGCGGGTATGCGAAAGGGTGTTCTGCTTAAAACCGTTTGCGGCGAATTCGCCCTTGATCTTCTTCTCGCTGCCGCCGAAGCCGGTTCCCTCCGGGTCGCCTCCCTGAGCCATAAAGCCGGGCATCACGCGGTGGAATGTCAGACCGTTATAAAATCCGTCCTCAACGAGGGAGATGAAGTTCTCGACGGTTTCGGGTGCATATTCGGGATAAAGCTCAATGACGAACTCTCCGAATTCTTTCATTACTACTTTTACTCTTGGGTTTTCCATATTGTCCGTCTCCTTTGATTCGGTTTCTTTTTCTTTTGTCTGCTTTGTGCCGTCATCTGCGTTCTGCTTGTCGGAAACCGCGGTTCCGGGTTCTGCCTGAGTGGTGGTCTGAACATTCTGACCGCCGCAGGCGCAAAGCGAAAGCAAAAGCAAGGCGGCGCAGACAATGACTGCGGATATTCTTTTTACTGACATAACAGCATCATCCTTTTTCCCCGGCTCAGCCGGTTTTTATGAATCCTGATAATTATACATTCTTTTGTCGATATGTCAAGTGTCTGTCTGTTAGCCGCCGCGCCGAAATTGTCTGTTAGCCGCCGCGCCAAAATAATGGCTTGACCTGCGGTAAAAAAAGTGATAGTATACAAAAGTTGGAAAACACAGCCGACAGATTTTTGCCGGCACATCATGAAGGAGAGATGCATAATGAAAAAAACACCGGAAGAAAAGAAGCTGCTGAAAGAGCAGAAAAAAAACCGCCGCCGCGAAAGAAACAAAAAGGCTTTGCCGGTAATCGGTGCGATTATTGTTATTCTTGCTCTTGTTTTCACCACCTACAAGATTGTCAATTTCACGCTTGACATCAACACTAACATTGAATATGAAAACGAAGGCTCACCTGTCGCGCAGAACGCAGTTCCGGTTGCAGCCTCTGCCGCTCCGGTTGCTCAGCCTTCGGCAGCTGCACCCGAAACAACCTCCGCTCCCGCTTCACAGCCCGCAGCAGATACTGCGCCCACAGCTTCCGACGCAAAGCCGCAGACAAACGAAGAAATTGTCAAAAAGTATTGCGATGTTCTCAACAAAATGAAGCAGGATCAGCCCGGCTATACCAAGAAAGAGTATCAGGCTCTGCCCGAGGAATACAGAAAATTCCCGAGCGCAGTCAACGCGCTTTTGAAATTCGGTGAGGCCTATATGGTCAAGGAGGACAGCCCCAAGGCTATTGTTTCTGCCACAAAGGGCGAAGTTTACACCGCCGATGACGGAACCTCCATGCCGAAAATCAACCATGAGCTTCCGATCTGCAACACCGACAAGGGCTGCGTTCTTTCCGATTACAGCTGCGTAAAATCCGCAGAGTGCATTGACAATGCAAACGGAACACGCACTGTCAGATTCTCACTCAACGATGAGATAAATCCCGAACCGACTCCTGCTGACACCTGCGTTCCCGTTTCATACCACGGTGCAGTAATGATGCCGGCAAGCATGAAAGACATCAACACCGAGGTTGACAAGGTTGTCAGCAAGGTTCCGGGCATTACCATCAACAACTTCGAACTGACCTATCGTGACTGCAATTTTGAAGTTACCTTTGACCCGGCAAATGATCATGTCGTCTCAATCATTCATCATATCAATGTTGACATTGCCGCAAACGCCAAGGTCGCTTTTTCAACCATTGACGGAACGGCAAGGCTCACAAACGATATGAGCGTCTATGACATTCAGTACTGATTCGTGTAATTAAACAGATTAAGCCGTATGCGGGCTCTTTGGGCTCACATACGGCTTCTTTTTGGGTTCTTCACGGAAAGTGGGGGATGAGTTTAAAACATAAGGCAGAGAAAGTTAACGAATCAGTTTGAAGAAATTGTCTTCATTACGATAACCGTAACCAATACGTTTCGCAACTTTAATTTTGTTGTTAAAGCCTTCAAGTTTTCCGGTGCTGATCGGATATTTTGCATGGGCTATCAAGCCTTTGATTCTTGATTTTTTCAAGTTTGCAAATTCTTCTTTCATAGCATAACAAATTGCTAATGCTATACCGTTCTCAATCACACAGGGCTGTATGAATACCGGCACGGCAAAATACTGATGCACTTGATATTTACCTTTGAATCATTGAGTGAATTAAACAGTCCCGGAGAATATATGCGCTGCTATCGCCAACTGAGGTGGTTGACCACAAGGCAGCTTGCTGAGAAATTAAACATTATACCGGCAACAGTTCTTGCTTATGAGCAGGGGCGTTTTCCGATAGTCCGGCGCGATATGCGCATGATTCAGTCGAAAGAATATGCGTCCGCCCCTGCAATCACTCCAAGCTCCTCATCGCTCCTGCCGTTAACACCCGAAATCTTGCACGGCATAAAGACTCCAAGAAGTTCTGTTCAATCAAAGAAAACAGTTATTTAATTTTTTTCCGAACAGATATTATTATTTTCTGCATAA
This sequence comes from Clostridiaceae bacterium, assembly GCA_016292455.1. GTDB lineage: Bacteria > Bacillota > Clostridia > Oscillospirales > Acutalibacteraceae > UBA6857. The sequence continues at coordinate 3,362 of JAEDIL010000013.1, forward strand.
TTGCCCAGATCTTTGTGCTTTTGATTATCATAAGAATATTGTTCAGAAACGATCTGCCGTCGCTCTTCTGCTCAAAGCTCAATGGTTCGCTGCCGTCATCAATGACAAGAGCCTGCGAAAGACACATTCCGCCCTCACCTTTAAGCTCGGCTCTGACATAACTGAACTCGCCTGCTTTTTCAATTTCATCAAGGTCAAGAACAACCGGCTCGCTGCCAATGCTCTGCTTTTTAATCACTTTGCCGTCAGCAATAAACTGAACCTCATCCGCATATTCGGCTTTGACAGTGATAGTGTGACCTGTTACGGAAAGCTCTTTATACATCGGGAAAGGTATTCCCGAGCCTCTTGTGTCAAAGCCCTCCGACGGACCGATTTCAAAATCGCTTCCTCTGAGTACTCTTGTAACAGCAAAAAAAGCTCCGTTCTGCATTGTTTTTCTGACGTTTTCTGTGGTGTTTTCTTCCATCATGAACACGCTGAAAGAGCTGTCGCAGTTGAGGAAAGTATGTGCGTCGGTATTGCTGAATCCGATAACACTTTTACCGTAGGGAAGACAATACATGAGAAGATTGTCCCAAAGAATGCGGTCATAACCGGTTTTTCCGTTTCCCTCGTTAAAAACCTCCAAGCCGAGACATGAGTCATATTTAAGAATAAGGTCGCCGAAAAATTCTATGTTCTCAGGGTCATTGACAGCTTCGGGATCTGCGTTTGTGTTGATCCAGTCACCGGGATGATTGATATGCGAAAGACCGCCGTTGTCCTGAACGAACTTTATTGCTTTTTCATAGCCTGCCTCGTTCTCAACGCCGCCGAACCCGTTGCCGACATCTGACGGAAGGAAAAAGCCGTTGACGTGATTCTTGGTCAGCGAAAGATTGTTCAGCTCATTCGCGCCCGTTACGCAGAGCATTCCCCTGCCCCTGTTTTCAAAAGTACCGTCTGAAATTGCTTCATACTCCTCATCGGTGAGGTGCGCAACCTTTTTTCCGATGATTGTCTGATAAGAATACAGAAGCTGTTTTTCAGGCTCCCGGTTCCATTCAACGCCCGTTGTGCCGTGGTCAGAGTTTGCGAGGAAATCATAGCCGAGTTTATAGTATTCCTTTACCATTGACGCAAGGTCAATATCGGAATCGCTGTATGTCGTGTGGGAATGGAGACTGCCCCTGTACGCACCCCACGCATCATCTCCGCTCCATACGACGTCGGCATAGGGTGAAATAATTCTGTAATCTGATGGGCTCTGTGCATATACTCCGACAATACAAGCAGAGCAAAGCATGATCGCACTAAGAATAACACAGAGAATCTTTTTCATTGTTTTCATTGTTTTTTCCTCCTTAATCAATACGGTTTAACCAGTCTTTCAACCGGATTGTATCCCAATCCGAAGTATTTAAAAATCCAGACAATCGGGTTCAGTCTGAAAACGAGTACATCAAGAACAGTAACAAGCTTTCTCAAAAACCATGGAGCGTCATAAACCTTGCCGACCTTTACGGGGGCAAATTCCTCGCCTTCAACATTCAGCACAAACGGCTGAGAATAGCAGATTCCGTTATCTCCCGTGAGATAGAATCTGACATAGAGATACGGCTCGTCAAGAAGCTGAGAATGAAGGTCAAGAACAGCCGTTCCGTCTGAAATATCCGTTTCACGACGGATCACATTGCCGTTTGAAACCCATGTAATCATATTGAAGTTGACGCCCTCAACATAAATGGTATCATTCTCCCGGTTGACGCTGATACGAGTCACCATGGGAGTCGTATCGCTGTTGTAATCCTTCGATTCAAAGTCATCGTTATACCCCGGCATTTCCGCCATTCCATTGAGCTCAACACCGTTTGAATAATGCGAAACGGAAAAGAACTGACCATTTTCCATACTTGACCGGAAATTATCCATGGTAAGCTCCGGCATAAGATGCATGGTATAAGCATGATTGATTGAGGTAACGTTATGCGAATCTGCAAAGGAAAATGACCACGGAACCACGCCGTTGGGAATTGTTTTCCGAAGCACCTGGTCATAAAGAATTCTGTCGCAGCGGGTATGTTCATCGGTTGAGCTGTTGATGCCCATTCCAACGCATGAGCCCTTGTTGTCAAGAAACAGCCGTGCAAACTTTTCCGCATAATAATCGTCAACGGGCTGACCGACATGCTTTGCGCTGTCTTTTTCAATATACACATACTCTCCGACGTGCGAAAGCATTGAAATGCCGCCCGATTCTGAAACGCCTTTCGCCGGAGTTTCATAGTCACCGAAAACGCCGGCAAGTCCCTGTCCGTAATCGGAAAAATAACCTGTCAGATGGCAATCGGCAAACGGAGTCGCCATATTGAGTTCTATTCCCTTTGGTACGTCAAGCATACCGTTGCTGTGAGTCCTGCTTTCCGACCCGGCGGTACCGTTAAGATATGAACTGTACTCCTCACCCGTAAGCGGCTCAATTTCCGCCATCCGGGTACGTTCCCTTTTTATGTATCTCAGCAGTGGAATAGTATCGGGTTTCTTATCCCATCCCTTATTGATTGTTCCGTGATCCGTCAGAGCAACAATATCGTAGTTCAGAGCATAATGCTTCTGAACATATTCGTGAACTGTCAGATAGCCGTCGCTGGCATTTGAATGACTGTGAAGCTGGGTTTTATACGCTCCCCAAGTATCCCAGTCAACATCTTCATACGGATTGGTTATTATGTAGTTTTTGCCGTCTGATGCAAGCGTTGTAATTCCGGCAACCGGAAGCAAAATCAGCATTGCAACCAGAACTGCCGATAATCTTTTGTACATTTTCTTCATATCATTCTCCCCTATGCATTTAATTGCACTCTAATAATACATTTTTTTGGCCGATTGTCAAGATTTACTGTTTTTTCCAACGCAAAAAGCCTGCCGCATTTTTTTCAGCGACAGGCTTTCATCTTTAACAATTATTCCTCTTCAAAGGAATCCTTATCGAGTCCGCACCACGGGCAAACCCAATCTTCGGGAAGGTCTTCCCATGCAGTGCCGGGAGCTACTCCATTATCCGGATCGCCGATTGCGGGATCATAAACATAACCGCAGGGGCAAACATGCTTAGCCATAAAAAAACCCTCCTTAAATTATTTGAAATATCTGTTGAGAAGGCCTTCAAATGCCTTGCCGTGTCTTGCTTCGTCACGTGCCATTTCATGAACGGTGTCATGGATTGCGTCAAGGCCGAGCTCCTTTGCTTTCTTTGCAAGCTCGGTCTTTCCGAGTGTTGCGCCGTTTTCTGCTGCAACTCTCATTTCAAGGTTCTTCTTGGTGCTGTCAGTAATAACTTCGCCGAGAAGCTCAGCAAACTTTGCGGCGTGCTCTGCCTCTTCATAGGCAGCCTTTTCCCAATAGAGACCGATTTCGGGATAGCCTTCTCTGTGGGCAACTCTTGCCATTGCAAGGTACATACCGACTTCACTGCATTCGCCGGCGAAGTTCTCGCGAAGACCCTGAATAATTTCTGCCGGAGCGTCCTTGGCAACGCCGACAACATGCTCAGCAGCCCAGCCGAGGTTGTTTTCTTCGCGCTCTTTCATTTTTGCGCCGCAGATGGGGCAAACGTCAACAGCCTCGTCGCTTTCATAACCGCAAACAGGACAATAATACTTTTTCATTTTGAATACCTCCGATAAAATATTGTTTGATTTTTACTGCTGTTCCTTCTCCTTACATTCGGGGCAAATTCCGAAAAGCTGTAAATTGCAGGAACTGATTTCTCCTTCAAAATCTCCGAAAAGCGTACAAAGCCCGCCGCCTGACAGAGAATGAAGGTCGATTATCTTTTTGCAGACAAGGCAGTTAAAGTGGTAATGCTCATCGGTGTCTGCGTCAAAGCGGTCACCGGTATCCGTATGAAAACGGATAAGCTCACCTTCGTTTTCAAGAACTTTAAGGTTGCGGTACACCGTTGCAAGGCTCAGCGACGGGTATTCACCTTTCAGGTCAAGAAAAAGCTGCTCCGCAGTGGGATGATCTTTCCTTGAACAAAGCGAAGAGAGAATTGCTTCCCGCTGACGACTGTTTTTGAGCATTTCTTTATCCTTTCAAAAATGATAATCGTTATCATTATTATATTTAATTTTATTCTTTTGTCAAGTCCTTTTCTCAGCTTTTAATCATTTTTTTCATTTTGACATTGAAATTCTGATAAAGAGAGAACTTTTTATATCATGGTATAATGATTATTTATCAAAGCTATACTCCCATGTTATTTAAGTCCGAAAAAGCCAAAAAGCTCACGGAGGTCTTTGATTTCCTTTGTAATCGGAAAAGCGTTGACGTTTTTTTCTCCTCTTGAATTCAGCCAGACGCAGTCAAGTCCCGCATTGCAGGCGCCCTTGATGTCAGAGCCGTAAGAATCACCTATTACCAGTATTTTTCTCTTCTCTTTTTCTTCAATGTGTTCTAAAACGTAATCAAAAAACTCCGGCTGAGGCTTTTGTGAACCGATAGTTTCTGAAACAAACAGTCCGTCAAGGAACCTGTCAAGTCCGCTTTTTGAAAGCCGCTTTTTTTGCGTTTTGGCAACACCGTTTGTAACAATATATATTTTGTAGTCCTCCTGCCGAAGCTTTTCGCAAAGCTCGGTTGCGCCTTCAAGAAGATCGGCCCCCTCTCCCAGATATGAAAGGTAGGTATCCGCAATAAAGACCAGATCCATGTCCGTATGAAAACCGATTTTCCGGAACAGATCTGCAAAGCGTGCGATTCTCAGCTCGGACTTTGTAACCTCCCCACGTTCAAACGCTCTCCAATATGAAAGGTTAATTTCACTGTACAGCCCGGTTATCTCTTTCGTTGCGTCAATACCGATTTCGGCAAGAACGCGGCTGAGTGCTTTTTCCTCTGCCGAGTCAAAATCAAGCAGTGTGTTGTCAGCGTCAAAAAGCAAGGTTGAATACTTCTTTTCCATTTTGAAAACCTCCTGTCCTTTCTGTTTATCTATTTTATGTCATGGTGTTTTCTCTGTCAAGCTCCGGCTAAACGTAAAAAATACATTACATTTTTGTCGAAACACTTTTATTTGCCGATTATTTGTGGTAACATACAGAATGTATATCTGCATATATGTCAAAAAAAGTTTACGTCTGATTATTCGGAGGAAATATAAATGGAACAAAATGCTTTCAGCGAAGGCATCGCCCCGGGTGGACTCAGGGAAAAGCCGCAAATCAAACTCCTTGTCTGCTACCTACTGAAAATGCTTGACAAGAGTCTGACGCGCAGTCAGATAAACGAGATTTTTCAGGAATACCCGGTTGCAAATTACTTTGAGGTCAACGAGGCTCTCAGCGAACTTGTCAAAAACGGCATGATTCATTGTGACCTTTCCCGGGAAGATGAGATTCTGACCATAACCCACAAAGCAAAATATGAGGTCGGAGTCATTGAACGCTCCCTGCCCAAGTCGATCCGCGAAAAATCGGTCAGCACGGCTTTGAGGGTTCTTGCCCGTGAAAAGATTCAGAATGAGTGTGAATGCTCCGTTGAGGAAAAGGACGGCGGCTACCGCGTCAGCTTTGCGGTCAACGACGTCGGCGTGGAGCTTATGCGCCTTTCCGTTTTTGTTGCGGACTTTTCGCAGGTTGAAATTGTCAAAAAGAATTTTTTTGACAACGCAGCCGCTCTCTATTCCGACATTATTTCCTCACTCACCGTTGAATAAGCTTACGGAGGTTACATAAAATGTTCAAAAAATTTCTTGCTTTCTTTTCTGTTGTAATCATTCTTTTCGGCGCACTAGGCTGCATGTATCTCAGATACATCCATCAATCCGAATACTATGTCTTTGTTGAAAGCTATCCTCACGGCAAGATGACGCTTGAAGGCGGCGGTGAAATTGACGGAACAGCAAAGAAATTCCGCGTTGCCTGCAAAAGCGGCAAAACCGTAACCGTGAAAATTTCGCCGGAACGAAAGGGAGACGTGTATTACAACGTTGAGCGCTTCTCCGTCAACGGAGTTGACCTGACCGATGAAGTCAAGGATTCACTCACCTATGAATTTACGGTTGAAAAAAAGACCAGTATTGTCGCAACCTTTAAAAAAGGAAAAAAGCCCTCTTCAAAAGCGACAAAATCCTCCTCAAAGTCGGATAATTCCTCTTCAAAGACCTCAGACTGAGCAAAATGCACCCGTCTTTGTGTACAGATTGACAAACTGTTTTTCGCACTTGCGTTGTTTTTTCGGCAAAAATGACGTTTTTGTGAATAAACGTTGACAAACATGATCTTGTGCGCTATAATCAAGCCAAATTTAAGACATCACCTGATAGAGGATGCGGATGAGATGAGTATCTCGCGATTCAACGCCGGCAAGCGTTCGTGAGTGAAAGGTGATTCCGCCGAAGCTTTCAAGCGGTTGCCGCCGCGGAAACGCTGGGGTTGCGTTTAACAGACGCCGCACTGTCATATGGTTATATGGAGAGCTATCACTGTTTAATTATTTAAGGATAACGAACATTAAAGCCTGTGATACCTCCTACAAGGTGCACAGGCTTAAATTATTATACTAAACGGGCAAAGCCCGAATTTCAGAACAGGAGTGTTTTGTATGAGTAACGTAAGAAGAATTCTGGCAGTAGTCCTTGCTGTTGTTCTTTGCGCAGCCTGCTTCACAGCCTGCGGCAACGGCGGCAACGATTCAACCACCGCACCGGCAAGTTCAGGTGCCGAAGCAACCGGCATTGCAGCAGCAACCAGCATTGCCGACCTCAAAGGTATGAAAATTTCAGCCCAGACCGGTACTTTCCACGCTGACGCCCGCGCTCAGATTGCAGACGTTCAAGGCGAAACCTATCCGGACTTCACTGAGCTTCTCACCGCAGTAAGAAGCGGCGCAATTGACGGATACATTGCTGAGGAGCCCACCGCTATCAGCGCATGCAAAAAGTATTCGGAGCTTGGCTATCTCCGCCTTGTTAACAACGACACCGGTTTCACAGCCACCGCTGCTGACGTCGGAATCGCAATCGGACTTAAAAAGGGTTCGGATCTCCTTGACAAAATGAACGAAGTCATCAATGGCATCACCGAAGAGCAGAAGTCACAGCTCATGGAGCAGATTATTTCCATCAAGAACGGCGAAACAGTTGAAAGCTTTGTTCTTGAAAGCGAAGAGCCCGAGAATCCGACCGGTACTCTCAAGGTTGCAATGGAATGTGCTTATGAGCCCTACAACTGGACCGAAACCTCTTCTGACGAAGCAACTCTCGGCGCTGTTCCGATCAGCGGCGAAGGTAAGGACGGTCAGAACGCAAACGGCTACGACGTTCAGATTGCTAAGTACGTTGCAAACAAGCTTGGTATGAAGCTTGAAATTTATGCATACGAATGGGATTCACTTATTCCCGCTCTCGATTCAGGCACAGTTGATGCAATCGTTGCAGGTATGAGCCCGACAGAGGAACGCAAGCAGCAGATTGACTTCACCGAAACCTATTATGAATCAAACCTTGTTGTTATCTACAAGAAGTAAAATCAGAAAGAATTGTTGCGGCAAGCAGTCTGACACTGCTTGCCGCGAATAAAATAATTAAAGTTTGGCGGAATTGATATGAGTTTTTTACAGGATGTTCTGAACATCGTCACAAAATACTATCCACAGCTTCTCCGTGGCGTAGGCAACACAATGCTTCTCGCCCTTGTCGGCACAATCATCGGTCTTGTAATCGGTCTTATGACAGGTATTATCCGCACAGCACCGATGTCGAAAAACCCGGTTTTCAGAATTCTCCATAAGATTCTGAACGGAATAATCGCCGTATATGTTGAAATTTTCCGCGGCACCCCGATGATGGTTCAGGCTATGGTTATCTATTGGGGCTACGCTTTTGCAACCGGCGGAAAAACACTCGCTCTCATCCCCTCCGGTATTCTCATCGTTTCAATCAATACCGGTGCTTATATGGCTGAAATTGTCCGCGGCGGAATCATTTCAATTGATAAAGGTCAGTTTGAAGGCGCAATGTCAATTGGCATGACTCATTCACAGACGATGTTCAAGGTCATCATTCCGCAGGTTATGCGCAACATTCTGCCCTCAGTCAGCAACGAGTTCGTTATCAACATCAAGGACACCTCCGTTCTTAATGTTATCGGTGTAACCGAACTTTATTACTTTGCAGGAATCATCAAAAGGCAGACCTTTGAAACTTTCCAGACCTACCTTATTGTCTGCATCCTTTACTTCATTCTGACATTCACAGTAACAAGACTTCTTCGCCTTATTGAAAAGAAGCTCGCCGGAAAGGAAAACTACACCGTTTTCGGCTCGCAGACGGATGTCAATGCTGAGATTATCATTAACAAGGAGGCATAAGAGTCATGGCTGAAAAAGTTATTGAATTAAAGGAACTCGAAAAGAGTTTTGGCGAAAACAGCGTTCTCAAGGGAATCAGCCTTTCGGTTGAAAAAGGCGATGTTCTCAGCATTATCGGCGCCTCCGGCTCAGGCAAAAGCACCATGCTGCGCTGCATTAACCTTCTTGAAACACCGACAAACGGTCAGATTCTTTACCACGGCAAAGATGTTGCTTCCGGCGAGGTTTCTCTTTCAAGATACAGAGCAAAGGTCGGAATGGTTTTCCAGTCCTTCAACCTTTTCAACAATATGACTGCTCTTGAAAACTGCATTACCGGTCAGGTTTCGGTTCTCAAGCGCCACCGCAAGGAAGCAAAGGAAGTTGCCATGAAGTATCTTGAAAAGGTCGGTATGGCACCGTATATTGAAGCAAGGCCATCTCAGCTTTCCGGCGGACAAAAGCAGCGCGTTGCAATTGCCCGTGCACTTGCAATGGAGCCCGAAGTTCTCCTTTTTGACGAGCCGACAAGTGCACTTGACCCGCAGATGGTCGGCGAGGTTCTTGAAGTTATGCGCTCGCTTGCGAAAGACGGACTGACGATGATTGTCGTTACCCACGAAATGGCGTTTGCGAGGGACGTTTCCTCTCACGTTGTGTTCATGGCTGACGGAGTCATCTGTGAGGAAGGCTCACCGAAGGACATCTTTGAAAATCCGCAGAACGATAAAACAAAGGATTTCCTTTCACGTTTTCTGCAAAAGTAAACGGTAATCTGACAATAACAATTATTGATTTTTCGGGCAATGCAAGATGTATTGCCCGATTATTTTATATAATGCTGAAAGCTATTACGTAAAATATACGGACAAAAATGGAAGTTAAACACAGCACGAAATGATGTTAATATTCGGTGAATATTGTTAATACATTATGTCGATAAGTGTATGATTTTGGAAGTTCATATCTAATTATGTAACAATTGTGTTTTGAAGAGCCGTCTTGTGTGAATTCAGTTAATGTTTTACATTTTGTTCCAATTCAAGAAATTATGTTGAGTCACCTTTTGCTTTATGATATGATTCAATAAATCAACGATTTATCAAAGGAGATGTTTAAAAATGCACGAGCAACAGGGACTGAAATTCTTTACAAAACCGCCGAAAGGCAAAATGAAAGCTCTTTTAATTGTTCTTGCGTGGATTTTGCTCTGGAATACTGTTTTTCAGATTCTCCACGGCGTCTGGCATGAAATGCCTGTCGTGAGCTGGGCTTTCTTCATCAGCATTACAATTTTCTTCATGCAGGAAGAACTGACCTACAAAGCGCGCTTCTGGCATACGCTTGTCGGCGGCAGCGTCGGCCTGCTTATGGCAGCCGGATTGGTATTTATTTTTTCAATTCTTGCCAAGTCCGGTGTACACCAAACAGTTTCAACTCTCATTCCGATTTTCATTTTTGTCACAATGCTCATTCTGCTTAATCCCTATCTTCCGATGTTCTTCAACAATGTCGGCTTCTGCTATTTCATTATTGCCCTCATTGACGCAGAATCTGCCGTTGCAATGCTTCCGCAGTACCTGCTTTCGCTTCTTCTCGGAAGCATAATTCTCAACCTCGGTTGTAGCGGCTTGCTTGCTCTTTACACAAAGGCTATAACAAAGAAAGCCATGGCAAAAGCACAGAAGGAAACCGTTAAATAATTTAATCTTCAAAAAGTCCGGAGCGTATGATTTGCGTTCCGGCTTTTTTATTTTGGCTTCCGGATTCTTGAAATGCCTTTTCTTCTGTGATATAATCAGCTTATCATGCGGCATTGCCGCAAAAGGAGGAAATAGAATGAGTACAGAATTACCGCGCACCTATAAAAGCTGGCTCAAAGGGGAAATTAAAAGCAGTCAGAAAGAATATGTTGAGGAAACTGAGCTTCTTTCCGATGACGGCACTCTGCTTGCTCCCGGCTGGGCAAGGCACATGCTCTTCACCTATGACAACAAAAAGGTAAAGCACCCCATGCGTTCAAAGGAATGGGATTTCTATCAGATCTGCAACGGAAAGTATATGGTTCAGATAAGCTTTGCGAACATATCCATCGGAGGCTATGTTTCCGCAGTTCTTATTGATGTTACCGACCCCGAAAAATCAAATAAGCTCGGCGGCGGAACAATTGCCGGTTCAACCGCCCTCTTCCTCGGCGGAAAGAACAAGTATACTCTCCCCGCAAAGGGTGACGTTCCCAACAATGTCAGATATACCGTTACCGGAATCGGCAAAGCTGACTTTGAATTTGACACAAGGGAAACTGAAAGGAGCCTTCATTTTAAGGGTAAATCAAAGGGCAAGGACATTGTCTGCGATTTCACAATGGATATTCCCGAGGGCCTTGAAAACATAACCACCGTTCTACCGTTCAAAGGCTATCCCGACCGCTTTTTTATGACCACAAAGCAGAACTGTATGCCGTGCAGCGGAACTTTCCGCTTCGGCGAGCAGGTCTTTGAGTTTTCAAAGGAAGACACCTTTGCCTGCCTTGACTGGGGACGCGTCAACACACCCTATAAGCTTGTATGGTATTGGGGCAACGGTTCAACCTACGTCACCGACGAAAACGGCGAAAAACACATTTTCGGCTTTGAAATCACTTGGGGAATCGGTGACGAAAGCAACGCAACCGAAACCTGCATTTTCTATGACGGCAAGGCTCATAAGTTCGGCGCCGTTGACGTTGAAGTTTTCCCGAAGCCGGATAAATATCTTGAACCGTGGCACTTTGTCTCCGAGGACGGTCGCTTTGATTTCACAATGAAACCGCAGTTTGACAACCACAACGACACCAATGTCCTCAACGCCCTGCGTATGCATTCACATCAGGTACACGGTCGCTGGAGCGGAACGGCAATTCTTGACGACGGAACAAAAATTGTTGTTGACGATATGTATGCTTTCTGCGAATATGTTGAAAACAAGTGGTAATAGCCCTGATTTTGTTTAAAACAAACAAAATTCGTTGGGGTAACTGTTGAATTTCAACAATATTTCAGCTTGAAATTTTCTTTCAATAATGATAAAATCTACTCAGACGTTCAATACTGAACGGTGAAAACTTTATTGAAAGGAATGTCTGTAATGAAAAAGATTATCTGCAAAAGAGAGTACGATACCGATACCGCAACTCTTGTTAAAAAATATACAGAGGGCGAGTTGGGCGATGCTGCCGGCTTTGAAGAAAGCCTTTATCAAACCGAGAAAGGTCTTTATTTCCTCTATGTAAACGGAGGAGAAGAATCACCCTATGCCAAGGAGGACATCAAGTCCGTTTCAAAGGCGAAGGCTGAGCAGTGGCTCGAAACTCACTGATTCATAAGAGCATGACAAGGTGGTCATGAAAAAGGTCAACGCGGGCCTTTTTCATGACCGCTTTTTGAGTAAAAATATTGAAAACTTTTACTTAAAATGATATGATTAAGCAACAGAAAAGGAGTGTGAGCACCGTGGAAGGAATAGGCTGTGACTTTTGCGAGCATTATCTATATGACGAGGAAGAGGATGTTTATTACTGCAATGTTTCTCTTGACGAAGATGAAATGGAACGCTATCTGACCGGTCAGGGCTCTTGTGCGTATTACAAAACATATAACGAATACAAAATGGTTGAAAAACAGAATTGAGGTCTTCTGAATGGAATCGTTGAGGTATCTGTATAAAATCGGTCGCGGTCCTTCGAGTTCTCACACAATGGGTCCGGACAGAGCCGCCTGTCTCTTCAAAAGCGAATATCCGCAGGCGGATAAATACACCGTTTTCCTTTACGGCTCGCTTTCCGACACCGGAAAGGGACACAAAACAGACGTCGCAATTATTGAGGCGCTTGCTCCTACTGAAACGGAAGTTGTTTTTGCCGGTTTTCCGTCATTCCCATTGCCGCATGAAAACACAATGGATTTTTACGCCGAAAAAAACGGTGAGAAAATCGGCTTTGCCCGAATCATGAGTGTGGGCGGCGGAAACATTGTTGTTGAGGGCAGCAAGGCTGCTGTTCATGAGGACGTTTATCCGGAGCGCAGCTTTGCCGAAATTGCAGAATATTGCAGAAAAAAACGTATTCGCCTGAGCGACTATGTTTTTGAAAAAGAGGGAATTGAAATCGGCGCATATCTTCTTCGTGTATGGAACATTATGAAGCAGACTATTCAGGAAGGGCTTTCTGCAAGCGGTGTTCTTGACGGCGGTCTTGAAGTTGAGCGAAAAGCAAAGTATCTCTATAATCAGCGCCACATTGACGAAAGCGACATTACAAAGGAGAACCGCCTTGTCTGCGCCTATGCCTTTGCGGTAAGCGAGCAGAACGCCGGCGGCGGAATCGTTGTCACCGCGCCCACCTGCGGCGCCTGCGCTGTTCTCCCCTCTGTTCTGAAATATATGCAGGACAGCCGCGGCTTTACCGATGAAAACATTGTTTGCGCCCTCGCCGCCGGCGGAATAATCGGCAACCTTGTTAAGTCAAACGCTTCAATAAGCGGCGCAGAATGCGGCTGTCAGGCTGAAATAGGCACAGCCTGTTCAATGGCGGCTGCCGCCCTTTGCGAGCTTTTTTCAATGGACCTTGACCAGATTGAATATGCCGCCGAGGTCGCAATGGAACACATGCTCGGTCTGACCTGCGATCCGGTCTGCGGACTTGTTCAGATTCCATGCATTGAGCGCAACGCAATTGCCGCGATGAGAGCAATGAATGCGCTTTCGCTTGCCAACTTCCTTTCAAGAACAAGAAAAATATCCTTTGACGACGTTGTTGAAACAATGTACCGCACAGGCAAGGATATTTCTTTCAGATACAAAGAGACCTCCAAAGGAGGTCTCGCAAAGATTGAGCTTTCCAAAGCAAAAAAGAAGGAGAAAGAGTAATGACCAGAACCGAAGTTGTTGAAAGAATTACAGAATGCGGACTTGTTGCCGTTGTCAGAGCCGAAAGCATTGAACAGGCCGAGAGAATTACCGAAGCCTGCATTGAAGGAGGCGTTGCGGCAATTGAGCTGACCTTTACCGTTCCGAAAGCGCACAGACTAATTGAACACATGGCCGACAGATATTCCGGCAGCAATGAAATCACAATCGGCGCAGGCACTGTTCTTGACAGCGAAACGGCGCGCACCGCCATCCTTTCCGGCGCACAGTATGTCGTCTCCCCTCACCTTGACGAGCGCATTGTAACCCTTTGCAACCGCTACGCAGTTGCCTGCATGCCGGGAATCTTCACCCCGACCGAAGCAGTACGCGCTCTTGAACTCGGAGTTGACATTCTCAAAGTCTTTCCCGGCGACATTGCAACTCCGAAATTCATCAAATCGCTCCTTGGTCCTCTTCCGCAGGCAAGAATGATGCCCTCAGGCGGAGTAAGCGTTGACAACGTTGAAGAATGGATCAAAGCCGGCGCAGTTGCCGTCGGAGCCGGCGGAAGCCTGACCGGAAAAGCGAAGGACGGCAACTATGCTGCAATCACCGAAACGGCAAAGCTCTTTATTGAAAAAATCCGTCACGCAAGGGGCATTCTGAAAGTCTGAAGCTGCGGCGGATAGTTTCTGCCAATTATGTCATACTTTCTGAAGTAATCGCCCGTTTCGCTGTCTTTCACAACCGTTGCACGGTTCTTTGAAAGCAGCTTGACAAGATTATAAACGTCAAGCCAGATTTGATTTGTGCCCTCTTTCTGGCTTTCATCAAAAATGAGCTGAAGTCCGAAATGAAGATGCGGTATGTTCATTCCGTTGACGTTTTCCTTTGTCGAATACCCTGTCATTCCCATATAACCTATTACCTGGCCCGCTTTTACAAGCGAGCCTTGTTTTATATCCGAGTGATACGGTCGATCTTTCCGCAGGTGTGCATAATAATATGAGCGCTTGTTGTCAAATGAGCGTATTCCGAGCCGCCAGCCGCCGTATTGATTCCAGCCGATACATTCAACCGTTCCTCCCTCAACGGCAACAATGGGTGTTCCGATGTTTCCGAGCAGATCATTGCCGAGGTGACTTCGGCGGTATCCGTAGGAACGTGACGAGCCGAAATCATCATAATGACTGTATGAAAACCCCTCTGCAATCGGGCTGTATGCAACAAGTCCATAGCCGGAATAGGTTGTTTTTCCGCCGTTTCCGTCCGGCTTTTCTCGCTCAAACTCTCCGAGCAGTCCCGAGAGTGCTGCCGAAAAAGCTTCTTTATAATAAGAAAAATATTTGTTTTCACCCATAAGGTCTTCAATTGTGTTGCTATCTCCGAGAGCCTCCTGCATTTTTTGAAGGTCGCGTGTTTTGTAGCTGCTCCAATTATTGCCGTTTTTAACTGCGAGGTAAGAGAGCGCGTCAATCCAGCTGATATGATAGAGCTTATCATAGGTTTCAATATCAAGCGCCATGGTGTCTTCAAGCGCCCTGAGGCTGACATTCAGCTCTGCCCATTTGATATATGCTTTTTCAGTCTGTTCCTTTTCTGCTCCTACACGCAGAAAAACGGCAAGCGAAAAAATTCCGGTTGCAAGAATTGCAGGCAGCAGAACAAAAAGCAGTTTTTTCCTCAGTCTGATTATCATAGGCTTCACCCTCTCTTATAAAGCTTATGACGCTGATTCTTTTCCGAGAACACATGACTCTCCCGATGAAACAGTTTTTTGAAAAAAGCAGCTGCAACCTTTCCGGAATTTCGGCGGTTGCAGCTGTTTTTTAATTATGCACTTTTATGCGTTGGCTTCGTCCTTTTTGGGAGCGTTCCAAAGCTTTTTTGATTCCTCATTGAGGCGGTCAAAGAAGAACTCTTTTCTTTCCGGGGTGTTGATAACAATAACCGGCTTAACCTGATTGAGAACCCTGCCCTGAGCGCGCAATGATTCTTTGTATGCGTCATAGGCATGATCTTCAAGCTGGAGAAGAAGAGGATCTGACAGCATTCCCCAACGGCGATATTTTTCGTACTTCTCGTTGCTTTCGCGGAAGAACTCGTCAATGTCCTTTTCAATTTCTGCGCGTCTTGTTGTGGGCAAATCGCTTTCGCAGTCAACAAGCATTACATAGCGCGGAACAGTGGGTACGGAGTCAGCATAGAAGCTGTGGCCTCTGAACTTAATGCCGTATTTATCCATAATCTTCTCGGCAACATAGTCAAGCATCTGCGTTGTGGTCTTTTCGTTTGCAAGATTAAGACCCATATTGGTTCTGTAAAGGAACTCAACTTTCGGAGAGTTGTTATACATACCGGTTACATGAACAACGTCAAGAATGCGATAACGATAAAGACCGGAGAAGTTCGTGATGATTATTTCGTAATCCTTGCCGACTTCAATTTCGCCGAGTGTGAGCGGTCTTGTTCCCTCTTGTGCATCAACAGGGAGAAATTCATAGAAGAGCGAACGGGGAAGAAGAACATAGTCGGTTGCGTTGAGTTCAACAGGCATTGCCATGAATCCCTCGGAAGCTGCATAGCCCATGTTATGAAGCGGGAGATCTCCGACATATCTGCGAAGCTTTTCAACATAAACGGCAAGTGTTGAGCCAATCATACCGTAGCCCCAGGCAAGCTTCGGCCAGATACGCTTTGCAATCGGAACTTCGGTTTCAAATCCCTTTTGGAATTCAGCTCTGAGCTCTGCTGCGCGTCCGGGATTGGGCTTCATGTGACCATACTTTGCGCGAAGGCTCTGAGGACATCTGACTGACGGGTCAATGGTACCTTTTTCAATGTCGTTGCAAACCATTTCCCAGTTTTCTTCAAGATATTCAAACATCGTTGTCAGAAGAGTGATTACCATCGAGCCGAGGTATGTAACCTTTTTGTTGGTAAGACAGAAACGAAGCTGAAAATACGGAATATCGGTATTTTCCTCATCTTCCGGATAAAGAACATCTTTCGGAGTTGTTGTGAAAAATTTAAGAATCGGAGTGAGATAGGTAAACGGAATCTGTCCCGCACCGTTGCAGCGCATTCCGTTCGGAAGCGGATGACCGTTGAGTGAAAGAAGAAGAGGTCCCATCTGCGCGGGGAGCTTTTTTGCAATACCCTCTTTTCTGAACCATCTATCAGCGCATGCCGGTGTTGCCGCAAAGCCCATGCACTGCATATTCCAGAGGTCGCGCGCTGTTTTGGGCTGAAGCTTCGGCTTTCCGACTGAGCCGGAAGAGGAGCAATAACGGATAACCTTGCTTGAAGTTATGATGTTTGACTCGTTCTTTTCAACCATGCGGTCAATCATAGGAGCATAATCTTCAAACGTCGCGAGGGGAACCTTGTCCTGAAATTCTTTGATTGAATGAATGGACGCAAAATCATATTTTTTTCCGTATTCGCAATCCTTGTTCTTTTCAATAATCTTTTTGAGGGTTTCCTCCTGAGTGGGAACGGCTTCGGTTGTGAAATGTTCAAAGCCTTTGAAAACCATGCTTCCGAGCCATACTCCGATGTCTGACATAGCCATTGGCAACATCCTCCTTATTAAAAAATACTGCTATTTATAAATCCGTCTCAAACATGGACTTAATACCAAGCTATTGTACCATATAACAGTAGTATTTTCAATATTACAGCGGAATTTTTTTAATATTTTGTGAACATTATTAAGCAACAATCACAATTCTGTCATAAGGAAAGTGAAAACTTACTGTTCAGCCTTCAAAAAGCGGAGTGGATAAGTATCTGTCTCCGGTATCGGGTAGAAGGACAACAATTGTCTTTCCCGCGTTTTCGGGGCGCTTTGCAAGCTCCAAAGCTGCCCATACCGCTGCCCCGGAGGAAATGCCCACGAGAACCCCTTCCTTACGACCGACCAATCTACCCGTCCGGAAGGCATTTTCATTGGAAACGGTAATTATTTCATCGTAAATCCCCGTATTCAGAACAGCAGGAACAAATCCTGCTCCGATACCCTGAATTTTGTGTGCGCCTGCTACTCCGGTTGACAGAACCGCAGAAGATTCAGGTTCAACGGCAACAACCTTTATTCCGGAATTCTGAGACTTGAGGTATTCGCCTACACCGGTTACCGTACCGCCGGTTCCAACGCCGGCGACGAAAATATCCACCTTGCCGTCAGTATCCGCCCAGATTTCAGGACCGGTGGTCGTGTAATGTGCTTTCGGATTAGCCGGGTTGACAAACTGTCCGGGTATAAAACTGTTCGGGATTTCTTTTGCAAGCTCCTCTGCTTTTTCAATCGCGCCCTTCATCCCCCTGCTTCCCTCTGTCAACACGATTTCTGCGCCGTACGCCTTGATGAGCTGCCGGCGCTCAACGCTCATGGTTTCCGGCATGGTAATGATGAGTCGGTAGCCTCTGGCAGCCGCCACCGAAGCAAGTCCGATGCCGGTATTACCGGATGTGGGCTCAATCAGCGTTGCACCGGGTTTCAGTGCGCCGCTTTTTTCGGCGTCGTCAATGATTGCCTTGGCGATACGGTCCTTGACAGAACCTGCCGGATTGAAATACTCCAGTTTTGCAATAATCCTTGCTTCAAGGTTATTCTCTTTTTCGATATGCGTCAGTTCCAGCAAGGGTGTTTTACCGATCAACTGGTCGGAAGAAGTGTAAATTGAAGACATTTTATGCATCTCCTTTATAGATTATTTACTTTATGCAGCTATCATATACCCATTCTCCTACTATGTCAATAGGTTAATATTTTTTTGTTGATTTTTTCCATAATTATGCGGTACAATAGAAAAATAGGAGGTGCCGATAATGATTTCAACAAAAGGAAGATATGCAATCCGGTTTATGATAGATCTGGCAGAGCAGCAGGGAGAAAATCCGGTTCCGTTGGATGATATTGCAAAACGTCAGGAAATATCAAAAAAATATTTGGAAATTGTTGTGAAGCTTTTGGTCAACGGAAAGCTTGTTAAGGGAGTCAGCGGTAAGGGCGGCGGATACCGCCTGCTTCGCAAGCCGAGTGAATACCCTGTGGGCGAAATTCTGGAACTGACGGAGGGCACATTGGCAGCGGTTGCCTGCCTTGAAGAAAACGCGGAATTATGCCCGAGGAAAGACATATGTAAAACGCTGCCGATGTGGCGAAAGTTCAATACGATGGTCCACGACTTTTTCTATCAGATCACTCTGGCAGACCTTTTGTGTGATGAAGAATCGAAATGAAAAAGACTATACTTCGCAATGAGCAACGTATTGTAGCTTTATTGCGAAGTATAGTCTTTTGTTTTGCTCTTTGGTCTGCATCGAGTGCGACAACCGCTTTTTAATGGCGGCTGCTTTATTTCGCAGCCGCCATTAACTAATTGATTTAATTTTTTCCGTATGCAAGCTTATCGCCGTGTACCGCATACATATCGTAGCAGCAGACGTGCTTGATTCCGAACAGCTTATAAAGCAGGTTCAAGAAGGTAATCCAGATTCCGCTGAGGAAGGTGTGGCAGATACATCCGCATTTCTTGCCCGCGTTAGGATCTTCCTGAACTTCGAGCTGGATTGTACCCTGATAGTCGTTTGTGCCGAGCATCTTCTTGATTACGTTGCCCTCAACACCCTCATCAAAGGACATAATACCTTCCTTATAGTAGTTACCTCTGACTGCCGAGAAAGTGAAGAAGGTATCGTAGTAGAGACCGAAACTGACATCACCGTCAGCGTTCGTTTCGCCGGTTGCAATAAGCTGACCCTTGCTGTCCATTACCTGAACGGTAACGTTGTTCAGCGGAGCGTAGTTGTCATAAGGATCAACAATGTGAAGCTTGACAGGATATACCTTCTGGCGCTTTGAATATTTTGCGGTTACCTTGAAGGTGTCGCCTTCGTTTGAGCCAACCGGAACTGCAAAGCTGTCGGTATTGATTGCAGCGCCATTCTCTCTTACCCATGTTCCGGTGAAGATATAAACATACTTCTTATCTTCCTTCTGAGTAGGCGAAATAACGGGAACATTTTCAAGCTTTTTGCCATTGGTTACAACTTCGGTTGCAAGCAGATTTCCGTTTTCGTCGTAATATTCAAGGTTATACTCTTTCGCAGTTGCTTCGTAAACGGCAACGATTGAAACATCATCATAAATCTTGGTGTAATCGTATGCCCAGCCCTTGAAAGTGTATTTCCATGTAACATCGTCCGGCATCTCGGGAGTGCCGAAGATTTCCGGCCATTCAGCTGAATGTCCGTGGAGAATTGTTGTCTCCTTGGTCAGCGGTTTGCCGTTTGCATTATAGAATCTGACGTGATAGTATACATCTCTGCACTTGAAGAGAGCATAAAGGTCGGTGTTCGCAGTAATCCTCGAAATGTCAAGAGGAGCTGATACATCGTCTTTTCCGACAGGAAGCTGTCCCTTTGTTGTCCAGCCTTCGAAGTAATATCCTCCCCAATCCGCGTCTTTTTCACGGACAGGGTTCGTCTTGCCCGGATATACAGCCTCAGTGTTTTTGAGAACATAAATTGAAGCGAGCTCAACAGTTTTATAGGTCTTTGAAAGCTTGGTGTAAACATCTGTGGAAGGATCCTGACCGTTTGAATATATTCTGTGGTCAAGCAGCTCATCGTAGGTGTCGGTTACCCACTCATTATAGAAGTTGACTTTGTAGTATACGTTAACACCGTCAACAGAGTGCTCATCGCCTGCGCCTGTTTCATATTCTGAGAAGGTACAGCCGGGATTGGTACAGATGCGTTCCTTTGCGTATGCATTGGCTTCTGACGGGTGAGCAACATATTTCCATTCGCCGGGGTTGTGACCGAAAGCGGGCTGGTTTTCGTCTTCTACAAACTTTTCGTGTCCGCAGGGTACCATTATGGTGACTTTGTTTCCGTCAACTATTTTTTCGGTTTCAAACTCGCGCCGGCAGGTGTACAGAATTCCGCCCGGTGTGGTGCAGGTTGCTGCAACGGCAACGCCATCGTCATAATCATGATCGAGAGCTTCGGTGAAGTTGTCTCTGTATGTCATGCCGCAGCCCTTACAAGCGTAGGTTGTGAAACCTCTGTCTGTGCAGGTGGGAGCAACAACGGTTGCAATGAAGTTATGATCCGGTCTTTCGGTAATCGCTGCTTTATCCTCAGCGCCGCAGGCTTTACAATATCTGACCTTGATTCCGTCAGCCTCGCAGGTTGCATCAACGAGAGTCTGATAGCTGCCCCATTTATGGTCGCTCGGAGCAGCAATTACAAAGGAAGCAGTTTCATCAACATAGTCGCAGCCTGCATTGCTGCAACGGACAACTACTTTTCCGGCTGTGAATACGTCGGTGTAAGACGTCTTGTCTTCATTGTAAATACGCTCGCATTTCGGATAGGTTACGCTTGTGTGAAGCCTATGCGCCGCCTTTGCGGTCTTAACTGTGATTGCAACGCCGCAGGTGTTGTTTCCGCTTGTGTCAACATGCTTGGTGCAGGCATAAACAGCTTCACCCTCTGCGGTGCAGGTTGCTTCTTTTGTAATCTCCGCTCTTGTCAGGTCAAACTCATGGTCGCCCATCGGAATCGGAGCTGTTTCGGTTGCAGTGCAGCCGTCAACGGTGCAGCTGCGTTCCATTTCGCCGTCGGTTGTGTTGGTAGGCTGAGTTGTAATAGCCCATGCGCCCCAGCTGTGACCGAGAGGATCGGTCTTATATTCATTGTAGGTCTTGTCGCAGCCGGTGTTGCTGCATTTCATTACGGTGTAGCCGCTTGTTGTGCAGGTTTCTGCAACATTTGCGTCGGCCGTAAAGTTGTGGCCGAGCTTCGGAAGAACTGTGGTCTCTGTTTCATCGCAGCGCGAGCACTTCATTGTCTTTGAGCCGTCATTTTCACAGGTGGGAGCTACACTTGAAGCTTCAACGGCAAAATCATGACCGAGGGCTTTTCCTTCTTCGCCCGTTGCAAGCTCGTAGCTCTTATAATCACACACCTTGCCGGTATTTGCGTCTGTGTTCGTGCAGGAATAAACAGTGTACTTACCGTTTGTGCATGTCTGAGCGTGGGCAACACCGCCGTCAAGCGTATGTCCTGTGGGCTGTGTTACTGTGGTATTTACATAGTCGCAGCCGAGACGCGAGCACTTTTCAATCTTTACACCGGCTTCGATGCAGGTTGCAAAGGTTTCTGATTCGGTAACAACATCATGGGCAAGAGCTGCGGTTTCACGAAGCTCAGCTGCATCGCAGTTTGCACAAACGCGCTTCTGAACGCCCTTTGCTCCGCAGGTTGCAGGAACAATGTCTGTCCACTCCGAGGAATCAAAGTCATGGGCAAGCTTCGCAATGGGTTCAGCCTTTTCAGCTTCGCAGAATAAGCACTTCGTATAGCTGATTCCGTCGGTTGAGCAGGTTGCCGGAACAGTTCTGACGGCGCCGTTGTAATCATGGGCCTTTGCCGCAACGGTTTCAAGGTCTGCACCGCAGTTTGCACACTTGATAACTCCGCCGGAGGTGCAGTTGAGAACAACTTCACTCTTTTTATGTCCGGTTACGGAGATATTCTCGGTCGTACTGTATGTACAGCCGTCTCTCTTGCAGGAGATGGTCTTTACGCCGACAGCTGTGCAGGTTGCCGGAGTTGTTATTGTTTCTTCAAGGTCATGGCCGAGCTTTTCTATTGACTTTGCGTTTGCCTCGTCCTTATATCCGCAGACGGAGCAGACATTTAGAATCTTGCCGTTGCTCTCGCAGGTTGCGGGGGTGACCGTTGTTTCAAATCTGTGCGGAATATTTTCTTTTTTAATCGTTACGGTATAGCTGCCGCTGCCGGCAGTAACGGTAACAACGCCGTCTGTGTTGCAGGTCGGCTGGGTGGTAACAGTTGCACTTGTGAAGTCTTCAATGTTTGCGCCTATGT
>JAEDIL010000098.1 GCA_016292455.1 Clostridiaceae bacterium
GACCTGTATAACGACAGCCAACTCGACGAGGCCACAATGAACATCCTCAACATCCGCACCTACTACGAGTCGATGTGGCTCGAAAGGGGACTGAACATCAGATATATGAAGTTCAGGCTACCCAAAGACGGAGAACTCTCTGAGCCGGAAGTGGATATTGAGTTTGACAACTACAGGAGCTATCATCGTCCCGGAAGATAGCATTGCCCCAAATGACATCAGCGACAACAATTATCGTATCATAACGATAGAGGAGGAATGGGCTTCCATTCCTCCTCTATCGTTTCTATATTCTCATGAAAAGCTCCGCTTAATCCTTCGTTGCCCTTATGAAATATGCAATGAGGAGGATGTATGCCACAAGGGAGCACAGCTCCGAGAGTGGGTTTACCCACCACGTCTCTGCTACGGAGAACTCCACACCACCAAATTTCAGCAGCGCGCTTACTACTCCCATGAGGGCACCACCCGCAATAAAGCCGCTTGCTATGAGCGTGCCCTTCTCACCACGTGCATTATTCACACTCTTGTCCTTGCTGTGAGAATGAGAAAAGGAATGTTGCACTTATATTTGTCTCTGTTGGCTCTGACCGCCTTTGTTCCGTTGACACCGGCGCCGAGTCCCATTGCCAGAATCATCTTTTTGAGAACTCCGCGGTCAAGGTCATTCAGAAGATTCATTGCAAAATCATAGTAAACGCCCTTTCCGCTTTTAACGACCTTTTTCATAGCTTCGAGGTTCTTTTTCGGAAAGATATTACCGACAAATCTTTCAGCAATATTCAGAAGTTTCAGGATATTTTCCTGCGGGTTTTTGTCAACGAATTTAAGAAGAGTCGAAAGTGCGACTCCGGTAAGCTTGCGTTGAGTCTTTTCTTTTCTGGTCATCTTTTCACCTCGCAAAAATACTATTTAGTAGTGTAACACATCGGCAATAAATTGTCTATTCTTTTAATCGACTAAAATCGCCCCTGAAGAAAGCAAAATTCAAGTCATTTTACCCATATTTTTAAGAATACCTCCGCTCAGATGAAGTCCGTCAGGCATAAAACGGGAAACCAGCTTCTTTTTCCTTGCAATCACAGACAGTTTATTATATACTAAGTATTCAACCGATAATCATTGTTTATAATTCAACAGTGTTTTTCAACGAAAAACCCAAGGAGTGCCGTTTATGCCGAAAATCAACAAAAGAACACGCGATACACTGCTTGCTTTTCTGAGGGCGACTGTTGCAATGGCAATTTTCGTCGTTGCTGTAATCAATTATGAAAAGCTCAAAAACATTGACGTGCGCGCAATCGTTGCCGCCTCTTCCGGCATGGCGGTTGCCGTTGGCGCAATCCTTGGCGTGTATCTTGTCAAGTCGGTGCTTTTCATCATTCCCGCCTCTCTCATCTACATTTCCGTGGGAATGGCTTTTCCTGCCGGGACAGCGATTCTGATAAACTTCGGCGGAATTGTGCTTGAAGTTTTCGTAACCTATTTTCTGGGCGTTTTCCTCGGCGGTGATTATGTGAACACCCTGCTTTCAAAAAACAAGGCAGGCAGAAAAATCCTTGAAAAAAAGTTCAACGACAGCTTTCCGATTCTTCTCGGAATCCGTTTTCTGCCGGTTTTTCCGATCGACTTTGTTTCGCTTTTCTGGGGCGCTTCAAAATGTGGGTTCGGAAAATACTTTTTTGCTTCAATACTCGGAATAATGCCGCGCGTTATTCTTTTCACAATTCTCGGCGACGGAATTTATGATTACATTCCGATTCACCTGCTTGTCAGACTGATAATTGCTGCAATCCCCGTGGGAGTTGCCGTCTATCTTGTCAGGCACTTTATAAAACAATCAAAGACAGCCGGAACCGATGCGGCGAAGAATAATGCCGGCGCCGGTACCTGTGCCGGAAACATTGAAAACGAGGGAACTGAAAATGAGCCTGTATGAATTATTCATTGTTGCCGTCGGCCTTTCAATGGACGCTTTTTCCGTTGCAATCTGCAAAGGTCTTTCAACCCAAAAGCTTCAGGGAAAGCATTATTTCCTTGTCGGTGCATGGTTCGGAGGCTTTCAGGCTCTGATGCCGGCAATCGGCTTTCTTCTCGGCAGCACTTTCAGCGATAAAATCAACGCTTTTGACCATTGGATAGCGTTCATTCTGCTCGTTCTCATCGGTTCAAATATGCTCAGGGAAGCTTTTTCAAAAGACGATGAAGACGAAAGCAAAGCTGACGGAAAACCGTTCGGGTTCAGAAGCATGCTCCTTCTTGCCCTCGCAACAAGCATTGACGCACTCGCTGTCGGCGTTTCGTTTGCCCTGCTTGATGACGTCAACATTACTGCGGCTGTTCTTTTCATCGGAGTTGTGACCTTCTCCCTTTCTGCGGTCGGTCTCAAAGTCGGCAATGTTTTCGGTCTTAAATATAAGCAAAAAGCCGAAATTGTCGGCGGACTCATTCTGATCGTCATGGGCACAAAAATTCTGATTGAGCACCTGTTCTTTCAGTAATACTGCGGCGGCGCAAAAAAAGCCGCCGTTTTTTAATTATTGCTTTCAAAAGACTTGATTTTATTGTCCTTTTGTATTATAATGTTTCAGCTATGGTTGATGACAGTTTCAACATTGGGCAAGATACTTTAATTTGGTCATGCGGCTGCGGGTCCTGTGCGACGGGATACCGCGAACCATGTCAGGCGGGGAACCGAGCAGCATTAAGCGGGAATACCGTGCGACACAGTAAGGCCTGCAACTGCATGACCAAGCGAATGTGTCTTGTCCGTTTTTCATAGAAAGGAGTGAAAAGGAATGTATCAGGTGCTTTACCGGAAATACCGACCGAAGGTCTTTTCAGACGTTGTCGGTCAGGATCATATTACACGCACACTTGAAAGCGAGGTTCAGAAAGGCAAGCTTTCTCACGCCTACCTTTTCACAGGTTCCCGAGGAACAGGAAAAACCACCTGCGCCAAAATCCTGGCCAAAGCGGTCAACTGCCTCAACCCTCAGAACGGCAATCCCTGCAACGAATGTGAGGTCTGCCGGAGAATTGACTCCGGCGCAAATCTTGACGTTGTTGAAATTGACGCCGCAAGCAACAACGGCGTTGACAACATCCGCGACATCCGCGATGAATCCGGCTTTGCTCCGGCGGAATGCCGTTTCCGCGTATATATCATTGACGAGGTGCACATGCTCTCAATCGGTGCGTTCAATGCGCTTCTAAAAACGCTTGAAGAACCGCCCGGACATGTTATGTTCATTCTTGCAACAACAGAAGTCCACAAGCTTCCGGTTACAATTCTTTCCCGCTGTCAACGCTTTGATTTCAGGCGCGTTGACGTCAAAGATATGCTCAGAAGAATGAACTTCATTGCCGAAACCGAAGGCTTTACCCTTGACGAGGACGCAGCAGTCCTCATAGCAAGACTTGCTGACGGCGGAATGCGCGACGCGCTCTCCACACTCGACCAATGCATTTCGGTTGACAGCCACGTCACAACCGATGTCGTCTGCTCCGTTGCCGGAATTGCAGGAAAGGACCACCTTTTCTCCCTTGCTCAAAACATTGCGGAAAACAATTCCGCCGCCGCGGTTGAAAAGCTCAGTGAGCTTTATGCCGCTTCCTGCGACATGGAAAGACTTTGCGCCGATCTCACGTCTCATTTCAGGAATCTGATGATTGTCAAGACCGTTAAGAATGCCGAAAACATTCTTGTCTGCACTTCTCAGGAGCTTGAAAGCTACAAGTCGCAAAGCGCACTTTTCACCCTTGAGGGCATTCTTTATTCCATAGACCTTCTTCAAAACGCGTCCGCCGAGCTGAAACGTTCGGTCAACCGTCGCATTGAAATGGAAATGACGCTTCTGCGCCTCGCTTCGCCCTCGCTTGGAAGCAGCAATGCCGCTCTTCTCAGACGTATTGCCGCATTGGAGCTGGCGCTAAAAAGCGGCTCATTTGTACCTCAGAGCCTACCCTCACAGCCGCCGGCAGAAAAGCTGCCGGAAGCAGACGGATCCGGACGCACAGAAAGCGAAAAAACTTCTGAGGTTACACCGCCGTTCACTGTTGCTGCTCCACCTGCTGCCGAAACCGAACAGCCGTCCCTTTCCTTTGAGGAACCCGCAGCGGCAAAGGATGCGCCCACTGAGCCTGTTTCTGACTCAGACGGTCTTTCTCCCTTTGCGGACTGGCCTCAGGTGCTTAATGAGCTTATGCAGATAAATCCTCCGCTCTGGGGTGTTCTGAACAATTCAACGGCGTTTGAAAACGGTGAATTTATCCTCATCAGGAGCGACAACCCGACCGTTCCGTCTTTCATAAAGACCGGAACAAACGGCAGGGACGTCAAGGAAGCGATTTTCCGCGCAACCGGCAAAAAATACCGGCTCGGAATCTACAACCCGAAGCCGGCGCAGGATTCCCCTGCCGAAAAACAGCGTGACCCGCTTGAAGACCTTGTGAAAAAAGCGCGCGGTCTCGGCGTGAATGTTAGTGTTGAATAACACACAGAATATACAGAAAAGATAAACAAAAGGGGCGATTACTCATGAAAGCAAGAATTCCCGGTATGCAGGGCGGCGGACAGATGAACATGATGAAAAAAATTCAGGAAATGCAGGCTCAGCTTGAACAGAAGCAGGCTGAAATTGAACAGACTGAGTTTTCAGCCTCAGCCGGCGGCGGAGCAGTTGAAGTTGTTGTTACCGGCGCTCATGAAGTCAAAAGAATTGACCTCCAACCTGACGTTGTTGACCCCGAAGACATCGAAATGCTCTCCGACCTCATCATTGCCGCAACAAACGAAGCCATGAGAAAAGCAGAGGACGCAATGGAGCAAGCAATGAGCGCGCTAAAAGGCGGCCTCAATCTCCCGTTCTGATGGCATCATACAACGTTGCCTCGCTTTCGAGGCTGATTGAACAATTTGAACGTATGCCCGGAGTCGGTCACAAAAGCGCCCAGCGAATGGCGTTCTATGTGCTGAAAATGACCGGAGAGCAGGCGGAGCTTTTTGCTTCAACAATTCTTGACGCTCACAAAAAGATCAGGAAATGCACCTGCTGCTGCAATCTTTCAGAGGAAGAACTGTGCCCCATCTGCAAAAACAGCGCACGCGACCAGAGCACAATCTGCGTTGTTGAAGATCCCCGGGACGTAATGGCGTTTGAGCGCACGCACGAATACAACGGACTTTATCATGTGCTCCACGGTGTGATTTCCCCGATGAACGGAATAGGTCCGGAAGACATCACCATCAAGGAGCTTATTGCCCGCCTTGCCGACGGAAAAGTTACCGAAGTAATTATGGCCACCAACCCCACCGTTGAAGGCGAAGCAACGGCAATGTATATTTCCCGTCTGCTCAAACCGATGGGAATCACAGTTTCGCGCCTTGCATACGGCGTACCTGTCGGCGCCGATCTTGAATATGCCGACGAAGTAACGCTTCTCAGGGCGCTTGAAGGCAGACGCAAGCTGTAATAACAGAAAACCGAGGTGATCTTCATGGCAAAAGCCAACGACCTGCCAAGGGTTGCGCAAAACAAAAAAGCATATCACGATTATTTTGTAATTGAAACATACGAGGCCGGAATTGAGCTTTTCGGAACGGAGGTCAAGTCAATACGAAAAGGGAAAGTCAACCTCAAAGACGCATGGTGCAGCATCGAGGGCGGCGAGATATTTGTCAACGGAATGCATATCAGCCCATACGATCACGGCAACATTTTTAACCGCGATCCTATGCGCGTCAAAAGGCTGCTTATGCATAAGCGTGAAATCAACCGTCTTTTCGGCGTAACAAAGCAGCAGGGACTGACGCTCATTCCTCTCTCGGTGTATTTTCTTAACGGGCGTGCAAAACTTGAAGTTGGACTCTGCAAAGGTAAAAAGAACTATGACAAACGCGAAGCCGAAGCAAAGCGGGACGCAAGGCGCGACATTGAACGCGAAATGCGTTCACGCGGCTGATTTTACCACTGTTTTCCGTTGACAGAATTAAAAGAAGATGTTAGAATACAAGGAGATTTCATATTGAAATCTCTCAATATGGGGATGAAAGGATTTCGACGGGGACTCTGAACTCTGATAAGCGGGTAGTGCCGTGTAATCACTTAAAACTGCACAAACTTTAAAATAAACGACAATACTACAGTATTGAAGGCTGCTTAACGCAGCCCGTCTGAGCTTCGAGTACTGCGGCGGAGCATCAGGCGTCACTCAGCAGTGAACGTGAACGGTCGAGCGCCTCGTAGACCGTCATGACTCAGGGGCTACCAAAGCATGAAGCCTGTCTTTCGGCGTCATGCTGAGGGAATTTCAAAAGATCGACTACACCCGAAGAAAGTCAGACGGATAAGTTTTCGGACGCGGTTTCGATTACCGCCATCTCCACCATTAAATAATCCGAAGTTGTTCTTAAAAGAACTGCTTCGGATTTTGCTTTTCCTTTCAGCGGTAATCGAAACCGCATA
>JAEDIL010000014.1 GCA_016292455.1 Clostridiaceae bacterium
CAGAACTTTCATAGCAATCGGTATGCAGCTTCATCCCGATGCAGCTGTTTTTGTTGACGGAGATGATGAGGCTGCGGCTAACTATGCGCGCCTTATTGCCGTTTCGCTCAACAGTATAAAACAATACTATGATGAAAAGTATGACAGAAGCAATTTCATCAAGAATGTCATTCTTGACAATATTCTTCCCGGTGACATTTACCTGAAAACCCGCGAACTGGGACTTAACAACGAAGTCGCCCGCTGTATTCTTCTTATCAGAACAACTGACAGAACCGATGTTTCCGTCAGTGAGGCTGTTCAGAAGCTGTTCCCTGATAAGGCGAAGGACCTTGTAATCAACATCAATGAGTCGGATATTGCGCTTGTAAAAGAGGTAAGAGCAGGAAATGACGTGAAAGACCTTGAAAAGCTCGCACGCTCAATCGTTGATTCGCTCCATACAGAGTATTACATCAATACAATTGTCGGAATCGGTTCAATTGTTGTCGGAATCAAAGATCTTCCCCGTTCATTTAAGGAATCGCAGATTGCGCTTGAAGTCGGAAAGGTTTTTGACACGGAAAAAACGATTGTCACCTATGAGAATCTCGGAATAGCACGTCTTATTTATCAGCTCCCCACAACGCTTTGCGAAATGTTCCTCAAAGAGATTTTCAAAAAAGGCTCAATAGTCGGTCTTGACCATGAAACTCTTTTCACAATTCAGAAATTCTTTGAGAATAACCTCAATGTTTCCGAAACCTCCAGAAAACTCTTTGTACACAGAAATACCCTTGTTTACCGCCTTGAAAAAATTAAAAAACTCACCGGTCTTGACCTGAGAGAATTTGACGACGCAATCGTTTTCAAGGTTGCGCTTATGGTCAAAAAGTATCTTGATGCCAAGCCTGTCAAGTATTGATGCGCATAAAGCAAAAGGTTAATTTATTTTGCGAAAGTGGTTTAAAATGATTGAATTTAAAAATGTCAGCATGAAATATAAAACGAACGGCGCCGTTGCGCTTGATAAAGTCAGCGTAAAAATCGATGCCGGCGAGTTTGTTTTTATTGTCGGCGCTTCCGGCGCGGGCAAAAGCTCTTTCCTAAATGTTATTATGGGTCAGGAAAAAATTGATTCCGGCTCGGTAATTGTCGGAAAGTATCATCTGGAAAGAATCAAACGCCGCGAGCTTCCCTATCTCAGAAGAATGCTCGGCATTGTTTTTCAGGATTTCAGACTTATCCCGAAAATGACCGTTTACGATAACGTTGCGTTTGCGCTTCGCGTTATCGGTATGAGCGAAAGAAAGATTACCAAGCGTGTGCGCTATGTTCTGCGCCTTGTTGACCTCGCTTCAAAGGCGAAGAACTATCCCAACCAGCTTTCAACCGGCGAACGTCAGAGAGTTGCAATTGCGCGCGCCCTTGTCAATAATCCCGATGTTATTATCGCAGACGAACCGACTGGTAACCTTGACCCCGTTCTTTCCGGCGATATTATGACTCTTTTTGATAAAATCAATGCTCTTGGTGCAACCGTTGTTGTTGTTACACACGACCTGGAACTGGTTCATCAGTTTGACCATAGGGTTGTCACTATTGAAAACGGACGGATTGTTTCAGATGTTCCGTCGCGAGCTAAGCTCAAAGAGCTTAAAAACCGCAGCGATGCAAAAAAGGCAGAAAGTGTTCAGTCCGCTCCGCAGGAAGCACAGCCGCA
This sequence comes from Clostridiaceae bacterium, assembly GCA_016292455.1. Lineage (GTDB taxonomy): Bacteria > Bacillota > Clostridia > Oscillospirales > Acutalibacteraceae > UBA6857. Next base: position 1,703 of record JAEDIL010000014.1, read on the forward strand.
GGAGGATTCTTCCGCTCAGCAGAATGATATGACGGAAGAACAAGCTTCTCAGACCGAGTTTGAATTGAAGGACGGTGAAAACGATGGCTGATAAGAAAGCAAAAGCCGCAAAAAAGAATAATAATTCAAGATCCTCCGGCGGACTTAATACATCGTATCTTTCAAAAATGGGTCTGCGCAATCTTGTTTCAAACCGCAGCATGTCACTCGCTTCAATCAGCGTTCTGACACTTTGTCTTCTTCTCATCGGAATTTCATTTCTTCTCCTTGTCAACATGAAAACGCTTGTTTCCGACGTTGAAAAGCAAAATGTAGTTGTTGCCTTTGTTAAGGACGGAATTGACGAAAGCTCAATTGAAAAGGTCAGAACCGACCTTGAAGCAATTCCAAACGTTACCGAGGTCAAGTATGTTTCAAAGGAAGAGGGATTTAGCGAGCAGCTTGATGAATTTGGTGTTGAAAAGGAAATGATTGAGGGCGTGATTGAAAATCCGCTTCCGAATTCATATCGTATTACCGTAAGTAACATTGATGAGTTTTCAACAACTCTCGCCGCGATTGAAGCGGTTGAAAACGTTGAAACCGTCCGTGAAAGCCAGGAGCTGATAAATCAGATTTCAACCTTGCAGAAATCATTGACATTTATCTGTGTGATCATTGTTGTTGCGCTTGTAATCGTTTCACTGTTCATTATTGCAAACACTATCAAAATAACAATGGTTTCCAGAAAGGTAGATATTCAGGTCATGAAGTCGGTTGGCGCAACGAATGTGTTCATCTGCTGGCCGTTCATGATTGAAGGTATTTCAATCGGTCTGATTTCCGGACTGATTGCAATGACTTTGACCTATGCTTTTGAAAGAATTGAGGGCAACGCTCTCAATTCGCTGTTTGCGCTGTTTGGCAGCAAGGTTGTCGAAGTTGCGGATTATTGGTATCTGCTCATCATCGGATACTTTGTTTCCGGAATGATTCTCGGTTCTTTCGGCAGTGTTGTTTCAATTCGTAAGTACCTGAAAAAAGAGGGAAGCGAAGCGAGCGATATTTGACCATCAGCTTTTGTTTTATCCGGTACTCTTTCGCTTTTCCGCCGTATGTATTATAAGGGAGGCTTGTCTTTAAAACCATGAAGAGGAAACTTATTGCGCTTTTCTGCGCTGTTCTTCTGCTTGCTTTGCCGTTTTTTGCAACGTACCGACCTGTTGCCCGCGCTGCAACAAGGCAGGAACTTGAAGAAGAACTTGAAAGAATAGAACAAGAAATAGAAGGTAATAAGGATAAGCTTGCCGGTCTCAAAGACAAAAAGGAGTCTCAGCAGGAGTATCTTGACACGCTTGAAGAGCAGATAGGCGCTAACGAAAAAAAATCCACTAATCTCAAAACTCAGGTCGATTCTCTCGACAGCGATCTGGCAGAGCTTGAAAATCAGCTCAAACAGCTTAACATCGAGATTGACGTTATTGATGATGAAATAAGGCTTGCCGGCGAGCAGATTGTGGAAACAACCAATAATATTAAAGCTTCAAAGACTCAGCTTGCCCAGAAGCTCAAAGCGGCCTATGTAACGGGCAACGACTCGGCAATAAAAATCATTATGGGCGCCGACAGTCTTGCGTCCTTCCTCACCAGGCTTGAAATGATGAAGCGCATGAGCGAAAGCGACAGAAAAGTTATTGACAAATTCAAGGAAGAGGCCTCCGCGCTGAAAAAGACCAGACAGACCTTGCAGGAAAAGCAGAGTAAGCTTGACAAAAAGCAGGAAGAGGTTGAAAAGAACAAGCAGGAGATTGTTGAACGCAAGGCAGAACTGAACGCTGCTAAGGCAGAATATGAAGCCACCGTCAAGGAACTTGAAGAAGATTATAAGGAAGTTTCAAGCTATATCGCTCAGCTTGACAAAAACAGTGCGATATATGAAAACTATATCCGTCAGCTTGAAGCTGAGCGTGAGGCGGCGGACAAGGAAATTGAAGAGCTTATAAAAAACTATCAGGCAACAACTGTTCCAACAACCCAGGGAACAACGCTTTACGCTGAAAATAACGATCCTGCCTCTTCAACTACAGCTGCCGGCGGATACCAGGGCGCTTATACCGGCAACAACACGTCAGGCGCTGTATATCAGTCCAACGACAGCTGGGCATGGCCGCTCGGAAGCATTTCGTGCTACATCAGCAGTCCATACGGCAACCGTAGTGCTGCGATTTCCGGTTGGAGCTTCCACGGAGGAATGGATATTTCCGCTTCGGGAGTTTACGGCAAGCCGGTTTATGCTTCGCGCGCAGGAACGGTTATTGCTGCTGTCTGGGGAAACACCGGCTACGGAATATATGCCGTTATTGACCATGGCGATGGTTTTTCAACCGTTTATGGCCACTGTTCAAGTCTTTGTGTGACAACTGGACAGACTGTCAGCAAGGGTCAGCAGATTGGCAACGTCGGCTCCACCGGAAACTCCACCGGTCCGCATCTTCATTTTGAAGTCAGGTACAACGGAGCGAAGCAGAATCCTGCAAACTATGTTTCAAAGCCGTAACTTCGTCAGAATTTTCAAAGGGGTCAGTTTTAAGACCCCTTTGTTTCATATTCCGGTATGTTTTGGAGGGAGAATTTTGTCAAAGCTTATCAATGGGCTGATTCTGATTCTGAAAAAAATAAAGAGAAGCATTTTCGGACGTATTGCCTCAATTTATAATTTCTTCTGTTCTCACGCCAGACTTCGTAATCGTGTGTTCTTTTATACTATCAGGGGAAACGGTGTTCTAAGTGGGAATATAAAATGTGTTTATGATGCGTATGACGGAGAAAAAGTTGTTTTTGCCAAAATGCTGCCCCATTCCGTCATAGATGTTGCGAAAGCAAAATGGCTGTTGCTGACAAGTAAGGTTGTTGTAACTGACGATTATCTTAAATATCTCAGGATGGTGCGTTTGAGAAAAGAGCAAAGCGTCGTTCAGGTCTGGCATGCCTGCGGAGCCTTCAAACGCTTTGGTCTTGATGCACCTTCAAAGCTCACGAGAGATGAAGAAATCAGGACTCACTCTCAGTATACCGACGTCTGCGTTTCCTCTGATTACGTCCGACGGTTTTACGCCGGGGCTTTCGGTGTTGAGATTGAGGTTGTAAAAGCTATCGGCTCTCCGCGCACCGACAATTTGCTGGATTCTGCTTATCAGTTTGCGCAAAGGCAGTCAATTTTTTCAAAGCAGCCGATTCTGGAAAACAAAAAGGTATTTGTATATTTTCCGACTTTCCGTGAAGATTACGGAGAGATAACCGATTTCGATCCGGAAATTGACTGGAATGCTCTGAATGAGAGTCTTGAAAACGATGAAGTATTTGTTGTCAGCCGTCATCCTGTCATGAAAAAAAGGTTTTTTGAGAGTGGTTCTTTTTCAAAAATCATAGACTTAACTGCCGAACCAACCGAAGAGCTTCTTGCTGCTGCAACTGCGGTAATTACGGACTATTCTTCAATAGTTTTTGACGCGTCACTCCTTAGTATTCCGACAGTCTTTTATTGCCCGGATTACGACACCTATGAGCGCTCGTTTTATCTTGATTATGAAACGGAGCTTCCGGGAAAAATAGTCAAAAACCAGGAAATGCTGCTTGAAGCTGTTCGTTCTTCGCTGATAATACATGAACACGAAACAGATTCAGAACGCTTTTTTGAAAAAGAAATGAGCGCTTGCGACGGGCAGTCAACAAAGCGCATTGTTGAGCTGATAAAAGAGCACTTGAATCAATAATTTGTTTTTTTATAATAACCGCCGTTTGCTTTTCGCCGGCGGTTATTTTGCCTGTTGCGGCTTGATTTTCCGATTATATTTTTCGCACATTCAGGTCAAATTATTATAGCTGGCGAAAATCGGAACAAAACTTTCCGGATTACGCTATCTATTGCAATGAAACGTGCGGAGGTGGAAAAATGGTCAAAGCAATCAAGGTAATAAGGATAGCTGCATTCTCGTTTGTTTTACTTTCCCTTGTGCTTTTGATTCTCAGCTTTTATTCAATACCGGATGAAATATATGCTCCGGACGGCAACACCTCAATTCCGGAAGTGTTGTTTTCAATCAGTCCCGTTTCGGAAAATGTTACCGGCGAGCAAAGGGACGACAAAAGGACAATAAATGTACGTGTTGAGCTGTTCAATGCAATTCCTGTTAAAAATTCTCTTTTAAGGGTTGAAAAACGCCGCTATGTTGTGCCGTCAGGCAGGATATTCGGATTGCGACTGTATACAAAAGGTGTTGTGATCGTTTCAACCGACAAGGTTGATACTGCCGGCGGAGTGCGTTACCCGGCAAAAGAAGCCGGTTTGGAAAAGGGAGACGTAATTCTTTTCATTGACTCCCATGAAATAACCAACCATACTCAGGTGTCCGAACTGATTGCCCAAAGCTCAGGAAAAACGCTCAGAATTGTTTTTGAACGCAATAAGATGCGTTATGAGACTGATTTTGTTCCCGCGTTTTCAAACGCACAAAATAAATATATGGGCGGACTGTGGATACGCGACAGTGCTGCCGGAATCGGAACAATGACCTTTTATGAAAAAGAAAGCGGAAGCTTCGGCGGACTCGGTCATCCGATTTGTGACGTTGACACGGGGAATGCGCTTGAAATATCTTCCGGCGATATTGTCAGCGCAGTGATTAACAGTTGCCGTAAAGGAAGAAGCGGTGAAGCCGGAGAGCTTTGCGGTTCTTTCACCGGAGAAACACTCGGTTCACTTGAAGAAAACAGCGTTGTTGGTGTTTACGGAAAGCTCACCATGCCAAACGCGAACGCAGCGCAGCTGCCGGTTGCGGTTAAAAGTGAGGTCAGACAGGGAAAGGCGAAAATCATCTCAACAATTGACGGCAGCGGTCCTTGTTATTATGACATTGAAATTGAGCAAATATCCCCGAATGATAAAGAGCACAGAAACATGGTAATACGTGTAACAGACAGAACCCTGCTTGAAAAGACAGGAGGTATAGTTCAAGGAATGAGCGGAAGCCCGATTATTCAGAACGGAATGCTTGTCGGTGCTGTTACCCACGTATTTGTGAATGAGCCTGAACGGGGATATGCTGTTTTTGCAGAGACAATGCTCGAAGAATGTGAAAACGTATCGGTTAATAAGCAACTTGCGTCATAATAGTTATAAATCGTGCTCTTTGTATACCATATCAGCAAAATTGTGGAGGATTTTTACACAAAATTTATAAAAAAATTAAATTTATTTTTCTATTCGACAAACTTCGTCTTGAAAACAGTTGTGCATTGTGGTATTATTCGCTCGTGAAATTAATTCACAAATTTTTGCGAAGGAAGATTCGGATGCAAATGAAAACAACTGTAATCCTTTCAGGAGAGGGAACACAAAACTCGGAAAACTGCGCAGAGTGTCTGCGCGCAAACAGCTGCGAGGTCAGCGTTGTTGAAAAGGACGGGAAAAAGTTGATACGAGCTGCGCTTGAACAAAAACCGGATGCTGTGGTTATGGATGCATTTATGTCTAACCTGGATGCCCTAGGCGTTCTGGAAGAGGCGGGAAAACAGCTCAAAGAGGCAGGGGTTCTTCTTTTTGTAACCTCATCGGTTGACAATTCACGCTTTGAAGAAGAAATTCTGGCAGCCGGTGCGGATTATTACTTTCTCAAGCCCTTCGATTATCAGCTTATTGCCGACCGGATAAAGCGCATGGCTGAGTGGAAAAACGGAAAGAAAAGCAAATTACCCCCAACGGTAAATGACGTCAATGACCTTGAAGTTGTGATTTCTGACATCATGCGTCAGATAGGCGTGCCGGCTCACATCAAGGGCTATCAGTATCTGAGGCAGTCCATCATGCTTACGGTTAAAGAACCGGAGCTGATGCATGCGGTAACTAAGATTCTGTATCCAACCGTTGCAAAGCAGAACAAAACAACGTCCTCGCGTGTGGAAAGGGCAATACGCCACGCAATTGAGGTCGCGTGGGACAGAGGCGATGTAGATGTGTTAAGCTCATATTTCGGCTACACAATTCAGAACACCCGCGGAAAGCCCACAAATTCAGAGTTCATTGCCATGATAAGCGATAAGCTGCGCCTGAAAATGAAGGCGGTATAAGAGAAAAACCGAAGACCGGCGGAAAAAACCGTCGGTCAGTTTTTGTTACTCAATTCCTTTGAGAGCGTCAAGCTCCTTTTTGTCAACACGGATTTGTGAATCCTTAATAATTTTGACTTGCTTTCTGTCAATAACCAAGGGTGCAGCTTGCGGCTTGGAGTCTAGTCTGACTTTCAAAATGCCGGTCAGAAGATTGAAGTCAATAACAGTTCCGCGTCCTTCAGGAGTGTCAACAATTGCTCCGTTTTTCGGAGTGACTCTGAGCAAATGTTCATAGGCGTCCTGTTCATATTTCAGACAGCACATCAGTCTTCCGCAGGTACCGCTGATTTTTACCGGACTGAGAGAAAGACTCTGCTCCTTTGCCATTTTTACCGAAACGGGCTGAAATTCACCGAGAAAGGTGTTGCAGCAGAACGGACGACCGCAGACGCCCAATCCACCGAGCATTTTTGACTCGTCGCGGACACCGATTTGACGAAGCTCAATTCTTGTTCTGAAAACCGAGGCGAGATCCTTGACCAGCTCGCGGAAATCGACTCTGCCGTCAGCTGTGAAGTAGAACAGAATCTTGTTTCTGTCAAGTGTATATTCAACGTCAACAAGCTTCATTTTCAGGTTGTGCGCTTCAATCTTTTTGAGGCATATATCAAACGCCTCTTTTTCCTTTTCCTTGTTTTCGGCAACAATTTTAAGGTCGTTTTTGTTTGCCGGTCTGAGAACCGGTTTCAGTTCAGAAGTCAGTTCGTCATCCGGAATCCCTCTGTCTGAAAAAGTTACCTCGCCGCATTCAAGCCCGCGAGCGGTTTCAACAATTACCTTATCTCTGACTTTAAGTTCAAAGCCGTTAGGACTGAAATAATAGACCTTTCCGACGTTTTTGAATCTGACTCCGACAACTTTTACCATCGGTTTCATCCTTTCTGTATAAAAACTCATGAAACTTTTATTCTTGAATATACGCTGCAAAGGCGCGTGACCGAAAGATTATGGTTCGCCGCTCTTTCAGTGCATTGTGAAAGCAGCTTCGTTTCCTCAATAAGCTCGAGAAGCTTTTTTGGTGTAAAGCCAAGCCTCAGATTATTTGCCTGCTCCCCACAGCCGGAAAGCGTTGCTTCGTTCGGAACGAGTGCGTCCCTGAATATGAGAACAAGGAATGGCAGAACGTCCCTGAACAGCGCTTTATCTTTGAAAAGGGCAGAGGTGGCAAAGAGCAGTTCAGACTCGCTTCTGCAAAGCGCATCAATAATTTCTGTTGCAGCTGCAACAACCTTCGGATTCTTTCCTGCGTCAAGGGCACTTTCCTCCTGAGAGAGCATAAAAGCGCAGGCTCTTGAAATAACGGTTTCAAGCAGGGCAGATTTTGAAGGGCAGGTGAGAATGAAACAGACATGCGCGGCAGGTTCTTCAAAAATTTTCAACAGTGCATTCTGTGCCTGTGGATTCATGTTCTGCGCTTCGGCAATAATAAAAACACTCTTTTCGCCGTCATTAGGCAAAAGTGTTGCCTTTTCCTTTAACCTGCGAACGTCGTCAACCTTAATAGCTGTCGCACCCTCATCTTTCTGAAAAATGTATATATCCGGGTGGTTGCCGCTTTGCGCTTTTTTGCAGGCGCGGCAGGCGCCGCAGGGCTTTCCTTCTCCGGTGCAGACAAGTGCCTTTGCAGTCTCCTTTGCGCAAAGAAGCCGCGTGTTTTCGTCCGAACCTTCAAAAATGACGGCGTGGGGAAAGGAATTCGCATTGAGCGCATGTGCGATTTTATTTTTACTGCCGTCGTCAAAGCAAAGACCCTCGAACAAAACAACACCTCCGCAAAACATCTGTTGTGTACCGGCGGCTATATCCGGTGCACACCGGGAAATTATACAACAAAATATGAAAAATGACAAGTACTATTTTTCGCCTGTTTGGCAGACGGAAACAAAAAGTCATTTCATAGTTGTTATTTTTGTTGACACAATGACGAATAAATGGTAAACTAACTATGAACAAGTTTAACCTTAATATATATAAAAGGAGTTGTTTGTATGAAAAAAATACTTTGCGTCGTTTTGTCATTGATTCTTGCTGTTTCATCGCTCGGCACAGTTGCTTTTGCTGCCGGTGACAGCGGCAACGGCACCGGTGATTTCGGCTTTGACCTCTCAGAGCTCGTTACCGAAAAGATCAATGAAATTGATTTTCAGAAGGCTCTTGAAAATTACAACTTTGACGGCAGTGCTCTTCCTGAGGACTACTATGGCGAGGACGGCCAGTATGATATTGAAGCACTGATCCAGAGCGGTACGGCTCAGGACGTGTATATGTTCGGTCTTTCGCTTGATTTCCTCTATAACAGCACCGATTCACTCTTGTGGGCAACCCTGCCCTCTGCGGCCAATCCGAAGTGCACTGACTGCAAAAAGGATTATCCGAGAGAAAGTGTTCCCGACAACAAATGCCCGGACTGCGGAAAGACGCTTAAAACCGAAAATATCAGAAACGATATTGCTATTGCCAAGGGTAACCTGAATATGATGCTGCTCAATATCATCAGGGACCACATCTCGGGCGATAAGCTTTACAGCGATAAAAACGCAACCAGAATCTGCAATTTCATCGGTCATCTCTTTTTCGAAAATTACGTTGATCAGACAATCACCTTTGAAATTCCTGTTGTTGAGGAAAATGAAGACGACTTCTACGACACAATCGGAGAGCGCAGCGGTCTTGTAAGTCTTATTCAGAATAACTGGTGCAATAATCGCGCGCTCAACTACAAACCGCTTCTCTATACGTTCGGAGTCAACTTCTCCCGCTTTGCGGTTCCTGAAAAGGATATTTACAATGCGAAGATTGTAACAAGATTCCTTTTGAAGGCAATCGTTTCATCGGTTCTCGACCGTGGTCCCGTCAACTATCTGCTTGACCTCATCTGGGCATTTTCAAGAACCTACACAATGTTCTTCTATGAGCCAATCAAAGCACTTTTCAATGTAAAGATTGCTAACGGTGTAATTACCGAGGAAGAGCTTTCAACTCTCAAAGGTCTCCTTAACCTTATTTCAAACAACAATAACCCGAACGACACAACCAAGCTCCAGTTTGTGACTCCTCCGGTTTACAGATTTGCTAATTCAAAGGATACTACCGAATTGTTCCTTTATCTTATGATCTATCTCAACCTCGTCGGAAAACACTCTACCAATCCCACAGCGGTTGAAGGAATCAAGAACAGTATCAACTCAAGTTCAGAGCTTTCCGCCAAGGAAAAAGAAAAACTTTTGAAGGTTACTGACGGAATGTTCTGCGGCAATCTGAAAGATCTTGTTCCGGAACTTGTCAACTATATGATTGAAAACATCTCGGAAGCAAAGGACACTATTTGGCAAACCTTTGTCAAGTTTATCAAAAACTTCATTAACGGCTTTGTTAAGATATTTGACAGAATTTATCAGAATTTCCAGAATCTGGGAGATTGGGGAAAAGTCGAATAATCCGCCGCGTTTTGTGAATCCTAAGAAAAGGCTCGAATTGCTGATGCTTCGGCTGTTCGGGCCGTATTTTTGTTAAGGTGGTATTTTTATGAACTGCAAAGATGCTAACAAGTCTATTGGCTGTACAGTTGAAAAATGTGCACATCACTGCCATTCGGAAAACTATTGCACCCTTGACTGTGTTTCGATCGGTACTCATGAAAGCGATCCCAAGGTTTGCCAGTGCGTTGACTGCGAATCCTTTGTACCCAGATCATAACACCAATTAAAACAAAGCCGCCGGGAGGTTTTATTGCCGGCGGTTTCGTTTTTTCTTGACAAAAAAATATATCGGAACTAAAATATACCGGTTAGGAGGTGAGCGTTTGAAAGTTGCAGGGATAATCTGTGAATACAATCCGTTTCATAACGGACATTTATATCAGATTGAGCAGACGCGGAAAGAAGCAACTCACATCGTTTGCGCGATGAGCGGAAACTTTGTTCAGCGTGGGGATCTTGCAATTGTTGACAAATGGGCAAGAGCAAAGATCGCTGTTCTTTGCGGTGCAGACCTTGTTATTGAAATTCCGACTCCGTGGGCTTGTTCTTCGGCTGAGAATTTTGCAAGAGGCGGAGTTCATCTTCTTGCGTCAATCGGCGCTGATATTATCTCTTTCGGGTGTGAAAACTCTGACAGCAGGATACTAAAAAAAGCAGCCGAAGCGGTTGACTCGCCGGCGGCCGGAGAACTGATAAAGGCCGGAATGAGTAAGGGTCTGACGTATCCCGCCGCCCTCAGAAGAGCGGTTGCAGAGCTTTTCGGAAATGAAACGGCGGAGGTTTTTGACAGCCCAAACAACACGCTTTCCGTTGAATACATCAGGCAAAGCGAAAACCTCGGTCTTTCCTTGAATTTTCTTCCGATAAAAAGAAGAAAGGCTCAGCACGCAGAAGAGAAGCTTGTTTACAGCAGTATTGCAAGTGCGGCTGCGTTAAGAAATTTTGACAGAACAGAGGAAATCAAAAACTATATTCCGGATGTTGGCTATGAAGTGTTGTCGGAGCTTGAAAGAGCGGGTCTGTATCCGTACAGAATCGGTAACTCCGAAAGGGTTCTGCTGGCTTTTCTGCGCCGGATGCAAGCGGAAGAAATGATAAGATATGTTTCGGACGAAAACGGTCTGGCACAAAGACTGCATCGCGCTTCCAGAACCGCAGATTCGTTTGATGAGCTCATAAATAATGTAAAAGTCAAAAACGTCACCCTCGCCGCTGTGAGACGCGCTGTCTTTTCGTGTTTTCTTAAAATACCTTGTGAAATTGCCGGAAAGCTTCCTGCGTATATAAGAATACTTGCGATGAACAAACGAGGGGCTGAGATAATAAGAAACAGCAGTTGCCCGTTGCCGATCATAACAAGGCACTCGCAGTCTGCCGCTTTGTCTGATTTCGGCAGAGAGATTTATAACCTTGAATGTTCGTGCACTGACATATACTCACTGTTCTCAAAAAAAATATCGGATTGTTCACGCGAGCAAACAAGTCCGATATTTATTAAAGATTAAGCAGAATTTTCGATTACAGGATTTCGCCTGTGTTCCAGTCTTTTCCGACGCCGGTCAATCTGACGTCAACAAGCTTTCCGCAAAGCTCACGATCTGCGCTGACCTTGACGGGTGTATAGTTTGCTGTATGTCCGAGAATCAAGCCGTCCTTTTCTTTGCTTTCAAAAAGGACGGAGAAGACTTTTCCGACTTGCGAATTGAGGAATTTACGCCGGATTTTTTCACATTCATAAATCATTTCAGCTGAACGCTTTTCCTTGACGGTCTTCGGAAGATGACCGTCCATTTTTTCTGCTTTTGTTCCGATTCTGACAGAATACGGAAAAACGTGGACTTTTTCAAAACCGATTTCCTCAACAAAGCGCAGACTTTCTTTAAAATCCTCCTCGGATTCACCGCAGAAACCTACCATGACATCAGTTGTCAGCGCACAATCCTTGAATTTTGAACGAAGTGAATTGCAAAGAGAACGGAATTCATCGGCAGTGTAATGGCGGTTCATCCGGCGCAGCGTGTTATCGCATCCGCTTTGAAGCGAAATGTGAAACTGTGGGCAAAGCTTTTTACATTTTGAAAGCCTTTCTACAACCTCTTCTGTCAGATGATCCGGTTCAAGCGAGCCGAGCCGGACTCGTTCAATTCCGTCTATCGAACAGGCAAGCTCAACAGCGGCGCAAAAGCTTTCGCCAATATCCTGCCCGTAGGAGGAAAGATTGATTCCGACAAGAACAACTTCCTTGTATCCTGCGGCTGATAAGTCTTCAAGTTCTCTTTTCAGAACATCAAGAGGCTTTGAACGAACTCTGCCGCGTGAAACAGGAATAATGCAATACGTACAGAAACGATTGCAGCCATCCTGAATTTTGATGTATGCGCGTGTGCGCTCATTGAACGACGTTATCGGGCAAACATCAAACGCTTCGCCGCTGCCGTGCTGCGAAGTAACAACGCGACGCTGTCTGTCTCTCAGAAATGCTTCAAGAATTTCCGGAAGTTCGACGTTGTTTTTGTTTCCGATTACTATGTCCGCTTCGATAAGGCTTTCTGCTTCCGCGGGATAAGCCTGCGGCATACAGCCGGTAAGCACAACAACAGCATCGGGATTGTTCCGTTTGAAACGTCTGACAGCCTGCCGGGTTTTTCTGTCTGACTCGGCAGTTACCGTACATGAGTTAATAATGCAGACATCGGCATTTTCGCCTTCGGCGGCAGCTTCATAGCCGAATTTTAAAAGCAACTCACCCAATGCCTGACTTTCATATTGATTCACTTTGCAGCCAAGTGTATAAAAAGAAAATTTCATATTATCCTCACACTGAACAGAGAATTATGTTTGTCTGTTGATTATAAATCAAACTCAGTCTCTTTTCAACTGCTTTGTTTTAATTTTCGCTTTTTTGTCATATATAAATTGTGAGGAGTTGATGATATGAAAAGAATATTTTCAGTAATTTTTTGCATTATAATAACAATCTCTTCAATATCGCTTATTTCATACGCACAAAATGAAAGCGAAAAGGTTACTGTTAATGCAAAAGCCTATGCTCTTATGGACGTTTCACAAAAAAAGGTACTGCTTGGGAAAAACGAGCATGAACGGCTTTATCCGGCTTCCGTAACAAAGATTATGACCTTGCTTCTTGTAATAGAAAGCATAGACAGCGGAAAAATCAACCTGACGGATAATGTTACGGCCAGTACAGTAGCGGCAGGAAAGGGCGGTTCACAAATCTGGCTCAAAGAAGGAGAAACAATGACTGTTGATGAGCTTTTGAGGGCTGCTGCAATAGGCAGTGCCAACGATGCTTCAACAGCGCTTGCGGAATACATCGGCGGAAGTGAAGAGGGCTTTGTCAGGATGATGAATGACCGTGCCGCGGAGCTTGGGATGAACGACACGCATTTTGAAAACTGCACCGGTCTTGACGACGACACGACCGACCATCTTACAAGTGCATATGACATTGCGCTTATGTCCTGCGAGCTTCTTAAACATGAGAGGATTCAGAATTATACAACCGTGTGGATGGATCAGCTTCGTTCGGGTGCAACAGAGCTTGTCAACACAAACAAACTTGTAAGGTTTTATAAAGGCACAACGGGACTTAAAACCGGAACAACGTCAAAAGCCGGGCACTGCGTATCAGCCAGCGCAATGCGCAACGGTCTTCACCTTGTTGCTGTTGTTCTCGGTGCAGAAAACAGCAGTGACCGCTTTGAGGGAGCAAAAGCGCTTTTGAACTGGGGCTTTGCAAACTTTGAAAATGTCACGCCGAAAGTCGAACCCGGCCTGATAACGGATGTTACGGTTTTGAAGGGCATCGAAAACAGAATTACCCCAAAACTTGAAATGATTAAGCCGATGACGCTTGAAAGCGGAAAAGGGGCAAGGCTTGAAACAAAAATTGACCTCGCTGTTAACGTTGAAGCACCGGTTGAGGAAGGACAGCTGCTCGGTTCGGTAGGCTTTTTTGTAGGTGATGAGAAAGTTGCACAGTATTCTCTCACCGCACCATACGCTGTCAGGAAAATGACTCTGACAGATATGCTTAAACGTTTGTTCTCAGCGCTCAGTGTAAAACACAATGATTACGAAGTTGTTGAAGATGATACTTCTGAAATTACTTTCGGAACGAGCAAAAATCTGCAAGAAAACACACCGCAGGATATTAAGACCGAGACAGGAATGCCAAAATAAAACGATTGTACGATTTAAAGCGCTGAACAGTTGACAAATATTTACAAATGTATTAGAATACACAAATAAACCATTTGCGGCGGAATATGGGTTCCGCCTGACAACGGAGGATTAAATAATGTCAGTAAAATTAACAGATAAGTACGTTTCCTCTTTTTTGACGGAAAGTGAAATAGATGCATATTCGGAAAAAATCGAGAAGGCCCATAAAATGCTCCATGAAAAAAGCGGTGTCGGAAGTGATTTCACCGGCTGGGTGGATTTGCCGTTTAACTATGACAAAGAGGAATTTTCAAGAATCAAAGCTGCGGCAAAGAAAATTGCAAGTGACAGCGAGGTTCTGATTGTTATCGGAATCGGCGGCTCGTATCTCGGCGCAAGAGCAGTTATTGAGTTTATTAAGTCTCAGAACTATAATGCTCTTCGCAAAGGTACTCCGGCAATTTATTTTTCCGGTAACAGCATCAGTTCAACTGCATTGTCTGAACTGATTGAGATTTGCGAAGGCAAGGATTTTTCGGTCAACGTTATTTCTAAATCCGGCACAACCACGGAACCGGCAATTGCTTTCCGTGTATTTCGTGAAATGCTTATTGAAAAATACGGAAAGACCGGTGCGGCAGGAAGAATTTATGTCACAACCGATAAGGCTAAGGGAACTCTTAAATCGTTGGCAGACAATGAAGGATATGAAACTTTTGTTGTTCCCGATGATGTCGGCGGACGTTATTCGGTTCTCACTGCTGTCGGACTTCTTCCGATTGCAGCGGCGGGTATCGACATTGATGCTCTTATGAGCGGCGCGGCTAAGGCAGCCGGAGACCTTGTGAACACTTCGATTGAGGAAAACGATTGCTATAAATATGTGGCAATACGTAATGCGCTTTATGCCAAGGGCAAATGCACTGAAATGTTCATTGCTTATGAGCCGTTCTTTACAATGATGAACGAGTGGATAAAGCAGCTTTTCGGCGAAAGCGAGGGAAAGGAAGGAAAGGGTCTTTTTCCGACGTCGGCAGTTTTCTCAACCGATCTTCATTCTCTCGGTCAGTATATTCAGCAGGGTGAAAGGCTGATGTTCGAAACGGTTTTCCGCTTTGAAAAACCGCAGAAAGAGCTAATCATCAAGGAAGAAGAAGGCAACATTGACGGATTAAACTTCCTTGCAGGAAAGCCAATGTCTTTTGTCAATGAAAAGGCATTTGAAGGAACAGTTCTTGCTCATAATGACGGCGGAGTTCCTAACATTGTTCTTAATATTGAAAAGGCAGACGAGGAAAATCTCGGCTATCTTATCTATTTCCTTGAAAAGGCATGCGCAATTTCGGGCTATGTTCTCGGTATAAATCCGTTTGATCAGCCCGGTGTTGAAAGCTATAAAAAGAATATGTTCGCACTTCTCGGTAAACCGGGATACGAAAAAGAAAAAGAAAGTCTTGAACAAAGACTTTCCATGTGATACAATAGTGTTGTAAAAAATCCACGGATGTGGAAATTATATTCAGGAGGAGATTTCATGATTTCTCTTATTTTAGGACACAAAGGCTCCGGAAAGACCAAGCACCTCATTTCATGCGTCAACGAAGCAATCGAAACCTCAAAAGGAAACGTTATTTGCATTGAAAAAGAAACTAAATTGACATATGACGTTAATTATAGGGCAAGGCTCATCGCTACCGATGATTTTGAGATTAAGGGCTATGCTGCGTTTTACGGCTTCCTTGCCGGCGTTTGCGCAGGTAATCATGATATTACCGACGTTCTTGTTGATGCAACTCTCAGAATCGGCGGAAGAGACTATAACGAGCTTTCAAAGTTCCTTGAAGAAGTTTATGAGCTTGGTGAAGCTCAGGACAAAAAGTTCACTTTCACCGTTTCGGCAGACAAGGAAGAGCTTCCTGCCTCAATCTTCAACTATTGCAAGGTACTTTAATTCAAAAAATGGATTTATGCGGCAGGTTTTCCTGCCGCTTTTTCTGAAATCGGTTAAGTCGGAGACGTAAAAATGGATTTTGAGATTGAAAAAGAATATTGCCGGAAAGGCTATAAAATGATTTGCGGCATTGATGAAGCGGGCAGGGGACCTCTTTGCGGACCTGTCTGCGCAGCTGCTGTGATTTTGCCGATTGACTGTGCAATCGAGGGAATAAATGATTCAAAAAAGCTCAGCGAAAAAAAGCGAGAGGCTCTGTTTGATGAAATCTGTGAAAAGGCGGTTTCATACAGTGTTGCAATGGCAACGGCAAAAGAAATTGACGAGATAAATATTTTGCAGGCAACCTTTCTGGCAATGCGCCGCGCAGTTGGGGGACTTTCCGAAAAGCCTGACCTTGCTCTTGTTGACGGAAACCGTAAGCCGGGGCTCGACTGCGAAGAAGTGACAATTGTCAAGGGGGACGCAAAGTGTATTTCTGTGGCTGCGGCTTCAATTCTCGCAAAGGTTACAAGGGACAGGTATATGAAGCTGCTCGATGAAAGGTTTCCTGAATTCTGCTTTGCCAAGCATAAGGGCTACGGAACAAAGCTGCACTATGAAATGATTGATCAATACGGAATCTGCGAGGAGCACAGAAGAACATTTTTGAAAAAGCTTTTCGGTGAACAGGATGGAAAGTAAAAAAATCGGTGACCGTGGCGAGCAAATAGCCTGCCGGATACTTGAAAAAGAGGGATACTGTGTTACACAGAGAAATTACCACTCTCGCTTCGGTGAAATTGATATTATTGCAGAGAATGAGCATTACCTTGCTTTTATTGAAGTGAAAACCCGTACCGAATCCAGCCGTACTCTTCCGCGTGAAGCTGTCGGCTTTTCAAAGCAACGAAAGATAGCTCTGACGGCAATGAATTACCTTCAAACAAACAGAGCGGAAAAAACACCGGTGTTTGATGTTCTTGAAATATTGTACTGCAATGACGGAACGATTAAATATAATCATATTAAGAGTGCATTCGATATTTCATGTCTCGGAGGTAATTATTAGTGGATTACTTTGATCTTCATTGTGACACTGTGACTTCGGTTTTTTCCGGAAAAGGCGATACGGCCGTGACGCCGGAAAAAGCAAAAGCGTTCGAAAGATACGCTCAGTTGTTTGCCGTCTGGATGGATGACTCGTTGAGTCCGGAAGAGGCTTTCAGGTCTGCGTGTAGGGTATGTGACTACTTTTCCGATTATGTGAGTTCTTTCGGTCATCCGCATTTTCAGGCGCTGCTGACACTTGAAAACGGGACGTGTCTTGGTGATGATCTGAGAAACATTGAGCTTTGGAAAATCCGAGGCGTGTCGGCTGTGACTCTGACATGGAACGGAGCAAATCTTCTTGGCTTCGGTTCGGCCTGTCCGGACGAGGGCGGCTTGACAGATTTTGGAAAGAATGCAGTTAAAGAACTGCAAAGCAGCGGAATACTTGTTGATGTATCACACCTTAATGAAGCCGGTTTCTACGATTGCGTGAAACTTGCGAAAAAACCGCTGATTGCTTCCCACAGCAACTGCTTTTCAATTTGTCCGCATAGCAGAAATCTGAAAGATGAACAGATAAAGGAGCTGTTCGATCGGGGCGGCATTATGGGGATATGTTATTACCCTCGGTTTCTCGGAAACGGTAATGTCTTTGAACTGATTTACGAACATATATATCATGGTCTTGAACTCGGCGGAGAGGATAGCCTCTGCTTGGGCAGTGATTTTGACGGCGCAGGAATGAGCAGCAAACTGAATTCTCTTGAAAAGGTTCGTTCTTTGTATGAATTTCTTGCGGCAAAAGGAATTAAAAATAGGCTTTTGGAAAAGATTTTTTATAAAAACGCCGAAAATTTTTTCAATAATATTTTACACGCGTAAAAAAATATGCTATCATAGCGGAGTATTGTTTTAAAAATGGAGGAATTACTATGCTTTATACAAGCACAAGAGACAGGAGCGTCAGTGTAACATCTGCAGAGGCAATAGCCTGTGGTATTTCTAAGGACGGCGGTCTTTTTGTTCCCATGGAGTTGCCGCATATTGACGGTGAATTCATAAATTCGCTTCTCGGGGTTGATTATATTACCAGAGCCGAAAAGGTTCTTTCGCTTTTTCTCACGGATTATTCGGAAGATGAGATTGATTACTGCGTAAGCGGCGCTTACGCCGACGGAAAATTCAGCAGCAAAAAAGTTGCTCCGCTGAAAACCCTTGCTGAGGGCGTAGCTGTTCTTGAACTCTGGCGCGGTCCGACCTGTGCATTCAAGGATATGGCGCTTCAACTTCTGCCTTATCTTCTCACAGTCGCTGCAAAAAAGACAGTTGCCGACAAAACTATTGTTATTCTTGTTGCCACCTCAGGCGACACCGGCAAGGCGGCTCTTGAAGGCTTCAAGGATGTCGATAAAACAAAAATCATGGTCTTTTATCCGAATGACGGAGTCAGTCCTATGCAGAAGCTCCAGATGACAACTCAGGAGGGCGGAAATGTCGGAGTATGTGCCATCAACGGCAACTTTGATGATGCGCAAAGCGGAGTAAAGGCTATTTTCACGAATCCCGAGGTTATTAAAAAGCTTGATGAAAACGGAATGATGTTCTCTTCTGCGAATTCAATCAACTGGGGCAGACTTGTTCCGCAGATCGTTTATTACATCAGTGCATACTGCGACATGATTGAAAACGGAACGATAAATAACGGCGACGAAATAAACGTTGTTGTTCCGACGGGAAACTTCGGTAACATTCTTGCCGCATATTATGCAAAGAAAATGGGAGTGCCCATCAGAAAGCTGATTTGCGCCTCAAACTCAAACAATGTACTGACTGATTTCTTTTCGGACGGAAAGTATGACAGAAACAGGAAGTTCTATACAACCGAATCTCCGTCAATGGATATTCTCATTTCTTCAAACCTTGAAAGGCTGCTGTTTCATCTCAGCGGCGAAAATGATGAACTTGTCAGAAAATGGATGAGCTCGCTTTCCGGCGAGGGCAGATATGTGGTCACCGAAGAAGTAAAAAATCAGATTTTCGAGCTCTTTGCTGCCGGCTGCTGCAATGACGATGAAACGAACGATACAATTGAAAAATGTTTTAACAACAGCGGCTATCTTATTGATACCCATACTGCGGTTGCGGTAAAGGTCTATAACGACTATGTTCAGAAAACCGGTGACAAAACACCGACAGTTATTGCTTCAACCGCCAATCCGTATAAGTTTTCTGCTTCCGTTCTCAAAGCGATTTCCGGCGGAGAGCCGTGTGATGCCGATGAATTTCAGCAGGTTGAATTGCTTATTGAAAAATCCGGCGCTCAATGCCCGGAGCAGCTTTCTTCGCTTAAAGAAAAAATGCCGCGCTTTACTTCCTGCTGCAACAAGGAAGATATGGCAAGGGTTGTCTATGATATGCTCGGAATATGAATTTTTCCGAAAGAAGTCCGTCGGACTTCTTTCGGTCTGTCAGGAGGACAATAATGAATATCTTTGCGATTGGTGACACACACCTTTCGTTTGATACGGATAAACCGATGGATGTTTTCAAGGGATGGAGCGATTACATTCCTCGTCTTGAAAGCAACTGGCGGGCTCTTGTTGAAGAGAATGATGTTGTTGTTATTCCCGGAGACATTTCATGGGCTATGAGCCTTGAAAAGGCTGAAAAGGATTTTTCTTTTCTCAATTCGCTCCCGGGCAGAAAGCTTATAATGAAAGGCAACCACGACTATTGGTGGAACACCAAAAGAAAAATGGATGCTTTTATTGAAGAAAAAGGCTTCCGGTCTCTTTCAATTCTTTTCAATAACGCATACCGCTTCGGTGACGTCACCGTCTGCGGCAGCCGCGGTTGGTTTTTTGACGCTGAAAAAGAAAGCGACAAAAAAGTCCTCCTGCGTGAAGCGGGAAGACTTCGCCTTTCAATTGAGGCCGGAAAAGCTCTCGGCGGAGAGATTGTTGTTTTTCTTCATTACCCGCCGGTCACACTTTTGCAGCGCTGCGATGAGATGATGGATGTTCTGAAAGAAAACGGAGTCCGGCAATGCTATTACGGTCATCTTCATGGCGCGTCAACGAAAAATGCATTTACCGGTGAGCTTGACGGGATAAGATTTGACCTCGTTTCTGCCGATTACCTTGGTTTCTGTCCGAAATTAGTTGGAAAATTTTGAAAAATCTATGGTAATTTTTAATAAAAGCTGATATAATGCTGTGGTTAAAATGTATAATGGGTATGTATGAGTCTTTTACCCGTTAAAGAAGGAGCAAAAAAATGAGTTTAAAATCATCGAACAAAACAGACACAAATCTTTATACCCTTGAGGTTGAAATCAGCGCAGAGGATTTTGAAGCTGCACAGAGCAAGGCATTTGCCAAGCAGAAAAACCGCATTTCTCTGCCTGGCTTCCGCAAGGGTAAGGTAACAAGAAAAATGGCAGAAAACTTTTACGGAAAAGGTTTTCTTTATGAAGATGCTCTTGACATCTGCTATCCTGACGCTGTTGAAGGTGCAATCAAGGAAGCAGGTCTTGAAGTTGTCGGAACAAAAAGCGCAGATATTAAGTCAATCGGAGCAGAAGGCGTTGAACTCGCAGTTGAGGTTTTTGTAAAGCCCGAAATTGAACTGAAAGCTTATAAGGAGCTCAAAGCAACCAGGAAAAAGGTTGAAGCCACCGATGAGGAAGTCAAGGCTAAGCTTGACGAGCTTGTTGAAAGAAACGCCAGAATCGTTTCTGTTGAAGACCGTGCCGTTAAAGACGGCGACATCACCGTTATTGATTTTGAGGGCTTTGTTGACGGTGTTGCCTTTGAAGGCGGAAAAGCTGAAGAATATGAGCTTACAATCGGTTCAGGCTCTTTCATTCCCGGCTTTGAAGAGCAGATCATCGGTCATAACAGCGGTGACGAATTTGATGTGAATGTAACTTTCCCTGAACAGTATGCTCCCGAACTTGCAGGCAAGGACGCTGTGTTTAAAATCAAGCTTCACGAAATCAAAGAAAAGCAGCTTCCCGAAATTGACGATGAATTTGCTCAGGATGCAGCCGACTGCGATACCGTTGACGACCTTAAAAAGAGCATAGTTGATGAAATCAAGAAGCAGAAGGAAGCAGACAATGACCGTGAAATCAGAACACAGCTTTTTGAAAAGCTTGCTGAAAATGTTGTTGCTGAGATTCCTGAGGTCATGGTTGAAAACGAGCTTGACAATCAGATCAAGGATATTGATTACAGGCTTTCTTCTCAGGGAATCGGTTTTGAAAACTATCTTAAATATATGGGCATGACCGTTGAGCAATACAGAGAGCAGGCAAGACCTGACGCTGAAAAGCAGGTTAAGATTCGCCTTGCACTTGAAAAAATTGTTGAACTTGAAGGCATTGAAGTTTCTGACGAAGATGTTGACAAAGAGTATGAAAAATTTGCTTCTCAGTATCAGATGGAGCTTGACCAGATCAAGCGTATTATTCCGGCGGACGGTTTGAAAAAGGATATGGCTATTGATAAGGCTATTGAATTTGTTCGTGAAAACGCTAAGGTAACAACGGCAAGAAAGCCCAGGGCTGCCAAGGAAAAGGCAGACGAAACTGCAGATGAAGCTGCTGAAAGCGCTGAATAATCGCACTTATTGTTTAAGATTTGGCGCAGTTTCCAACAATAAATCAAACGCCGGTGTTATGCATCGCTGCATAGCACCGGTGCATGACACTATATATCCAAAGGAGGCATATTTATGGCACTTGTACCGTATGTCATTGAACAAACAAATCGCGGTGAGCGTCAGTATGATATTTTTTCCAGACTTCTTAACGATCGGATCATTGTTCTCTCCGATGAAGTTAACGACACAACCGCCAGCCTTGTTGTTGCTCAGCTCCTTTTCCTTGAAAGCCAGGATTCGGAAAAGGACATCAGCTTTTATATCAACAGCCCCGGCGGCTCTGTAACTGCGGGTCTCGCAATTTATGACACGATGCAGTATATCAAGTGCGATGTTTCAACAATCTGCATGGGTCTTGCCGCAAGCATGGGTGCGTTTTTGCTTTCCTCCGGTGCAAAGGGCAAGCGCTTTGCTTTGCCTAACAGTGAAGTTATGATCCACCAGCCCTCGGGCGGTGCAAAAGGTCAGGCAACCGAAATCAAAATTGTTGCCGAGCAAATTCTTAAAACCAAGGAAAGGCTTAATAAGATCCTTGCTGAAAACACAGGCAAGCCTATTGATGTTATTGCACAGGACACCGAACGCGACAACTTTATGACTGCCGAAGAGGCGCTCGAATACGGTCTTGTTGATAAGATCCTTTACAAGAGATAACTTATTAAGAGGTACTACTGATGGCAAGAGATGACGAAAACAAAGATAAGCCCGTCCGCTGCTCGTTTTGCGGAAAGCTACAGAGCAACGTCGGAACGTTGATTGCAGGTCCCGGGGTTTATATTTGTGATGAATGCGTTGACATTTGTCAGTCAATAATTGACGAAGAACCGCGCTCAAAAAAGAAAAAAGGCGACGAGACCGATTTTGATTCCTTGCCGAAGCCGCATGAAATCAAGGCGAAGCTTGATGAGTATGTAATCGGTCAGGACGAAGCAAAGCGTACTTTGAGTGTTGCTGTTTATAATCATTACAAGCGAATATATTCAAAGAATAAGTCGGATGTTGAAGTTTCAAAAAGCAACATTCTGATGCTTGGCCCGACGGGCGTGGGAAAAACCATGCTTGCGCAGACGCTTGCAAAGATTCTTGATGTTCCGTTTGCAATTGCGGACGCAACAACACTCACAGAAGCCGGTTATGTCGGCGAAGATGTTGAAAATATTCTTCTAAGGCTCATTCAGGCGGCTGACTACGACGTTGAAAAGGCAGAACGCGGAATTATTTATGTTGATGAAATTGATAAGATTTCCCGTAAATCCGAAAGCACTTCAATAACAAGAGATGTCAGCGGCGAGGGTGTTCAGCAGGCTCTTTTAAAAATTCTTGAGGGCACCGTCTCAAATGTTCCGCCTCAGGGTGGAAGAAAGCACCCGCAGCAGGAGTTTATTCAGATTGACACGACCAACATTCTCTTCATCTGCGCCGGCGCTTTTGACGGAATTGAAAAGGTTGTTGAAAAAAGAATGGGCAACTCCGGGCTTGGATTCGGTGCAAAAATCCTTACCAAAGAGGAGGTTCAGGCGAGCAAGCTGATGCTTCAGGTTGTTCACCATGACCTTGTCAAGTATGGACTTATTCCGGAGCTTGTCGGTAGGCTTCCTGTTATTACAGCTCTCAGTTCCCTTGATAAGGCTGCACTTGTCAGAATTGTTACCGAGCCGAAGAATGCGCTTGTAAAACAG
>JAEDIL010000002.1 GCA_016292455.1 Clostridiaceae bacterium
ACCTTTTCCAAACATCTCAGTGTTCTTAAAAATGACCTTTCATCAGTAAAAAATGTTTTCCTTTTATGTGTTCATGCCATGATTCCCATTGCCTTGGTTGTATATACCGGTGACATGGGTTCGGCGCTCATATTTATGCTGATGTTTGTCGGCATGATGTTCATCGCCGGCGTTCATTGGTTGTATTTTCCCCTCGGACTTGCTGCTGTCGGTGTGGCATTGCCGGTTGTCTGGTATAAAGTTTTTGATGATATTCAGCGTAACCGAATCCTTGCCCTGTTTGACCCGGCATCATACCCTAATGAAATATATCAGCAGCAGCAGGCGAGTAACGCTATGCGTGAAGGCGGCTTTTTCGGTTCCGGTCTGTTCAAAGGGGCTTTTACCCAAAGCGGTTCAGTTCCCGAAAGCGCAAACGATATGATTTTCAGTGTTGTCTGCGAAGAAACCGGACTTGTCGGTGCTTTCGTACTCTTGCTGTTATTTGCGCTTCTTGCAATCAGGGTGGCTTATGTAGCCAAAAGGTCAAATAATTTCTCTGCGGCTATGCTTTGCTTCGGCGTAATGTTCATGATAATTGCCCAGGTTGTAATTAACATCGGGATGTGTCTGAAACTTTTGCCGATTATCGGAATTACTCTTCCGTTTATCAGTGCCGGAGGCTCTTCGGTTGTCAGCTTATATCTGGCTGTCGGTCTGGTGCTTAGTGTATATCGCTCTTCCGGCGGAATAGGGTATGAGGACGATTACAGGTATTCCAGAATTGCAAGACAGTTCTGAAAAAACAGTCGGAAAAGATAAAGACTATATTTCACATAAAGCTTTCATCTGTTGCTCATTGCGAAATATAGTCTTTTTGTTTTTGGTTTTACTCTCTGGTCTTCGCTAAATGTGACGTTCCTTTTAAAACCAGAATTCATTCATTTCTTTCAGAAGACTACCGCTGATTTCAAAGCCATGTCCTTCTCCGATAACGGAGTCAATCATGCAATACGGACAAACCGCTGTATCGCCTTCTTCGTCAGAAATATACTGTTCAATTTCATCAGAATTAAAGATTTTGCAACAATAAAAGCAACCGCAGATTTTGCTTTCTTCAAATTCAGCCATGTTATTTAAACTGAACTCTTGAATTCTCAACAATTCGTTTTCGGTCAGCATAGTATTTTCCTTTCAAAACAGCCGCATCCGGAACGGACACGGCTGTTTTTATGTTATAGTTTTCTCAGCTTCTCAGTTCAATTCCCATTTCGCCGAGTGCTTTGATTGCGCGTTTCATTGCACCGTCGGCTTCCTCATCGGTAAGGGTGCGGTCAGCAGCGCGCATTCTGATGTTGAAAGCAACGCTCTTCATTTTGTCGGGAATCTGTGAACCGACATACACATCAAAGAGTGATATTTCTTCAAGAATCCGGCCGATCGCCTTAGAAATTGCCTTTTCAAGCGTCATTACCGGAAGGTCAATGTCACATACAAAAGCAAGGTCGCGGCTTGAAGCCGGGAAACGAGGCAATGGCTTATACACACGTTTAAGATCGCCGTATTTCAGTAATGAGGCAAAGTCAACCTGACCAACATACGCTTTTGCGCCGATTTCATAGTTTTCAAGAACCGCCGGATGAATTTCACCGAGATATGCAATCCTTGTACCGTCAACCGTAATTTCAGCAGTTCTTCCGGGATGGAATGTTGGGTCATCGGTGACCGCGGCAACATCATAGTCTGAAACGCCGGCAACATAGAGGAGTTCTTCAATAACAGCTTTCAGCTTGAAGAAATCGCAGCCCTCACCGTACATTCCGAGCGTGACCTTGACATTTTCGTCAGGAAGCTGCTCGGTACCTTTCCAGATGTACTCATTTGAAATTTCAAAAAGGGAGGCGGCAGCGTTTCTGTTGTTATAGTTTCTCGAAAGGACATCAAGCATTGAGGGGATAACGGTTGTTCTCATAACGCTTGTATCTTCACCGAGAGGATTTGAAATCACAACGCCGGATCTCTTCGGGTCGTCCTTCGGAAGTCTGATTTTGTCATAATGCTTGGGACTGATGAACGAGAAAGTTGCAATTTCAGAAAGCCCGCAGCCAAGCAAAGTGGTTGAAACAAGCTTTTCCATGTTCTGCTCAGGAGTATGCTTTGCGTTCGCAACGCCGCCAAGTTTTCTGTTCGGGATATTCTGATAGCCGTAGAAACGCGCAATTTCCTCAGAAATATCGGCCTGGTGTTCAATATCGTTTCTGAATGACGGAACAGTTATGATTCCGTTTTCAACCGTAAAACCGATTGATTCAAGAATTCTCTTCTGTTCATCGGCGGAAACACTTATGCCGATGAAATCATTGACCCACTGCGGCTCGAACGGAAGTGTTCTATTGACCTTTTGAGACTTGTCGCAATCAATTATACCGCTGACAACATCGCCGGCGTCAAGCTTTTCAACAAGTTCGAGAGCGCGAAGGAGAGCAGGCATACAGTTCTGCGGATCAAGCTCCTTTTCATATCTGCCGCTGGCTTCGGTTCTCATTCCGAGCTTTTTCGCGGTTATTCTGGTTGTCGGTCCGTTAAAGCAGGCACTTTCAAAAACAATGGTGTTTGTATCGTCCATAATTCCGCTGTATTCGCCGCCCATAACGCCTGCAACAGCAACGGGCTTGTCAGCGTCGGCAATAACAAGCATGTCATCAGAAAGTTCACGTTCAATTCCGTCAAGAGTTGTTATTTTTTCTCCGTTCTTTGCTGTTCTGACAATTACACTGTTACCGTTTAAAAATCTGAGGTCAAAAGCATGCATCGGCTGACCGTATTCGAGCATAACATAGTTTGTTATATCGACGATATTGTTTATAGGTCTGACACCGCAAGCGCGGAGTCTTTCCCTCATCCAGCGGGGAGAGGGCTTAACGCGGACATTCTTTACAACAGCGCCGCAATAACGATAGCATCTTTCAGGATTGAGGATGTCAACCGAAAGAAGTTCATTGACATCACCGCCGCAGCCGTTGACCTTGACTTCATGTGTCTTGAAAGGAACATTGAAAGTAGCGGCTGCTTCGCGGGCAAGTCCCATAATTGAAAGACAATCAGGTCTGTTTGAGGTGATTTCAAATTCGGTTACAGTGTCGTTCAAACCGATTGCTTCACGAATATCAATTCCCAACGTTCTGTCGCAATCATCGCCGAGAACAAAAATGCCGTCTTCAATTGCATTCGGGAAATCGTGAGCGGTAAGTCCAAGTTCACCAAGCGAACAAAGCATACCATTGCTTTCAACGCCGCGCAGCTTGCCTTTTACAATATGTTTTCCGCCATGAACAACGGAATTGTCCATTGCAACGGGAACAACATCACCGACTTTCAGGTTCTGTGCGCCTGTAACAATCTGAATAGGCTCTTCTCTGCCGATGTTTACAAGGCAGATCCACATATGATCCGAATCCGGGTGACGTTCAAGTGAGTCAATTCTGCCGGTTATAATGTTTGAAAGTTCATTGCCTTCAACTTCAAATGCCTCAACCTTTGAACCGGAAAGCGTCATTTCATCAGCAAACTTTTTGTCCGAAACATCAAGGTCAACAAAATCAAGCAGCCATTTTTTTGAAAGATTCATTTGTAAGCACCTCCTTAAAACTGGTTAAGAAATCTGACATCGTTTTCATAAAGAAGACGCATATCGTCAATGTTGAAACGGAACATAACAAGTCTTTCAAGTCCGATTCCGAAAGCAAAACCGCTGTAAACATCAGGATCAACACCGCAATTTTTGAGAACCTTCGGGTGAACCATTCCGCCGCCGAGAATTTCAATCCAACCCTCGCCCTTGCACATCGGGCAGCCTTTGCCGCCGCAGTTGAAGCAGGAAACGTCAATTTCACATGAAGGCTCGGTAAAGGGGAAGTGGTGCGGTCTGAGTCTGATTTTTGTATCCTCACCGTAAAGACTCTTTGCAAAATCTTCAAGGCAGCCTTTGAGGTCAGCCATTGTAATTCCTTTGTCAACAACAAGACCCTCGATCTGGTGGAAAATCGGAGAATGGGTTGCGTCGACCGCATCAGAGCGATATACACGGCCGGGTGCAATGACGCGGATCGGAGGTGCCTGTTTTTCCATAACGCGAATCTGGCAAGGTGATGTCTGTGTTCTGAGAAGCATATTCTCGGTAATATAGAAGGTATCCTGAGTGTCTCTTGCCGGGTGATTCTTCGGAATGTTGAGAGCTTCAAAGTTATAATAATCCCACTCAACCTCAGGACCGGACGCAACGTTGAAGCCCATGCCAAAGAAAATGTCCTTGACCTCGTCAAGCACGATTGAAAGCGGATGCTTGTGTCCGAGCGGAACACGTCCGGAGGGGAGGGTAACATCAATTTTTTCTTCTCTGAGTTTTTCTTCGAGCATTCTTTCCTTGATAGCATCAACTTTTTCTGAAATTCTGTCTTCAAGGTCAGCTCTGATTTCATTGGCAAGCTGACCGATTACAGGTCTTTCTTCAGCCGTGAGCCTGCCCATTTGTTTGAGAATTGCAGTAAGTTCACCCTTTTTGCCGAGAAATCTGATTCTTACCGAATCAAGATCCTGCAAAGCGGCAGCTTTCTCCAACTCCTCAATTGCACTTTTGCGAATTGCTTCAAGTTGTTCTTTCATTTGAACCATTCCTTTCGCCGAAATATTTTGAAATCGAGACAAAACAAAAAGCTTCGCCCCACAAAGTAGGGACGAAGCTGAAACTCCGCGGTACCACCCTAATTTTTGCACGAAGCAAACACTCCTTGTATCCCGTAACGGAGATAAACCGTTGAAGCCTACTTTAAATTTTCAGCTTCACCGCTCCAAAGTGAACTTCAGCGTGTTTTTGTTGAAACTGCTCACACCAACGCCGTCTCTCTCTGAAACAAAATTGCACGCCTACTCTCTTTTTCATTGCGTTATCTTTGTCAACTTTATCACAAAACGGTTTTTTTTTCAAGTCTTATCAAAAAAATATTTTATTTTAAGGCAAAGTATGGTAGAATCAAATAAGAAATCGAGAAAGGTGGTAAGGTTTATGCGTCTTCTCAACTGTGAAGAGATGAAGCAGGTTGAAAAATATACGGCAAAATACGGTCTCAGCTATCAGCGTATGATGGAAAATGCCGGCGCTGCCTGCACACGCAACATAAGAAACGTCATTGAACTTGATAAAACCCGTCGGCGCAACATTGCTGTTGTTTGCGGAAAGGGGAACAACGGAGGGGATGGCTTTGTTGTTGCCCGTAAATTTGCAGAAAACGGCTACAACGTCTGCGTAGTTCTTGCCTCGGGCTATCCTGCGACAGCAGAGGCAGAGTATATGTATAAAATGGCTGTTGACATTGCAATCCCGACTGTGTGGTATGATGCGGACAGACAAAAAGCTGTTCAGACAATCAGAAACGCCGATGTAATTGTTGACGCAATTTTCGGATTCAGCTTTTACGGATCAATTTCTGATGATATGAAAGTATTGATCAACGAAATGTCCTCTGCGCGCGGATTGAAATTTGCCATTGATGTTCCGAGCGGCGTATATTGCGACAGCGGATACCGCGACACCGGCTGCTTTGTTGCTGATTATACAATTGCGATTTCTGCTTTAAAACCGGCACATATTGTTCACCCTGCCTCTGATTGCTGCGGTGATATTATTATCGCCAACATTGGCATACCTGAGGAGAGCTATAATTTTATTAACAGCTCGATGTATACCTATAACAAAACCGAGGTCGGCAATCTTTTGCCTTCCCGCGATCCGTGCGCACACAAAGGCAGCTTCGGACATCTGCTTTCAATTTGCGGAAGCCGTAATATGCCGGGAGCAGCAGTTCTCGCCGCAAGTTCTGCGTTGCGAAGCGGAGTCGGACTTGTTACTTGCGCTTTCCCGCAAAGTCTTTACACAACAATGACATCAAAGCTGACCGAAACGCTTTTCATGCCGCTGAGCGAGTCGGCAGACGGAACGCTTTCTGCTGACAGTGTGGAAACTCTCGTTGCTTCGCTTGATAAATATGATGCAATTCTCATCGGTTGCGGTCTCGGTGTCAACGACGACACGACTGCCGTTCTGAAAGCAGTGCTTGAAAATGCCAAGTCACCGGTTGTTGTTGATGCTGACGGACTGAATATAATTTCGAAGCATCCTGAATTTTTAAACAATCATGTTGCGCCGGTTATAATTACTCCTCATCCCGGGGAAATGTCACGCCTGACCGGCGTTGACACCCAGCTTATTCAGACAGACCGTGTTTCTTATGCGAAAAACTATTCACACGAGCATGGAGTATATGTTGTTCTTAAAGGCTCAAACACCATTGTTGCGTCACCCGAATCAGATAGGGTTTATGTCAATGCCTCCGGAAACAACGGTCTTTCAAAAGGCGGCAGCGGTGATGTGCTTGCCGGAATGCTCGGTGCGCTTTGCGCACGTGGTACGGAAATTAAAAATTGCGCTGATGCTGCTGTATATATTCATGGCTACTGCGCTGATGTTCTGGCGGACAGAGAATCTAAAACCGGCATGCTGCCGAGCGACATTGTGAAAGAGCTTGCAACAGTTTTCGCTGAATTTGAAAACTGAATTCTGACTGTCAAAGTTTATAAGCTATAATTCCTGACTGAAACGCATTTCAGTTCCGCGGATTATAGCTTTTTTCATTTTGATGATAATTCCTTTTAGCATAATATTATTGTGTTTAACAATATAATAATAGCGCAATATGCACGAAAGGACTGATATTTTGAAAAAAACACTGATTATTCTTCTGTCCCTCGTTGTTGTTCTGATTTTTTCAGCCTGTACAGCAAACAATAATGCCTCTGAAGAATCGCTTAAAACCAATGATTTTGCTTCATCTGTACGCTTTTTTGAAGAAGAACATGAAGTTGTCGGAACAATTAAATGTACACCGGACAAAGAAATACAATTCACGATTTCTGAGCCGGAAAATATAAAAGGCATTGTACTTAAAGCAACTGAAACAGAAACATCATTAGGTTTTCAGGATTTTTCAATACCCTTAAAACAAAAAGGTGAAGCAAAAGGCATGGAAACCATTTTTGAAGTACTGTTTTCGCTTTTCAGAAACGAGTCGAAAAGAGTGCGTAAAACCCAATACATAGCTAAATACCCGTCAGGCGAAGCAATAATAACCTGCGATGATAACGGATATATCAAAAATATCAGAGCAGGCGAATATGACTTCGTATTCACAAGTCTGTCCGAAACTGCGTAAAATATAGCAAAGAATATTGCTCCCCGTGTGATTAAACAGAAAAGAAAACGGACAGAATAATTCTGTCACGCGAAGGGAGTAATTTTGCATGAATGTAAAACGCGGAGATATATATTACGCTGATCTCAGCCCGGTTATCGGTTCGGAACAGGGCGGAATACGTCCGGTGCTGATTGTTCAGAATGACATAGGAAATAAGTTCAGTCCGACAGTTATTGCAGCGGCTATTACGAGCCGAAGCACAAAAACCAGTCTGCCGACACATATAAAGGTTAACGCAGACGGATGCGGACTTGCAAAGGATTCAATTGTTCTTCTCGAACAGGTCAGAACTCTTGATAAAAAGAGACTCAGAGAACACATGGGAAATCTCGGCGAAAACGATATGCTGAGAATTGATAAAGCTCTTTCTGTTTCCTTCGGACTTGATACATAAGCCGAAGAAAAAAGGACTCCTTGCGGAGTCCTTTAAATTCTGTTTTATAGTTTGTTCTTTGCTGTCTTTTTCTTTGCAAACAAGATACCGATTAGCATGACAACAGCAAACACAATAAGGTAGAAGAGAACCGGGCAGCTGAATGTACCCTCTGCTTTTGCAGCCTGATACGGAGCAATACCGTGTGCATAGATTGCAGCGACAACCATAAAGACAGAACCGATAATTGCAAGAGTCGGAAGAACAAAGCGCTTGAAGGCGCCAACGTCTTTCGCTTTTACCATAAACATAATAAAGATCGGAATATAGAGAGCGTAAATTGTGATGATCGGAAGTTCTGATGAATCGAAGCTGAACACACCGAACCATGCCTTGGGAACAAGGTTTGCGCCAAAGAAGTATACGAGCCAGATTCCGCAAAGAAGAAGACCGAAGACCGAGGAGTTGGTCGGCATATTAGTGTTGTCGCTCACTTCTCCGAATACCTTCGGTGAAGGACCGTAACCTCTGGTTGCAACGGAATAAAGACCGCGGGTGTTGCCGAGCATAAGACCGTTGAGAGTACCCATGCAGGAAACAGCAACGAAGAGGTTAAGAATGTTACCGAATACATTTCCGAATACTTTGGTGAAAGCAACAGTAGCACCGCTGTCTATAAGCGTTTTAACATCGGCACCGCCGGCAACGCCAATGTAATAGAATACATAAATAGCAATGATCACAATGCCTCCGGCTACAAGAGCAATCGGAAGATTGCGCTTTGAGTTTTTGAGCTCTGCATTGATTGAAGTAGCAATAATCCAGCCTTCATAAGCAAAAGCTGTTGCAACAACTGCACCGAAAAGAACTGAGGTGTTGCCTGATGCAGTTTTGAAGTTTTCAACAAGAATTGAGTTCTCCGCACCGGCAATATTGTGGGTAAAACCATAGATTGTTCCGACAACAGCCATAAGAAGAAGGGGAACAAGCTTAATAAATGTGGTTGAAATCTGGAATTTGCCGGCAAGCTTCGGTGAAAGAGCGTTAAGTGCATAAGCAGCAACAAGGAATAAGCATGTAAGCGCCAGGCATTCCGGACCATAGACGCATCCGCCTTCGGAAGCGGCGATATGCATTGCGAAATCCGGATTTACTGAACAAACAAAAGTAAGAAGGTATCTTGCCGAAAGCCACGAAAGAACCGATGTGAGTGTAGGGTAATAAACGGTTGTCATAAACCATCCGATTATGTATGCATACTTCTCGCCGCAGACAGCTTCGGCATAATCAACGATTCCATTGACTTTTTCATACTTCTGCGCCATTACGGAGAAAGCAAGGATACAGAAAATCATGATTACGCCGCCGATAATCCACGCGAGTATACCGAGAGGCATATCTCCGCCGGTCTTGTCAAGGATCGTTTGTGCCTTGAAAAAGACGCCGCTGCCTACTACAATACCGACAACCATACAGATAGCTGTCAATAAGCCGTATTTTTTTTCAAGTTTGTTTGACATTTTTTCTCCTCCAAATCTTTTCTGAACAAATAGGGTGGACAAAACCGAAGTGCACACAGTGTGTCGTGCACGACGAATTTTCCTCGGCTATCTTAACATTATACGTAAAAATAGTCAACAATTATTTTTTGAACATAGAGAAAATTTTCTTGATTTTCTCAATTATTACTATTTTGTCATAAATAAATCGTAAATAATACATTTAATACGGTCATAACTCAAATGTCTTAATTTAAGTAATCACTGGACTCACAGGTGTTTTTGTGAGGAAAGCACTAACGCTTTTGCGCAGCTTCGACAAAAAGGATAGCAGCAACTATACAAAATAAATGTTTTGTATAGTTAAGGGGAGTTAAAAAGTAAAACGGCATATTCGTTTTTACTTCTTTGTTATCTGTGAAAACTTTATTTATATTTGAATGTTTAATTTTAAATGCAACACATCATATTAGTACAGCAATCATTTTCAAAATACGTTACCTGCAAGCAATTCGTTTTATGCCTTGTACCAAACTCCATTATAAACAATAATAAAATGCAACATACTGTACTGATGCACTATACTTGATGATTGAATCAACATTTTCGTTTAATGCTTGTAAAAAGATTTGACTGTGTTCACGAAATTCTTGAAAATGAGACGTCAGCGATTCTATTCAAAAACCGAATTTGCTTGGCTTTCTGATTGATTTATTGATAAATTTGTATTATAATTTATTCGTATTTGTGGTTTTGTGTGAAACTGTTTCATAAGTCGAGGTGATTTAATGAAAGACTATGATCCGAAGCTTCTTCCGGACCGAGTGAATGAGTTTTTACGGTATATTCTTATTGTTAAAAACTCCTCCGAGCTTACAATCAATGGCTATGCCCGGGATCTTCGATTGCTCTTTGAATACATAGTGGCTGAGCAACGCGGACTCTCCTCTCCTGATGAACTTGGAAAGGATTTTGATCTCTCCTTTATCGATGACAGTTTCTTGGCCGATGTGAATATTAAAGACGTATATTCGTTTTTAGACTACTGCGCTCAAAAGCGCAGAAACGGCGTAACAACAAGAAAAAGAAAAGCATCATC
Organism: Clostridiaceae bacterium; assembly: GCA_016292455.1. Taxonomy (GTDB): domain Bacteria; phylum Bacillota; class Clostridia; order Oscillospirales; family Acutalibacteraceae; genus UBA6857. Next base: position 10,258 of record JAEDIL010000002.1, read on the forward strand.
AATCAGAAGCTTTTTTAAGTATATTGCCGATAATATGAAGTATATTCCGTCAAATCCTGTGTCCCAACTTCAGGTTATGACGGAAAAAAAGCGGATTCCGAGGTATCTTACTCTTGAACAAAGCATTGCTTTGCTTAATTCGGTCGAGGGAAACAACAGATCAAGAGACTATTGTATACTGGTTCTGTTTTTGAATTGCGGCTTTCGACTTTCTGAGCTTGTCAACCTGAATCTGAGCGATATAAACTTCGATGAGCGAACAATTACAGTTATCGGTAAAGGAAGTAAACAGCGGCGATTGTACCTTAATGACGTTTGCATTGATGCATTAAAGGCTTATCTGCAAGTCCGTCCGGTTGACGGACTGAAAGCTGACGCAAGAAATGCTTTGTTTGTGAGCAGACTTAATAAAAGAATCGGTCGGCAGGCTGTCCAACTGATGGTATACCATTACCTAGAAAAAATCGGTCTGAACGGTCAGCATTATTCGGTGCATAAGCTAAGGCATACTGCTGCAACACTTCTCTACCAGCACGGCGGAGTTGATGTTCTGGTTCTCAAAGATATGCTCGGTCATGAGAACCTTTCAACAACCGAAATATATACGCATGTTGATGACAAAAGACTCAGAGCAGCACTTGATAGTAATCCTCTCAACAAAAAAACAAAGTGACTGCTTTCCTGAGCAATTCAGAATTCTGCCGGTATAAAATAGATCAGAGCGGCATCAACGAGTGCGGACAATGCAAAAATTGCCGCGCAAACTCCGTTGCGGATTGCAAAAAGTTTTTTATCTATTTTTTCGTTCGTTTTTCCGTCGGTTATCTGCTTTACTTTTCGACTTGTTTGAATAGAATTCTGGGCGGCGAGCAGCAAACCGAAAAATAACAGCAGTTTTCCGGGAACAATGACAAGCAGGTAGTATTTCAAGCCGATTAAATAATGATTTACAAATAAAAATGCTCCGATTGTACCGATTCCTGCTGTGCGGAAAGCAACCGTGATTATTGTCGGGAAAAAACCTATGGAGGCTGAACCGAAAACTGACAGTAAAATTAAAATCAACAGGTCAATAGAATAAAAGCCGGAAAAAATCTCTGAAAAGCTTTTCCGGCTTTTGTCAGTCATCAACCTGACAAAACCATTCCACAGCTCGCCGCTGAATGCATTACGGTTTATGCAATACGCCAGCGCGCCGCAAACCATTGAAATCAGAATTACTAAAAAAATCAGCAGAAGACTTCTGTAAGATTCGTCGGCTTTAATTCCAACGCGTTTTATTGCCGGCTTTTTTATAAATACAGCATTTATTTTCATTATTCTGTCCCCTCTTGTTTCACTTGACTTTAATTTTGGGCTTTGTGCTCGTGTTGACTGAAACAACTCCTCCGAGCATAGAGGAAACAACGAGAATAAACATTGACACAGCGGCTGTAAAATCAAATTTGAATGAATTACCGATGAGTGAAATCAGCATTACAATAAAGTTTTCAGGCAGACAGAACAGCAAACCGGTTATCAAGCCGTTTTTATGCAGCTTCTTTCCGGCATACGCCGCACAGACAAAAGAGGCCGCCGCAAAGGAAAGAACAGCTGGATAGAACATATATTCTTCCGATAAGTCTGCTGAAAGCGAAGCAATACCGACCGCAAGAAAAAGCGCCGGATATGTAATTACAGCCAGGATTTGCGTTTTTATAAAAGTCTGCGCAGGCAGACTGAGACTTTCAGCTTTTTTGAAGCGTTTGACTTTTGGAGCAGACATAAAATTCCTCCTCATATCCTTTTATATTCAAGAATATGAGGAGGAACTGTTTTTTATTCAGCAAAAATCAGTCTCCGTTTTTCTTTTTGCTCTTTGCTGCTTTCTTTTCTGCCTTTGCTTTTTCAGCAGCTTCCTTTGCGGCAGCTCTTTCGGCAGCGAGTCTTTCGTTAGCGCTGTCGTTTGACTGAATTGCCCAACGAGTGATCTGCATTCTGTTTCTGTCAGCACCGGTTTCAATTATGAGGTTGTTTTCCTTGACAGTTACTACACGACCGCAAATTCCGCCAATAGTAGTAATATCATCACCGATTTCAACAGCATTGCGCATCTCCTGCTCTTCCTTCTGTCTCTTTTTCTGGGGACGCATAACAACAAAATACATCACCGCGAACATACCGACCAGAAGAATGAGCATTGACCTTGAGCTTGTGGCAGCATTTGTTGCAGCCTGCTCCAAAAAATTAAAATACATTTTCGTTTCCTCCAACAAACATAATACAGTGATTATACAATTATTTGCTTATCATTGCAAGAGAATTTTTAAGATTTCAAGCACATTAACATAAAATGTCTGAAAAAAAGCGGAATCAGAGTCATATTCTTGTATCAAGCAAGTCAACATAAGTGTTTTTGAATTCCTCAAAAGTATCATTATCAAGAGCAATGCGGATTCTTTCAAGCAGACTGTTATAAAAATACAGATTGTGCATGACGCAAAGACGCATTGCAAGCATTTCCTTGCATTTGAACAAGTGTCTGATATATGAGCGTGAAAAGTTTTTGCATGTCGGGCAATCACACACAGGGTCAATTGGCGAAGAATCACGTTCATATTTTGCGTTGTTTATATTGATTATTCCGCGATTTGTGAACAAGTGTCCGTGTCTTGCGTTTCTGCTGGGCATAACACAGTCAAAAAGGTCCACACCCCTGCTGACTGCTTCAATGATGTTTCCCGGAGTGCCGACGCCCATGAGGTAGCGAATTTTATCCTTAGGCATATACGGTTCAACAGTCGAAATAATCCGATACATATCCTCTTTCGGTTCCCCGACAGCCAGACCTCCGATTGCATATCCGTCAAGGTCAAGCTCGGCAATCTGCTTCATGTTTTCAATTCTCAGGTCTTCAAACGTGCAGCCCTGATTGATTCCGAAAAGAAGCTGATTCGGGTTAACTGTATCAGGCTTTGAGTTGAGCTCCTTCATTTTTGTTTTGCAGCGTTGAAGCCACCGGACAGTACGCTCGCAGGACTGTTTTGCATATTCATATTCTGCGGGGTTCTCAACGCACTCATCAAACGCCATTGCAATTGTTGAACCGAGGTTTGACTGAATAGTCATGCTTTCCTCCGGTCCCATAAAAATTCTCTTCCCGTCAACATGGGAAGAGAAGGTTACACCCTCTTCGGTAATTTTTCTCAAACCGGCGAGAGAAAAAACCTGAAAACCGCCGCTGTCGGTAAGAATCGGTCCTTCCCAGCGTGTAAACTCATGCAGTCCGCCCATCTCACGAACAAGTTCATCTCCCGGTCTGACGTGAAGATGATAAGTGTTTGAAAGCATGACCTGACATTTGATTTCTTTCAGGTCAAGCGCAGAGAGCGCGCCCTTTATTGCTCCGCAGGTTGCAACATTCATAAAAGCCGGAGTCTGAATTGTTCCGTGAACGGTAATGAATTCTCCACGTCTTGCTTTGTTGTTAGTTTTAATCAGCTTAAACATTTCTAATCCTTTCTGCACCGGTGAAAAATTAAACAATGAAGCAGGCATCGCCGAAAGAGAAAAAGCGGTACCGTTCTTTAACGGCGGTTTTATAAAAATTCATTGTGTTCTCATAGCCGCAAAAAGCGCTGACCAACATGATGAGAGTGCTTTCCGGAAGATGAAAATTAGTAATCAGTCCGTCAATGCATTTGAACTCATAGCCGGGATATATAAATATATCCGTCCAGCCCTCGCTTTCTTCAATTTTACCGTTAAAGCTTGCAACAGATTCGAGTGTTCGGCAGCTTGTTGTTCCGACAGCAATCACTCTGCCGCCGTTTTTCTTAGTTTCATTTATAATGTCGGCGGTCTCTTTCGGTAACCAATAGTGCTCGCTGTGCATAGTATGCTCTGAGATTTCGGAAACCTTGACCGGTCTGAATGTTCCGAGTCCGACATGTAACGTTACATAAGCAATCCGAACGCCCTTTTCACTGATTTTTTGAAGCAACTCGTTTGTAAAATGCAATCCGGCAGTAGGTGCTGCGGCAGAGCCCAGTTTTTTGCTGTATACAGTCTGATAACGCGACTGATCCTCAAGTTTTTCAGTAATATACGGCGGAAGCGGCATCTGACCGACTTCATCAAGAATTGCGTAAAAATTCCCTTCATATTCAAACCTGACAAGTCGGTTTCCATTTTCAAGGACATCAGTTACCTCGCATGAGAGTTTTTCGCCAAACGAAAAACGCGCGCCTGTTTTTGCCCTCTTTCCGGGTCCGGCAATAACCTCCCAGACGTCATCTCCCTTGTTGACAAGAAGAAGAAACTCAACGTGTGCTCCGGTGTTTTCCTTTACACCGTAAATTCTTGCAGGCAGAACGCGGGTGTTATTCAGAACAAGACAGTCTCCTTTTTTTAGCTCATCAACAATGTCATAAAAATGCCTGTGTTTTATTTCACCGCAATTTCTGTCGATTACCATCAGTCGGGAATTATCCCGCTTTTCAGTCGGATGCTGGGCAATCAGTTCTTTCGGAAGATCATAGAAAAAATCTGATGTCTTCATTAACTTCACCTCAATGTATTTTGTCACGCCAAATTATTGACGAAAATAAAAAACCATGTTATTATGTAAAACAAATTCAATTATAGTGTAACTTGCGGTTTTTGGCAACAGTTTACGCGAAAATACTTTAAAATGAGGTGTGCATTTATGAAAGAATATAATGTCGGTATCATCGGGGCAACCGGAATGGTTGGTCAGAGGTTTGCTCTTCTTCTTGCAGATCATCCCTGGTTCAAAGTCAAAGTCGTTGCAGCAAGTCCGCGTTCCGCCGGAAAAACCTATAAGGAGGCTGTCGGCTCAAAATGGGCATTTGATTGTGATATTCCGTCGAACATTGCCGAGCTTATTGTAATGGACGCTGCTGCAGACCTTGAAAAAATTGCCGCTTCCGTTGACTTTGTTTTCTGCGCAGTTGACATGAAGAAAGATGAAATCCGTGCGCTTGAAGAAGCATACGCAAAAGCAGAGTGCCCTGTCATTTCCAACAACAGCGCACACAGAGGCACTGCTGACGTTCCGATGGTTATACCCGAAATCAACGCGGACCACATTAGAATTATTGATTCTCAAAAAAAGAGACTCGGAACAAAGCGCGGCTTTATTGCTGTCAAATCAAACTGCTCACTTCAAAGCTACGTTCCCGCGATTTATCCGCTTGACAAAAAATACGGAATCAAAGAGGTCCTTGTCTGCACATATCAGGCGATTTCCGGAGCAGGCAAAACATTCAAAACATGGCCTGAAATGATTGACAACGTTATTCCCTTCATCGGTGGCGAAGAAGAAAAAAGCGAGCAGGAACCGCTTAAAATCTGGGGCAGCGTTGAGGGCGACAAAATCGTCAACGCAACATCACCCTCCTTCACTGCTCAATGCATTCGTGTGCCGGTTTCCGACGGTCATATGGGCGCTGTGTTTATGAGATTTGAAGACGGAAAAAAGCCGAGCAAGGAAGAAATTCTTGATTGCTGGAATAGCTTTTCCGGCAGAGCACAGGAACTTAATCTTCCGAGTGCGCCGAAGCAGTTCCTTCATTATTTTGCTGAGGACAACATGCCGCAGACAAAGCTCCAAAGAGAACTTGAAGGCGGAATGGCTGTTTCAATCGGCAGACTTCGTGAAGACACTCAGTATGATTACAAGTTTGTTTGCCTTTCACACAATACTCTCCGCGGTGCGGCAGGAGGCGGAGTTCTTATGGCAGAACTGCTTTGCGCAGAAGGATATATTGACTGATCGGAGGTCGTTTTCCTTATGACACCCATCTTTATCGGCAGCGGAGTTGCGCTTGTGACTCCGTTTGATAAGGACGGAAAAATCAATTTTGAATTGTTTAAAGAACTGATAGAATTTCAAATCAAAAACAAAACAGATGCTGTTGTTGTTTGCGGAACCACGGGTGAAGGTTCAACGCTTACCGTTGAGGAAAGATTAAAGCTTTTTTCTGTTGCAGACGGTGTGATAAATAAGCGTGTTCCTCTCATATGCGGAACCGGCAGCAACAGCACTTCTTTTTCACTTGAACTTGCAAGTGAAGCCGAGAAATGCGGGGCTGATGCACATCTGATGGTTACTCCGTATTACAATAAGGCATCTCAGTCCGGTCTGGTCGAACATTATTTTTTGCTTGCCGACAAGCTGTCAAAACCGATCATTGTATATAATGTTCCTTCAAGAACCGGAATGAATATTCTTCCGGAAACATACAAGAAGCTGTCATTCCATGAAAACATCGTTGCTGTCAAGGAAGCTGATACCAATATATCAAAGCTTATAAAATCATTGGTGCTGTGCGAAAACCGTCTTGATTTTTATGTTGGAAACGATGATTTGATTTCTGTTGCTTCTTCACTCGGCTGCAAGGGCGTAATTTCGGTGCTTGCAAATATTATGCCTGAGTATACGCATGAGATGACGATGGCGGGAATCAACAATGACTGCGGAAAATGTGCACAAATGCAGAAGGAAGTAATGGATCTCATTGAAAACCTGTTTATTGACGTAAATCCGATACCTATAAAAGCGGCTTTAAAAATTGCCGGAATAGATGCAGGCGGCTGCCGTCTTCCGCTCACCGTACTTTCAGACTCAAACTGCAAGCTGCTTGAAGCATCAATGAAAGAGCATATCGGAAAAATCTCCTCCGCAATGAAAACAACATGAAAAACAAGGCAGCCATCCACTGCAAGTTAACCTTGCGTGAATAGCTGCCTTTCATTTATGTTATTCATCAAACAAAGCGTCCTGAATATCCATGATACGTTGTTTTCTTCTTTTTTCTTCATCGCTTGCCAATGAATAGCTTCCGTCTGAATTTTTCAGAAGTACGCTCCCCTCTTTTACACCGTAGGGAAGACTTGAAAGCGGAATATCAAAGGTATTCAAATCTTCACTTTCGCAAACAGCTGTTTTACCGATGATTCTGTCAACACTGATGTACATATACTTCCTCCCGAATCACCCGGATTTTGTAACTCTATATCCGTCTGTTGTGCAAGTAAAAACAATATCACCCGAAAGATCGGTACGATAATATTTGATTGAATTACCTTTCAAATATGATATTGTCTCTTTATGTGGGTGATTATATGAATTGTTCAAACCGCATTGAATAACCGCCGCCGCAGGATCAGCTTTTTGCAGATATGTCTTTTCGAGAGACGACCTGCTGCCGTGGTGCCCCATCAGCATAATATCACACGCAAGGTCCGGTGATTCTTTGAGAACACTTCTCATTTCAGTTGTTTCTGCATCTCCCGAAAGCAAAAACGACGTTGAATTGACAACAGCCTTGCAAATGACAGACATATTATTGAGGTCGTCACATTGCTCAACAGGGCCGAGAACCGTCAGTCTGATTCTACCGACAACATATTCATTCCCGTACGAAGCGGCAATAGCTTTGATCTTCTTATCACGTATTATCTGCAAAAAGCTTTCATATGTTTTTGTTGTCGGTGTGTTTATTGCCGTCAGGCGCGGCATTATCACATTGTTCACTTTTACGTTATCCAACACATACAGCAGACCGCCGATATGATCGGTATGCGGATGAGTGGCAATCACGTAATCAAGCTGCGTTATGCCATGATTTCCGATGTATCGGACAACATCATCACCGTATTCTCTTTCACCGGCATCAATAAGAACACCGCTTGAACCGGATTGAAGAAGAACGCTTGAGCCCTGACCGACGTCAATAAAATGAACTGCGCAGGTGTCGGGGGTTGACGTTTTAAGCCTGCTTGTATTTTCAATTGGGTTAGTTTCAAAATTACTGTTGAACCGTCCGATTATTGCGGCAACAATAGCAACAAAGAAAACGATTGTTGCCGTCAAAGACGAACGCTTACTTTTTGCACCTTGTTTCCTTGCCATTTTTACCAGCAGCCTTTCTGTTATTAAAGTTTCCGCCGCTTTGCTGCGGTTTTTTCTTTTGGCTTGTTTTTATCAGGCATGAGGGCGACGAGCCGATAAGATCATATCTCCCCGCTTTTTTCAAAGCTCTCTCGATAATCTCGCGCTTGCCCGGATCATAATATTGAAGCAACGCGCGCTGCATTGCTTTTTCTTCCGCAGACCTTGCAACATAAACCTCTTCCATACTGTATGGGTCGAGACCGGTATAAAACATACACGTTGAGATTGTTCCGGGAGTCGGGTAAAAATCCTGAACCTGCTCGGGTCGTATTCCGCGCTTTTTCAGAAACAGAGCAAGCTCTATGGCGTCATTGAGCGTTGAGCCGGGATGAGACGACATAAGATACGGAACAAGATACTGTTCCTTGCCTGCACTTTTAGAAATCTGAAAATACTTTTTTGAAAACTCAATATATGCATCAATATGCGGTTTCCCCATTTTGTCAAGAACAGCCGCCGAACAGTGTTCGGGAGCAACTTTCAGCTGACCGCTGACATGATGAGCGACAAGCTCGCTCAAAAAGCTTTCATCTTTGTCTCGAAGAATATAATCGTAGCGGATTCCGGAACGGATAAACACCTTTTTAATTCCGGGGATTTTCCTGACCTTTCTCAAAAGTGAAAGATAGTCGCTGTGGTCTGCAACAAGAGCGGTGCAGGGTTTTGGAGCGAGACATTTTTTTCCTTTGCAAAGTCCGGCTTTCAACTGTTTTTCGCAAGACGGAAACCTGAAATTCGCGGTCGGACCGCCAATATCGTGAATATAGCCCTTGAAATCAGGCAGTTTTGTCAGTTTTTTCGCTTCGTCAATTACCGATTCATGACTTCTGCTTGTGACAAAACGCCCCTGATGAAAAGCAATTGAGCAAAAATTGCAAGCGCCGAAGCAGCCTCTGTTATGAGCAATTGAAAAACGCACTTCTTCAATTCCGGGAACTCCGCCGGCTTTTTCATAAGTCGGGTGATATGTCCTCATATACGGCAAAGAGTAAACCCAATCCAGCTCTTGTGTTGAAAGCGGCGGCATGGGCGGATTCTGAACGAGCATTTTCTTTGCGTGTCGTTGTTTCAGCAGCTTTCCGCGTATATGATCCTGCTCATCCTGCTGAATACGGCAGGAAATTGCATATTCGCGCCGGCTTGCACAAACATTCTCGTATGACGGACATTCCGCCCCCAGCAGCGGAGTTTCCGTAACGTTGCAGACATAGCAGGTTCCTCTTACATCTGTTATTGTTTTTATTGATTCGCCGCTTTTCAGTCGCTCTGCAATTTCAATTGTCTGGTTCTCGCCCATTCCGTATGAAATCAAATCTGCCTGAGAATCAAATATAATTGACCTGCGGATCTTATCATCCCAATAATCATAATGAGCAAAACGGCGTAATGACGCTTCAAGTCCGCCGATAATTATCGGAATATCACCGTATGCTTCTCTGATTCTGTTGCAATAGACGATCACAGCTCTGTCAGGGCGCAGACCGGTTTTTCCGCCAGGCGAATAAGCGTCATTGTTACGTCGCTTTTTTGCGGCAGTATAATGAGCAACCATTGAATCAATGTTGCCTGACGAAACAAAAAAACCGTATCTTGGACGTCCAAAGCGCATAAAATCATTTTTACTGCGCCAATCCGGCTGAGCGAGGAATCCGACTTTGAATCCCTTAGCTTCAAGGACGCGGGTAATTATTGCCGCGCCAAAGCTCGGATGATCAACATACGCATCACCATTGACATAGACAAAATCAACGTAGTTCCAGCCGCGCTCTTTTACTTCATCAAAACTGATAGGTAAAAACAAATCAAACAACCTCACTGATCTGAGAGAATATCAAAATCGTCTTCATAATTTTCGTTGCTTCGGGAGGCTTTCATTTCCATGAGCTGCAAAGCAGAAATAAGAACCTTCCGCGGTTTGCTTCCCTCGGAGGGACCGACGATTCCACGCTGTTCAAGCTCATCCATAATTCTTGCGGCTCTGGCATATCCGAGTCTCAGCTTACGTTGGAGAAGAGTGGTTGACGCCGCCTGACATTCAACAACAACATCAATGGCAGCACTCAACATATCATCGCCACCCTCGGCTTCATCGCCGGCAGAAGCCTGAGCAGGTTTCTTTTTGCTGTCGGCAGAAGCATTTCTCGCAATCTCGTCCATGACTTCGCTGTCATATTCAACTTCTTCCTGAGCTTTAATATAACTGACAACCTTTTCAATTTCTTCGTCAGACAGGTAAGCTCCCTGAATTCTGACCGGTTTTGACATGCCGACGGGATTAAACAGCATATCGCCGTTACCGAGAAGCTTTTCGGCGCCGACTGTGTCAAGAATGGTTCTTGAATCAACCTGGGAGGAAACAAACAACGAAAGTCTGCTGGGAATATTTGCTTTAATAATACCGGTAATTACGTCAACAGACGGACGCTGTGTTGCAACAACAAGATGCATTCCCGCAGCTCTTGCTTTTTGCGCAAGGCGGCAGATTGAATCCTCAACCTCCTTGGGTGAAACCATCATCAGATCATTGAGCTCATCAATAAAGATGACAATCTGCGGCATGAAGCTGTAATCGGGATGGTCGGCAGCATATTTGTTGAAGCCTTTAATATCACGAACACCGCAGGCGGAAAAAAGCTTATATCTGTTTTCCATTTCACTAACAGCCCATGCAAGGGAACCGGCGGCTTTTCTGACGTCAGAAATAACCGGAACAAGCAAATGAGGTATTCCGTTATAAACAGAAAACTCAACCTGCTTCGGGTCAATCATCAGAAGCTTGACCTCAGACGGTTTTGCTGAATAAAGAATGCTGACAATCATACAGTTAAGACAAACTGACTTTCCGGAGCCTGTTGTTCCTGCAATAAGAAGGTGCGGCATTTTTGCAATATCAGTACAGGTTGCATTACCGGTAATATCTTTTCCGAGTGCAACATTCAGCTTGCTTTTTGCACTTTGAAAATTTGAAGAAGAAATGATTTCGCGCAGCGTGACAACCGATTTATTCTGATTCGGAATTTCAATTCCGACCGCAGATTTGTTTGGTATCGGAGCTTCAATTCTGACGCCGGCAGAAGCAAGATTAAGTGCGATGTCGTCAGCGAGATTTGTAATCTTGTTAATTTTCACGCCCGGAGCGGGCTGAAGCTCATATCTGGTGACAGAAGGACCTCTGCTGACGCCGATAAGAGTTGTTTCAACGCCAAAGCTTTTGAGTGTATCAACAAGCTTCTTTGCTGTTGTTTTCATTTCGGTCGCATAGTCCCCTGCGCGGCTGAAATCCGGCTCGTTAAGACAATCAATAGGCGGAAGGCTGTATTCTTTTTTTACGCTTTTTTCTTCGGTGTATCCCTTTACTTCTGCTATACTCTTTTCTGCACTTTTGTCTGCGCTGGTAATTGCAGCTTCAACAATCCTTTGCGCCTGCCCGTCAAGTCCGGCATCAGTTTCAGAAGAATCAGTTTCAATTTCTTCGTAATCATCGGGTAGCTTTTCTGTTGCCCGTATTCCGGCAGCAGCACTGATTGCCTCGCTGATATTTATGTCTTTTTCTGAAACAGGAGCAATCTCATCAGCCAGAATTGTTTCTTCCTGTTCAGATTCTCGGGGGCGTCTGAATGGTTTTTCCGTGAATGTGAAAAGCCTGTCCTGCGGATTATACGGCTGAGGAGAGCGTTTTTTACGACGAACAGACATGTTGTCATCAAGTTCGATCTGGGTTTTTGAAAAATCAAAAGCATCGCTTTCTTCTTTTTCCTCTTCTTCGATAGCTCTGAGACGTTCTTCCTCTTCAAGCTTTTCGCGTTTTCTTTGTTCATTCCGTTCGCGGCGCTTTTCTTTAAGCTGCTCGCTGCTTTCGTCAAGCTTTTCCTTGGAACCGTTTATTGCGCCTGAGATAAGTTCACCGATTGAAGAAAAACTGATATTGAAAAACAAAATCAAAAACAAAATCAACAGCGCAAAGGTTACAACAAACGCCGCTGCTTTACCGAGAAGCTGAAGCATTCCTCCGCCAAAAACAGCGCCAAGTGCACCACCCGTAACGGAAAACTCATCATTGAACGCGAAACCTGCGCCGAAAGCGGTTCTCAACTGTTCGAGGAACTCCTCTCCTCCGCCAACGGTAACAGAATTTGTTGCAAGATGAATTACCGAACCAATCATTGAGGAAGCCAGAAACGCGCAAACAGTTGTGGCAATGCATGAGCGTCTGAGGGAATCAAGGGCAATCCGGATTCCTATGATAAGAAGAAAAATATCAAAAACATAAAAGCTCAGTCCGAATACACCGAAAAATGCACCTCGTATCGACGCCCACACACTTCTGCCGGGAATGAATGCAACGGCAAGAAGCAAAACAGCTGAAATGAGATACGCAAACATTATTGCAGGACGGTGCTCCTGATAAAAACTGAGCTTTTTACTCTTTTTGCTCTTTTTTCCCCGCGTACTTTTTTTGGTACTTGTTTTTTTCTTTGAGGATGTTTTTTTGTTAGCCATTTTCTACCTCACAAACAGAATATTGCCGCCGTCCCGCATTGACGAAAACGACGGCGTAATTTTCACCGAAAAATAAACAGTTCTCAGATGATAAAGAGAACTACTGCCGATGCCGCGCCGAAAATTACGGAAAAAATGCTGAAAAAGACACAGATTTTCCTGAAATCAGTTTTAGAGAGCAAGCGGATCATCAAGCCGCTGCCAATCAGAGCAAAGACAGTGCAAATGGCAATCATAACAGGATTCGGAACAATTCCGGCAATGCAAATCCGAACAAGACGTACAATGTTGACGGCAAGCATTGAAGGCGCAATATATGTAAGCATTTCGCGTACTATTACACGATTGTCAATATCGGAAATCAAAAAGCTTGTTGCTCCGACCGAAATTCCGGAGACTCCGGGGAAAAAATATGAAAGAAGCTGATATATTGAAAAACGTATGACGCTCTTTACATCGGCAGACCGCTTGGTTTGTGCGTAGTTCTGCTTTGTGTACCAATGTGCAATCAAAAGGAAAACGCCGCTGCCTGCACAACACAACGAGGTTACAAGCAAATGCGTTGAATTGAGCTGATCGCTGAAAATATCAAGCAGAATTTTTCCGTCAGAATAAGGAATAGCCATAACAGCAGCCGGGAGCATTGAAATCAAAAGATTCAGCATCAGCCTGCGATAACCCGTCCGGTTCTGGATATTGGATTTTTTACCGCTGAAAAGTGCGCGTATACCTTTTGCATAAATCTTTCTGAGTGAAAAGAACACTGTTACAGAAAAAGCAATGGAAATTATCGAATAATAGAACACCCCGAGTGACGAACTCTGGCTGAAATCAAGAACGTAGCTAAGGTAAGAATATCCTGCCGAATGCGAAAAGGGAAGCGGAGCAAAAAGAGCGCTGACAAGCGAAATTATTACAATTTTTATATATTCAATCATGGTATCCTCCGAAATACAGAACTGACAATTTGTTTACTGTTATTATATCATAAAAAGTAAAGACGGGCAATATATAACAGAAAAAAAGGGGCTGTCTCATTTAGCACAGAACAAAAAGAAAAATGCTGAACCATAAAAACAAATGGTTGTTTTTTCTTTTTAACCGTTTTTTCACCCGCTCGCGGTATCCATATACAGCTTAGGAGTGAAGAAAACAGTTTCTGCATCTAAATGCGACAGTCCCCGGCAAAGAAATCATTCTTCGGTATCCGTGCCGTCTCCAACAAGAGCAGCATCGTCTGTCTGTTCGTCAACAGTTTCAGAAACGTTTTCAAGTGTTCCGAGCATGAGTTTTTTGAAATCTTCACCGTCAATTTTTTCGTGCTTCATAAGATAACCAGCAAGAATATGGAGCTTATCAACATTATCTTTCAGAATGGCTTCACATCTCGAATAGGATTCTTTTACAATTCTGTTGATTTCGTGGTCAATCTCTGTGGCAAGAGTTTCAGAATAATTGTGCATATTATTATAATCCTTGCCGAGGAAAACCTCATGGCTGCCCGAGCTGAACGAAACCGGTCCGATAACATCGCTCATACCATACCTTGTAACCATGTCGCGGGCAATATCCGTTGCGCGTTCAATATCGTTTGAAGCACCGGTTGAAATATCGCCGAGAATTAACGCTTCGGCAACACGACCGCCGAGGAGAACAACAATGTCGTCAAGCATATCTCCGCGGGCTTTATACGAACGTTCTTCGGTCGGGAGCGACATTGTGAAGCCGCCTGCCATTCCTCTCGGAATGATTGAAACCTGATGAACCGGATCCTGACTTTCAAGATTATAGGTAGCAATTGCGTGACCTGATTCATGATATGCTGTGAGACGTTTTTCCTTATCGCTGATTTTTTTGGACTTCTTCTCAGTACCCACAACAACCTTGATTGTAGCTTCTTCAATTTCAGCCATGGTGATTGCCTTCTTCTTTCGCCTTGCGGCAAGAAGCGCGGCTTCATTGAGAAGATTTTCAAGGTCAGCGCCGGTAAATCCGGCGGTTGACTGAGCAATAACGCTGAGTTTAACGTCGGGAGCAAGCGGCTTGTTGCGCGAGTGTACTTTCAGAATCTCTTCTCTGCCTTTAACATCGGGATAGCCGACAGTAACCTGACGGTCAAAGCGTCCCGGTCTGAGAAGTGCGGGATCAAGAATATCCGGGCGGTTAGTGGCAGCTATAATTATGACGCCTTCATTCGCACCGAAACCATCCATCTCAACAAGAAGCTGGTTAAGGGTCTGCTCACGCTCGTCGTGACCGCCGCCCATTCCTGCGCCGCGATGGCGACCGACAGCATCAATTTCATCAATAAAGAGAATTGCAGGCGAGTTCTTTTTTGCCTGAGCAAAAAGATCCCTGACTCTTGATGCGCCGACGCCGACGTACATTTCAACAAAATCCGAACCGGAAATTGAAAAGAACGGAACACCGGCTTCTCCGGCAACAGCTCTCGCGAGCAATGTCTTACCCGTACCCGGAGGACCGACAAGCAAAACGCCTTTGGGAATTCTTGCCCCGAGTTCATTAAAACGCGCGGGATTCTTCAAGAACTCAACAATTTCACTCAGCTCTTCCTTTTCCTCGTCAGCACCGGCAACATCGTCAAAAGTTGTCTTTTTCTTTGCATCCTTGCCAAGCGTCACTCTTGCCTTGCTGAAACTGAGAGTTTTATTGTTTTCGCTCATAATGGTCTGACCCATTTTCCGATAGAAATAAATCATAACACCGGCAAGCAGTACACCCGTCAGAATCATAGGAAGCATGCTCGCCCACCAGGTTGAATTCGAGCCTGCCTTATAGTCGTACTTGATTGCCTTGTCCGGGTTCTCGTCATTGTATTTGATGACATCGTTATGAATATCGTTGACAAAAAGCTCAACGCTCGGGAGCGTATACTTCTTTTCGGTGTCATCACCCTGAACGGTGTAAGTGAGAGCACCGCTGCTGAGATTGACAGAATATGAAGTGACCTTATGCGACTTGAACATTTCGACAACTTCATAGTACTTGACCTTTACGGTATTTTGTGTGTTCATAAAAAAGATTATGAAAATTATCATAACGGCCGGAATCAACAGATAAAGCAGGTTGCCCCACTTTTTATTTTTGTTATCCAATCGATCACGCTCCTTTTTAGAAAATTACTTACTATTACAAATCAAATTGATTCAGAAACGGCTTCTTTTTCAGCCGAGGAATTATAAACCTCGGGCTTTAATATGCCGATAAACGGGAGATTGCGATACTTTTGGTTATAGTCAAGTCCGTAACCGACAACAAACTGATCTTCAACCTGCGCGCCTATATACTTCGGCTTAATTGTTACAGATTTATCGCGTCTGTCCGGCTTGTCAAGAAGCGTGCAAAGCGTGATACTCGCAGGCTTCTTTTCGGAAAGAAGGTTGGAAAGGCACTGCAAGGTTCTGCCGCTGTCAAAAATATCTTCAACAAGAAGAATATCACAGCCGGTAATATCGCCGCACAAATCATGAATAATATCAACCTTGCCCTTTGATTCAGTTCCGGCTCCGTAACTGCCGGCAGTGATAAAGTCAATCTCACAGGGAATTGTTATTGCTCTCATGAGATCGGCCATAAAAATCACAGAGCCTTTGAGAACACTAATCAGAACAAGCTTTTTGCCTGCAAAGTCCTCGCTGATCTGAGCTCCGATTCTGTCGGTAATCTCTTTCAGCTGTTCTTTCGTAAAAAAGACTTCCTGAATGTCATTAAGCATAGAATTATCCTTCCTTAATCTTTATTTTTACCGGATTTGCGGTTTTATCCGTAACAATGAAAGGCTTATTTGTTCCGACGCCTTCGACCCAGACAACTTTTCCTTTGCATTCAAGAACGGCAAGCTTGCTTCGTTCTCCCTGCGGAATCTTCATCTCGTTAAACAGCTTTTTCAATGACTTTGTGTTCCCTCTTGCGACGCTTGTAAAAGTATCACCAGGTCGCCGGCTACGAAGAACCGGACTTTCAGAAAGAAGCTGCAAATCAAAACAATTTTTTCTGTCGCTGTATTTGAGATTGTCTTCGGGAATAATTTCATAAAACTTGAACGGCGAAGCGAATCTGCCGTTTTCAAGTTTTGCGCACCACGTTTCAACACAAGACGTATCGAAAACTTGAAAGTTGATTATATCACAGGAAACCGAAATATACAAGTCCTCCGAAAGCTGAATTTTCCCGGTGTCTCTGATTGCGCGGGCAACAAGACTGACATGGCGCGCTTCAACCTGCTTTTTCATCTTTTCTTCAAGCATAATTCTGATGCATCTGTTAAAAACGGCATCATCAAGACGCAGAAACGCTTTTCTGTCAAAACCGGAATCGGTTTTAGCATCTTCAATCGCCCTCTGCGCAGTCGTTTTTAAAAATGACTCGTCATTCCCGACGTTTTCGAAAAACCGAAAAAAACTGCGTTCAAGCTCGGGATTGATAGTTTTCAACTGAGGAATGATATTATGCCTGATAAAATTGCGTGAATAATCATCGGTCAGATTGCTCGAATCTGTAACAAACCTAAGTCCGTTTTCAGCACAGTATTTCAAAACCTCGTCGCGTGTGCAATCAATCAGCGGTCTGATTATACGGTCGCGAACCGGCGCAATTCTGCAAACGCCTGAAAGTGAACTTCCCCGGGCAAGATTAAAAATCGAAGTCTCAATGCAGTCAGAAAGTGTATGGGCAACAGCAATTCTGTCACAACTGCTGTTTTCAAAAGCTTTATACCTCACCATACGACCACATTCTTCAAGCCCAAGCTTGTTTTCCCCGGCAATTGCAGCAACATCAGCTGATACAACTTTGAGAGATACTCCCCTTTTCCCGCAGAGTTCCTCAACAAATCTGCAATCGGACAGCGCTTCTTCACCTCTGAGGTTATGATTGACATGAATCGCAGACAGTTCAAAACCATATTCACTTTGCAGTCTGCAAAGAATATCTAAAAGACACACGGAATCTGCTCCGCCGGAAATGCCGACAGCAACGCTTTTCACGTTTTTCAGCATTGAGAAGCGTTCGATTGTGTTTTTAACTTTACATATCATTTCTCAGTGTCTCCAGATTTGTAAACAATGTATAGTCACCGTTCCAGGCAACTTTAACCGTATTTGTCGGGCCGTGTCTGTTTTTGGAGATGATGAATTCAGCTTCGTTTACAGCGGGTTTATCCTCCTGCGGAGAACTGTCACCGGTATTCTCTGCATAGTACTCGTCACGGTAAAGCATTATTACAATATCCGCATCCTGCTCAATTGAACCGGATTCACGCAAATCGGAAAGCTGAGGACGGTGCGATTTTCCGCTTGCCTCAGTACGTCTGGCAAGCTGAGCCAGAACAACAACAGGAATGTTCAGGTCCTTTGCCATGAGTTTAAGATTTCTTGTAATTTCTGAAACCTCCTGAACTCTTCCTTCGGTACGCGTTCCACTTTTCATCAGCTGAAGATAGTCAACAAAAACAGCGTCAACATCTCTCAGCCGGCGAATTCTTGATTTCATTTCGGGAACCGTCATCTCCGAAGTATCATCAAAATAAAGCTCGCAGTTGCTCAGAACAGCAGCAGCTGTTGCCAGCCTGCCCCACTCTTCGCCGTTAATATTTCCGGTACGCATTTTAGTGCTTTCAAGTCTTGCTTCGGTTGCAAGCACACGCTGTGCGAGCTGCTTTTTTGTCATTTCCAGGGAAAAGAAAAGAACTTTCTTTTTTCCCATCATTGCCGTGTTCCGCGCAATGTTCAGAGCAAGACTTGTTTTACCCATCGCAGGACGGGCGCCGATGATTACAAGGTCGGACTTATTAAGACCGGTGATTGCCTTGTCAAGGTCAACAAAGCCGGTCGTATAGCCCTTATACTTATCTCTGTCGGCAGAACTGAGCTGTTGAAGCTCAGGATAAACCTCAGTGACAATGATGTCACCGAGCTTTGCCGGACCTTTTGTTATCTTGCCCTGACGTATGTCATAAATCTTCTGCTCGGCAAAATTCAGGAGGAGTTCTGCGGAATCTTCAGTTCCTGACGCTCTTTCAATAATGTCTTTTGAAACATTTATCAGAGAGCGTATGTAGAATTTCTCCTTGATTATTTTGCAATAGCTTTCAACATTTTCAGTTGACGGAACCGACTGTGCCAGCTGATAAAGATAGTTCTTTCCGCCTGCGTCATCATAAATCTTTTCAATTTTCAGCCGTTCCAGAACAATCAGAGGGTCAATTTTTCCGCCGACGGCGTCAATTTCCTGCATAATCAGGAAAATAGAGCGGTGGGCAGGCATATAGAAGTACTCGGGTTTAATCATTACAAGAACCTGAGATAAACACTCAGGCTCACTCAGAATACTGCCGAGCACAGCTTGTTCGGCTTCAAGGCTGAAAGGTATATTCACATCATCCAGACTGATAATGTTACCGGGTGCCGGCATATTATTCACCAACCATCACATAAAGTTTTGCGGAAATACCCTGATAAAGCTTCACTTCAAACTCATAAGTACCAAACTGCTTGATGTCATCAACAACAATCTTTCTCTTGTCAGCGTCAATACCAAACTGTTCTTTAACTTTTTCGGCAATTTCTTTTGAAGTGACTGAGCCGAAAAGCTTTCCGTTCTGACCTGCCTTTGCCGAAATTCGGATTGTCTGACCCGAAAGCCTTTCAGCCGCGGCCTTTGCGGCAGCTGTTTCTGTGTCAATTCTGTATTTTTCAGCTTGCTGCTTGTTCTTAAATTCAGACATCGCCTGTGCATTTGCCTCAGATGCAAGTCCTTTCGGGAAAAGGAAGTTTCTTGCATATCCGTCAGAAGTGTTGACCAGCTCACCCTTCTTACCGAGTCCTTTAACATCCTGTTTCAAAATTACTTTCATTTTATTACCTCCGTAGTTTCATTAACATATTTATCAATTGTATTTTTCAGTCTGCGGACTGCTTCATCAACCGAAGTGTTTTCCAGCTGACACGCAGCCATGGTCTGATGACCTCCGCCGCCCAGCATTTCCATAATTACCTGAACGTTTATTTCACCGTAAGAGCGCGCGGAAATGTTCACAAAGCCGGGAGCTTCATACAAAACAAACGAGGCTTTGATTCCTTCAACATTGAGCATTTCATCGGCAGCCTGCGATGTAATCAAGCGGATATTCTTATCTTTGAAATCGGCAACCGAAATGGCAAACATTTTGTTGTATACCTGAGAATTATCAATAACGGCGTTTCGTTTGTGGAAAACTCCCATATCATTTGAAAAGAGCTTTTTTGCATCAATGGTGCTTGCCGCTCTTGAACGAAGATATGCAGCCGCCTCAAAAGTTCTCACACCTGTTCGGATAATAAAATTACGCGTGTCAAGCATAATTCCCGAAAGAAGCGCCTGAGCAGTTATATTATCAATAAACGGCGATGTATCCGCATATTCGCAGATTTCCGCAATCATTTCACAAGCAGATGATGCTGTCGGAGCATGATAGAACATAACTGTGTCTTCAATGAAGCCGACGGATTTTCTGTGGTGGTCGATCACCATGACTTTTCCGGCCTTTTCAATGATTGAAGGAGCATCGGAAAAATCCTTTTTATGTGTGTCAACAACAACAACCAGAGTATTTTCTCCAAGAAGAGAATGAGCCTTTTCCGGAGAAACAAGAGTGTCCGCAGGAAAATGAGCCAGAAATGTTTCAATCAGCGGACCTGCAAGGGTGGTTTTCCGGTCGATAACAATGTTGGCTTTTTTCTGAAAATGAGACGCAATTGCAAACATTCCGACAGAGCCGCCGAATGCGTCAAAGTCAGAAAATCTGTGCCCCATAATCAGAACATTGTCGCTGTCGTTAATTATCGAAGCAATTGATTTTGAAATCAGCCTTGTTCTGACTTTATTCCGCTTTTCAAATCCGGCAGAAACGCCGCCATAAAATTTATATTGTGCTTCATGGCGGATTGCAACCTGATCTCCGCCGCGGCTCTGTGCCATGTCAAGAGCCTGCTTTGCAGAATCGTTTGCGGCAATCAGTGTTTGTTCTTTTCCGACACCTATTGAAAGCGTCACACCGCAGTTTTTTCCGTCATGACTCATGTTACGGACAGTATCGAGAATTGAGAACTTTTCGGCAATCATTTTTTGAAGTGACCGTTCTTCAACAAAAATCAACATCCGGCTGTTTGAATATTTCCTGCAAAGAGCTCCGTAAGACGAAGCCCATGAGTCAATTGCCTGTTCAATCCGGCTGAAAATCGACGCACAATCACTTTCCTTGAAGATCTGATACACTTCATTTGCGTTATCAATGACGCAGAGCATAATTGACGGTCTGGAATCATAATAATCCTTTTCAGTTTTTCTCAGCTTTGTTTCATCAAAGAAGTAAAGGAGATACAATTCATCACTGTCAACTGCCACTTCGCTTGAATACACAGCAAAATACTTCTGATCTGCTTTGATTCTGTATCCCCTGCCGTCAATAAGCCGTTCAATACTGCCTTCGCGTTTCAGAACAGTGAGAATTGAACAGAGAGGAGTATTTTCGTCGATCGAAAACGTTTCCCTGAAACTATCGTTGACCCATACAAGCTGACCGTCTTTTTCAATTACAGCACAGGCAACAGTCAGCTGTTTAAAGGCATCTCCACGTTCAAAGTCAAGCTCGTCAGCAACAGTTCTTATCTGATAAAGCAGTTTTTGCCGGACACGCTTCTGGTATAGCCATTTTATCAGAAACAGAGCAGCAAACAACACCCCCTCAACAACAGCAAGAGCCACGTTGAAGAAGAATGTTGCAATTACGCAAAGCAAGGCAACAGCAAAAGTGATTATGGAAGTATCAAACTCTTTCCAAAGCTTTTTCATTTCAAATCTCCATAAGGATTGGCAGTACCATAGGACTGCGCTTCGTACGCTCATACATCAGTTTTGAAACATCGTCGCGTACCCTGCTTTTAATCGTTCCCCATTCACGGATATTTTTATCAAAGCAACGGTTAATTGTTGCTTCGGCGGTGTTTCTTGCTTCTTCAATGAGCTCTTCCGCTTCACGGACAAAGACAAAGCCGCGCGAAACAACATCAGGACCGGAAACAATCGAACGGCTGACACTGTCAATTGCCGC
This sequence comes from Clostridiaceae bacterium, assembly GCA_016292455.1. Taxonomy (GTDB): domain Bacteria; phylum Bacillota; class Clostridia; order Oscillospirales; family Acutalibacteraceae; genus UBA6857. The sequence continues at coordinate 31,827 of JAEDIL010000002.1, forward strand.
AACAACAATAATAATTCCGTCCTCGGCAAGGTGCTTTCTGTCACGGATGACAATACTGCCGACATCACCGACGCCGAGACCGTCAACAAAGACCTGTCCGGCAGGAACATTCGCCACCTTTTTTATACTTGCGGACGTAAGCTCATAGCTTGCACCGTTTTCAACAATTACAATGTTTTCCTTGTCAAATCCCATAGAAACGGCAAGTCTGGCATGCTTCTGAAGATGTTTCTGTTCACCGTGAACCGGTATAAAAAACTTCGGTCGGACAATTCCGAGCATAAGCTTCAGCTCTTCGCTGCAAGCATGTCCGGAAACATGAACATCGTACATCTTTTCATAGACAACCTCTGCACCGAGCTTCATAAGCTCGTTTATAACGCGGCTGACGGTTTTTTCGTTGCCCGGAATCGGTGTTGCAGAAATTATGACATAATCATTAGGCGTGATTGCAACCTTTCTGTGGTCTGAAAACGCCATCCTTGTCAGCGCCGACATCGGCTCACCCTGACTTCCGGTTGTTATCAGAACAATTTCGTGGTCACTGTATTTATTTATAAGGTTAATATCGACTATTACACCGTCTGGAACTTTCAGATAGCCCAACTCGCGGCTGACGGCAACAACATTTTCAAGACTTCTTCCCGACAGAACAACCTTTCTCCCGAGACTCTGAGCAACGTCAATAATCTGCTGAACACGGTGAATGTTTGAAGCAAAAGTTGCAACGATTATTCGCCTTGCACCGGCTTTTCTGAACAGCATTTCAAAAGAATCGCCGACTTTGTGCTCACTTTCAGTATAGCCGGGACGTTCAGCATTAGTTGAGTCTGAAAGTAAACAGAGAACTCCCTCATTTCCCAACTGACCGAAGCGTGCCAGGTCAATCATACCGCCGTCAACAGGTGTACTGTCAATTTTGAAATCGCCGGTGTGAACAATGGTTCCGGCTGAACATCTGATTGCAAAGCCGACAGCATCGGGTATTGAATGATTGACGTGAATGAACTCAACATCAAATTTACCGAGTCTGACCTTGTCTCCCGGTGCAGCAACATTGAGCTTTGCACCGTTAAGCAACCCGTGTTCACGGAGTTTTCCTTCAATGAGTCCGTTCGTGAGCCTTGTGCTGTATACCGGCACGTTGCAGTTTCTCAGAAGATATGCAAGAGAACCGATGTGGTCCTCATGACCATGGGTAATAACAATGCCTTTGAGCTTGTCGGCATTGTTGAGAACGTAGGTAAAATCCGGAATAACAAGATCGATACCGAGCATATCCTCATCCGGAAATGCAAGACCGCAGTCAACAATTATCATGTCACCGTCATATTCGAAAACGGTCATGTTTTTTCCGACTTCATTTATACCGCCGAGGAAAGAAATTTTCACCGGTTTTTGCGGCTGAACCATTTTCTTTGCCGTCTTTTTTTTCTTGTAATAAAATGTCTGGGTCTTTTTGGTCTTTCCGGAAGACTTTGCAGACCTCTGAGCAGTATTATTATTTCTTTCGTTCATATTTCTGTATATACACTCCTTAACAAATGAACATTATATGTAAAATTCGCATAATAATTCAGTATAATTACTATATATATTACTATTTTTCAGACAATGTGTCAAGAAAAACGAGGCTTTATTATTGTATTGTTTAAAAATAAATTATTCCTTAATATTTAACATTTTTAACAAAAAAATACGGGTATAGTCACTATTGATAAACTTTGCGCAATATGATAGAATTATGCATATTTTGGCACGAGGTATAATTATGAAAGATGTTACGATATACACCGACGGCGCGTGCTCCGGAAATCCGGGACCCGGCGGTTGGGGCGCAATTCTTGATTACAAAGGAAAACGAAAAGAGCTTTGCGGCGGCGAGGTTCAGACCACGAATAACCGTATGGAACTTACGGCTGTGATTGAAGCTCTTTCCGCATTGAAGGAGCCTTGCCGCGTTACCGTTATCACAGACTCCAAATATGTTTCTGACGGCATTACTCTCGGCTGGGCGGCCGGCTGGAAGAAGAATAACTGGCGAAAAAAAGACAAAAAGCCGGCGCTGAATCCTGAGCTTTGGGATTCACTGTTGCTGCTTTGTGAAAAGCATGTCGTGACTTTCAATTGGATCAAAGGTCATGCCGGCCATCCGGAAAATGAACGTTGCGATGAAATGGCGGTTGAGCAGAGCCTGAAACATCAGAACTGACAAAAAGGGGCTGTAAAAAACTTTCGTTTTTTTACAGCCCCTTTTTTACACATCAAAGCCTTCAAGCTGAATATTGTTTTTGAGAGAAGCGTCTTCGGTGCTGAGGAGAGCACCGGTTGACGGGAGATTCTTTGACTTGTACCTGTATGGCTTTACAAATTCGCCCTCTTTGTAATCACGGATAAGCGAAATATGATTGTTGCGTTTCAGCGTAATACATGCCACACCCTGCGTATCTTTCATTGCTTTTGGCGATATGAGCGCTGTATTGAACAGCAAGTATCTTCCGCCGGTTGTTTCAACAACAATGTCCTTGTCATCATTCAGCATCATAATCTGAACAAGCGGAGATTTGTCTGAATACGCTTTAATAAGCTTTTTCCTGTTCGCTTTCGTTGCGTATGACGAAAGATTAACCTTTGCCGCTTTGCCGTTTTCAAAGAAGAACAACATATATCCGTTGTAGTCGTTATTAAGCACGGCTGCAAAAATAGTATTTTCGTCTTCGTCCATTGAAAGCTTTGAAGCAACATAATCACCGAGAACAGAAGCTTTTGAGTCCGCAAAATCAGAAAGCCTTGCCTTATAAACCTGAAACTTATCGGTAAAGAACAAAACTTCTTTTGAGTTGGTTGTTTCAAGCTGAAGAACAATTTCGTCTCCCTCTTTAAGCTTTTGCTCGCCGCTCATTCTCAACGATTGAGGAGTAATCTTTTTAAAGTATCCGCCTTTGGTATAAAAAACGGTGACCGGATAATCCGGAACCGCCTCTTCGGCTTCCTCTTCTTCAATATCAGAAAGATATAGAATGTCGCTCTTGCGTTCCATTCCGTATTTTTTGATTACATTTTCAAGCTCTTTGATAATAACCTTTCTGATTTTTGCCTTGCTTGAAAGAGTTTCCTCCATGTCGGCAATGGCGGAAGTCAGGTTTTCAATGTCTTTCAATCTTTTGAGAATATACTCACGATTGAGATGACGCAATTTAATCTCAGCAACATATTCCGCCTGAATTTTATCAATCCCGAACCCGACCATAAGGTTTGGAACGACTTCGCTTTCTTCTTCGGTGTTCCTGATTATTGCAATTGCTTTGTCAATATCAAGAAGTATCTTTTCAAGTCCTTTAAGAAGATGAAGCTTGTCTTTTGCCTTTTCAAGGTCAAAGCTGATGCGTCTGAAAACACATTTTCCCCTGAACCGTATCCATTCGATTAAAATTTCCTTTACGGAAAGAACTTTCGGATAACCATTGATAAGAACATTAAAGTTGCAGGAAAACGAATCTTCAAGCGGAGTTGACTTATAAAGCTTCTGCATAAGCTTTTCCGGCTCAACTCCCCTTTTGAGGTCAATTGTAATTTTAAGACCCTGCCTGTCCGTCTCGTCCCGAATATCACTGATTTCTTTAAAGGTTCCGGCTTTGATCCGCTCAATGATTTTATCAATGATAGCCTCTGCCGTTGTTGTCGGCGGTATTTCATAGATGTCAATGCAGTTATAGTCCTTGTCATAGCGGTATTTTGCCCGTACCCTGATTGAACCGCGTCCGGTGTTGTAAACATCTTCAATAGCTTTGCGGTCATAGAGAATTGTTCCGCCCCCGATAAAGTCAGGCGCAGGCAAAGTATCAATAACATTGTGCTCCTGGTTTTTAATCAGTTCAATCGTGGTTTCGCAGAGCTCTTTCAGATTGAAAGAGCAGATTGAGCTTGCCATACCGACTGCAATTCCGAGACTGACGTTTGCAAGAATTGAAGGAAAAGTGACAGGAAGCAAAACCGGCTCTTTTGTTGTGCTGTCATAATTATCAACAAAATCAACGGTGTTCTTGTCAATATCGCCGAATAGCTCGGCACAGACCGGTTCAAGCTTTGCCTCGGTGTACCTTGCGGCGGCATAATGCATATCGCGTGAATAAGCCTTTCCGAAATTTCCCTTTGAATCAACAAACGGACATAAAAGAGTTTCGTTTCCTCTTGCAAGACGCACCATCGTTTCATAAATCGATGCGTCTCCGTGCGGATTGAGCCGCATTGTCTGTCCGACAATGTTTGCCGACTTGGTTCTTGCACCGCTCAGCAGATTCATTTTGTACATTGTGTACAGAAGCTTTCTGTGTGATGGTTTAAGACCGTCAATTTCCGGAATTGCACGCGAGAGAATAACACTCATTGCATACGGCATATAGTTGATTTCAAGCGCGTCAACAATCGGCTGGTCAACAACATCACCCGCAGAGGAAATATGAGCATGCTTCAAAAGCTCTGTAATGTCTGCATCTTTTTTTATCGGTTTCTTCTTTTTTGCCATTATTGTTTCCTCTCTGTCAGCTGACGTCGGTCATGTCAATATAAAGATGACCGTAATTCGCAATATAGTCCTTTCTTCCGGCGAGGTTGTCGCCAAGAAGAAGATCGAATTTTTCTGCTGTTGCCTGCGCTTCGGCAGGTTCAATTTTTATCAGCCGCCTTGTTGCCGGATTCATAGTTGTAAGATTCATCATTTCTGCGTCATTTTCACCAAGACCCTTTGAGCGCTGAACCGTGTATTTTTTATTCCCTATTTCGTTTAGAGCGTCAGCCTTCTCTTTCTCCGTGTACGCAAACCACGTCTGATCTCCGCTGGTAATTTCATAAAGCGGTGATTCGGCAATAAACACCTTGCCTGCGCTGATTAACGAGGGAGTCAGTCGGTAAAGCATTGTCAGAATAAGCGTTCTTATCTGATAGCCGTCAACGTCAGCATCGGTGCAGATTATAATTTTGTTCCATCGCAGGTTGTCCAGATTAAAAGTAACCATGTTTTTATCCTTGACATGTTTGCTCTTGACTTCTACTCCGCAGCCGAGCACACGGATAAGGTCAACAATAATTTCGCTCTTGAAAATCTTGTCATATTCGGATTTCAGACAATTGAGAATCTTTCCTCTGACCGGTATCAGCGCCTGAAATTCAGAGTCTCTCGCCTGCTTGCAGGCGCCGAGAGCAGAATCACCCTCAACAATAAACAATTCGCGGACACTGACGTCACGACTGCGGCAATCGACAAACTTCTGAACCCGGTTTGTAAGGTCATTCGAGGCAGAAAGCGTTTTCTTTATGCTTACCCTTGTTGCCTCAGCCTTGACGCGGCTGCGCATATTGACAAGCACCTGATCGCAGATTCTTTCCGCTTCGGTTTTATTTTCCAGGAAATAAACTTCAAGCTGGTGCCGCAAAAACTCAGTCATCGCCTCCTGAATAAACTTATTGGTAATAGCTTTTTTTGTCTGATTCAGATAAGAGGTTTCAGTTGAAAAAGAAGAAGAAACAAGGACAAGACAGTCCGAAATATCCTGAAATTTAATCTTTGGGTCGGTCTTTGTGTACTTTCCGTTTTGTTTGAGATAGGAGTCAATCTGAGAAACAAACGCGCTTGTAACTGCCTTTTCCGGTGAACCGCCGAATTCAAGCCAGCTTGAATTGTGGTAATACTCAATCAACTGTTGCTTGTTGCAGAAAGTTAAAGCAACATTCAGCTTGACTTTGTATTCGGGCAGGTCATCTCTGTCCTTTCCGACTCTGTCAGCCGTCCAGAACTGAACGGAGGAAAGAGCTTCATCTCCGACAATTTCACGGACATAGTCGGCGATTCCGTTCTCATAGTAGTATTCAAAGGTTTCAAATCCGCCCTTGATCTGGTTTTTCAACTCAAAGTGAACACGGCTGTTGACAATCGCCTGACGTTTTATCACGTCCTGATAGTATTCAAGCGGAATTGATATATCCGTAAAAACGCTAAGGTCCGGCTTCCATTTGATTCTGCTTCCTGTATCCTTTTTTGAGTACGGCTCACTTATAAGACCGCCGACATTGAAGCCTTTTTCAAAGCGCAGGGAATATTTTTGTCCGTCTCTTTTTATCTCGGCTTCCATATATTCGCTTGCAAACTGTGTTGCACAAAGTCCAAGTCCGTTGAGACCAAGTGAATATTCATAGCTTCCGCCGGAATTTGTTTTGTACTTTCCACCGGCATACATTTCGCAAAAGACGAGTTCCCAATTATACTTTCCGTATTTTTCATTAAAGCCGACAGGTATTCCGCGGCCGAAGTCCTGCACTTCGACCGACCCGTCCAGAAACCGTGTAACAACAATCCTGTTGCCGTAACCCTCACGGGCTTCGTCGATTGAGTTTGAGAGTATTTCAAACATGGAATGCTCGCAGCCTTCAATGCCGTTTGAACCAAAAATAACAGCAGGACGCTTTCTGACTTTGTCCGGTCCTTCAAGGACTTCGATGTCCTGATCGCTGTATCCGCCTTTTTTTGCCATTATATATACAAATCCTTTCTTAAAAGAAAAAATCTTCTGACAATCTTTCCTGTCAGCACAATATATAGTACATCAGATTTATTTTACACAATTTATGAAAAAAAATCAAGAGGCTCGGTGAGCCTCAGGATTCGTCGCTTCTGATTTTGAAAATCAGCTTTAAAATACCTCTTAAAGCTTTCGGGCTTCTGATAACAACAACTTTCATGCTCTTACCTCCCAAAAATGAGTGAGCGCGCTCAGCGGTTACCTGAGCATGAGATCACGCCGAGAATAACAAGCATTATTGCAAGGATGAAAAGCATTATTTTTGTCGGAAAACAAAGTGCAAGCAACAATCCTGCACCGAAGGCGGCAAAAACAGCGCCCTTGTTTGTGTTCCTGTGGCAAGACATCATATCATCCCCGTTAATAATATTTGCCGAGTACCGCCGTAGCTCAGGCTCAATATCATTATACGAAAAGAAGAGTTTATTGTGAAAACTCCCACTCTTTTATTGTCTTTGCCTCATTATATAACTGAATATAGCTCTCGTGGCGGCTTTTGCTGATTACACCTGCACGAACCATTTCACAAATTTTGCAGCCTTTTTCTCCTATGTGTGCGCACGAGGTGAATTTGCATTGCCCCAGATACTCCTGAAATTCCGGAAAATACAGCGCAAGATCGTCTTTCATAATCGGTGCGTTTGAAATCAGGTCAACCGAGGAAAAGCCGGCAGTGTCAATTATCAATCCGTCGGCAACATGAAATATTTCAGCCTGACGCGTCGTGTGGCGTCCGCGTCCCAGCTTTGAGCTGATCTGTGCCGTTGAAAGCGAAAGCGAGGGACAAAGAGCATTGATAAGCGTTGATTTTCCGACTCCGGAGTTTCCGGTAAAAGCAGTAAGCTTTCCTTTCAAAAGCGTCTTGATTTTTTCAAGATCATTCAGATCATCAAGAGAAACCGTAAAAAGGCTGTACCCGGTGCTTTCATAAATATTGAGCATGGGTTCGGCAGAAACAAGGTCGGTTTTTGAAAAGACTATGATCGGCGTAATTCCTCCGCGTTCCGCCATCGCTGCCATTTTATCAATCAGCAACGTATTCGGAAACGGGTCACACATCGAAACAACGAGAAGCAGATTATCAATGTTCGCAACCGGCGGTCTTAAAAGAAAATTCTTTCTTTTCCCTATTTCGTCAATTGTGTTTTCGGCATTTTCGTTGATACTGATAACCACATTATCCCCCGCAAGCGGAGTAAGCCTTTCGCGGCGGAAACGACCCTTTGCCTTACACTCAAAAACGCCTTCGGAGGTTTCAACGTAATAGAAACCTCCGATACCCTTTAAAATGATACCGTTTAACTGCATGAATACCTCTTGAATGTGTTATTCGTCAATAACAGGAACATTATCGTTTGTCTGAGGAAGCGTAGTTTCGCGCCTGGTGCTTTCCGGCTTTGTTGGCGCGGTAGTTTCCGGCTCCGGTTTGGTTTCGGTTTTTGGTTCGGTTTTCTTTTCGGTTGTAGTAACCGGATCCTCTTTTGTTGTTGCCTGTGTTGTCTGTTCGGTTGTCGATTCCGTTGTGCTTTCTGTGGTTGTTTCGGTTGTGGTTTCCGTCGGAAGCTCACCGGTGCTGACATATACGGCGATTTTGGTACCCGGAGCAACCTGCTGACCGAGATTCTCATAACCGATAATCGTACCCTTCTTTTCGGTGCTGCTGCGATATTCGGTACGCGTACTGTCCAGTTCAAGACCAACCTCTTCGAGCGCCTGAGCAGCCTCATAAACAGTCATACCCATAAGACTCGGAACATCAACCGGCTCAGCCTCCGCCGAAGCTGCAACATAAAGTGTGATATTTGAACCTTCGGTCACTTTCTTGCCGCGTGCAGGCTCAGTTTTTATTACCGTTCCAGCCTCAGCGGTATCACTATTTGTTTTTTCAATTCTGACACCGAAGTTCTTCTCTTTGAGGAAAGATTCAGCCGAAGCATAGTCATATCCGTTAACATCGGGAACCTCAACTTCGTTTGAGACCTCAGAAATATAAAGAGTAATTTTGCTGCCTTGTTTGACCTTACCGCTCTTGGGAGACTGATTTATAATCGTTCCGTTCGGTTTGTCGCTTGTCGCGTCTTTGAAACATTCAAATTCAAATTTGCCTTTGTATTCATCGGAATTCATAACTTCACTGACAAAGTTTTTTCCTATAAGATTCGGCACATCAACCATATTCTTATCCGGAAGAACAAAAGCAAAAATTATTATTGAAATCAGAACGAGTGCGCCAAGAACAGCAGAAAGCAGACCTATTGTTTTGCGCTTAGACTTGTCATCGTCGCTGCTACGCGAGTAATCATCGGTCTCCGGTGTTTTCTGCCCCGGTATCTCAGCGTTTGCAATTGCTTCATCGGTTATTGGGATATATTTAGTGGGCTGCTTATCAACAAAATATGAGTAATCAAACTTTATGTTTGGGTTTTTTTTGAATTCAGCAATATCCAAGAGCATTTCGGAAGCTGACTGATACCTGTCATTAGGATTCTTCTGCATTGCTCTGATAACAATCTGTTCAAGGCCGACGGGAATTTCAGGGTTTATGTCGCGCGGCATGACAGGTTCATTCTGCAGCTGCATCAAGGCAACCGAAACCGCATTATCCGATTGGAAGGGAAGCTTGCCTGTCAGCATCTCATAAAGCACAACGCCGGCAGAATAAAGATCGGTTTTTGCATCAGTAAAGCTGCCCTTTGCCTGCTCAGGGCTGATGTAATGAACAGACCCGATTGCTCCCTCGGTCATTGTTCTTGTTTCACTGCGGCTGAAACGGGCAATTCCGAAATCGGTCACCTTGATAGTACCATCAGAAACAAGGAGAATGTTCTGCGGCTTAATATCACGGTGAACTATGCCTTTGTCATGCGCATGTTGAAGTGCGCGCAGAATCTGCGTGATGAAATAAATTGCCTCACGCAAATCAAGTCTGCCCTGCTGCTCAATGTATTCTTTGAGCGTTATTCCCTCGACATATTCCATGACTATGTACTGCAAATTGTCACCGTAACTGACATCGTATATCTTTACGATATTAGGATGGGAAAGCAGAGCAATGGCCTTTGATTCGTTTCTGAATCTGCGCCTGAATTCCTCGTTTCGCAGATATTCATCTTTTAGAACCTTGACGGCCACAATTCTGTTGTCTATGCTGTCAAACGCTTTGTACACAACAGCCATACCGCCGACGCCGATAATTTCAATTATCTCATAGCGTCCGTCAAGTCTTTTTCCGACATAGTTTTCCATAGACACTTCACTCCTTAACACCTGACAGCAACAACCGTAATGTTGTCGCGTCCGCCATTGCTGTTGGCGGCCTCTATATAGTTATCACACAATGCGTCAAAATCAGAATTATTATAAATCTTCATAAGCTCGTCGCAGCCGACAAGTCCGCTGAGACCGTCTGAACAAAGAAGAATAACATCACCTTCGCTGACGTCAATGTAATCAAAATCAATGTCAACACTCTCTTCAACGCCCAAAGCGCGGGTAATTATGTTCTTAACAGGGTGATTATCAAATTGTTCTTTCGTAATCTGACCACGATCCAGCATTTCCTGAACAAGAGAATGGTCCTTTGTAATTTGCGTGATTCTGCCTTCTCTTATTAAGTAGGCCCTACTGTCTCCGACATGAGCAATGCACGCAAGCGCATCCTTGACAACGCAGGCGACAATGGTTGTTCCCATTCCGTGAACACTGCTGTCAATCGCCGCCCTGTCATATACCATTACATTGGCGGTCGTTATCGCCGAAAGCAGCATGTTTTCAATTGAAACACCGGACATTGAGCAGTTATAGCTCTTTTCAATTTTCCGGCTTACCAAGTCGGCCGCAAGGGAACTTGCAAGCTTTCCGCCGAGAGCTCCGCCCATTCCGTCACAGACAATAGCCCAGACAGAGCCATCTTCATATTTGCCGAACCGAAATGCATCTTCGTTCGCCGAACGAACAAGTCCGATGTCGGAATTGCCTACAATCCTCATTATTTCACCTCCGGTGAACTTAATCAGTTGATGATTCTTTTACCCCTCGCCGCAGTTGACCGCAGGAAGCGTTAATATCACTTCCAAGTGTGCGGCGGACTGTGACGTTAATTCTGTTTTTTTCAAGAATTGAAATGAAAGCCTTCATGCGCTCATTACTGCTTTTGACGTAACCGCGCTCCTTTACGGAATTGACCGGAATAAGATTTACATGACAAAGCATACCTTTGAGCTTAGCCGAGAGCAGCCGTGCACATTCATCACTGTCATTCACGCCGCTAATCATTGCATATTCAAATGAAATTCTCCTGCCGGTTGCTTCAATATAATCGCGGCACGCGGTGAGCAAGGTGTCAATATTCCACTTTGAATTTACCGGCATAGTGCTGTTGCGTATTTCATCACTCGGCGCATGGAGAGAAATTGAAAGAGTGAGCTGAAGCTTTTTTTCAAGCAATTTATAAATTCCGCTGACGACTCCGCAGGTTGAAAGGGAAATATTTCTCATTCCTATGTTCTGCCCGTCTTCGTTACTGATGAGTTCGAGAAAACGCATTACATTGTCAAAGTTGTCCAAAGGTTCTCCAACGCCCATCATAACGACGTGCGAAATTCTGATATTCATATCCTTCTGCGCAGTATAGACCTGAGAAAGAATTTCTCCCGGGAGAAGATTGCGGACAAAGCCGGCAATTCCGGAAGCACAGAATCTGCATCCCATCTTACAGCCAACCTGACTTGAAACACAAATCGTATACCCGTATTTATATTTCATAACGACTGATTCTATAAACTCACCGTCGTTAAGCTTAAAAAGATACTTAACTGTGCCATCATACACTGAAACTAATTTTTTTTCAATAGTACAATCTGAAATAGTGTAAAAACCGCTCAGCTTTTCCCGAATTGCCTTAGAAACGTTCGTCATCTCATCAAAAGAAGAAACAAGCTGTCTGTGCAGCCATGAATATATCTGTGACGCAAGATATGCTTTTCCTCCAAGTACGGCAATGTCTTCACGAAGCTCAGAAAGCGTCATTGATTTTATGTCCCTTTTCACTGTATATCCTTTCTTTCAAAAGCGGCAACAAAAAAGCCATCGCTGTTATGTTCATCAGGAAAAAAAGTTGCAAAGCATTCTTTTTCCGGATTTTCGAACGGGCTGACAGCGACAAACTCACTGTGTTGCTTCAAAAAGCGTTCGCATACGCCTTCGTTCTCAGCTTTGCTCAATGTGCAGGTTGAGTAAACAAGTCTCCCGCCGCTCTTAACATATTCAGAAGCGTTTTCGAGAATACTTAATTGAATATCCGGAAGTTCTGCAAGCTCATTTTCATCCTTATACTTTATTTCAGGCTTTTTGGAAATTATACCGAGCCCCGAGCAGGGAACATCGCACAACACACGGTCTGCCAAACCGAGAGACGGTTCAAAAACCGAAGCGTCAACGACGCCGGTTTCAATGATGCTGATTCCGAGCTTTTCGGCACCGTCGGCAATCAGCCGCACCCTTTTTTCATAAATATCAAAGGCCCGAATAAGACCTTTATTCTTCATCATCTGTGCTATTGTGAAGGTTTTTCCTCCGGGAGCGGCACACAAATCAAAAACAACTTCCCCTTCTTCTGCACCGACGGCGGCAGCGCAAAGCTGTGACGGTATCCCCTGAACATGAAACAAACCATTTTTGAATTCAGAAAGACCCTCAATTGCAGCACCCGACAACTCAATGTCAAGGCTGTTTTTTACACGCCCGTATTCACAGCTTATCCCCTGCGCTTCAAGAGAGGCTTTCAGCTTCTCAACAGTTGTCTTTAATGTATTTGCTCTGACTGTAACTCTTTTTTTGTCCAATGAATGTATAAGTACCGAAAGTGTGTTTTCTTCTCCGTATTCCGAAATCCACTTTTCAACAAGCCATTGCGGACAAGAGTAACGTATGCTAAGATCATACGCCCTATCGTCGGTGGACGGAAAAACGAGTCCCCCGCAGGAGACCTTCCGCAGGACTGCATTGATCAGACCGGAGGAATAGGAAAAGCCGTTGTTCTTTGAAAGCTTAACACTTTCGTTTACCGCAGCGGAATCGGGAACAGCGGAAGAAAAAAGAATCTGATACGCACCGAGCCTGAGTGCCGTGAGCGGCTCAGGCTTCATTTTTTTCAGCGGTTTTGAAAGATAAAGCGAAAGAATATAGTCAATCGTAATTCTGCGTTCAATAACACCATATACCAGAGCTGATGCAAAGGATTTGTCCCTTGGTTCAAGTCCGCAATTTTTCAGCGCTGAATTCAGGGACAAATTTGAAAAGGCATTCTCCTTCTGAATCTTCATCAAAACATTGTACGCAAGCTGCCTTGCGGTCAGTTTTCTATTATCAGTCATTTCTTGATCTGAACCTCAAAATCAGTCTCAGAAGAGACATAATCGAAACAATCAGCGCCGCAACGTAGGTCATAGCAGCCGCAGTGAGAACCTTTCTTGTTCCTCTTTGCTCTTCGGTATTCAACATTCCGGTTTCATTTATAACCATCATCGCCCTTGAGCTTGCATTGAATTCAATCGGAAGAGTAACAAGCTGGAAAAGAACAACAGCCGCAAAAAGAATTATGCCGATGTCAACAAGAATCCCGAAGCTCAGAAAATATCCGATTATTGCGAGCCATATTCCGGCAGAAGAACCGATATTGGCAAACGGCAGAATCGCGTTGCGTACTTTAATGGGCGAATAGTTTTGGGCGTGCTGCGCGGCATGTCCGGCTTCGTGGCAGGCAATTCCTACCGCAGCAATAGAAGAACCGGAAAACACCTTTGATGAAAGGCGGATTACATTTGCTCTCGGATCATAATGGTCAGAAAGCTCTCCGTTAATCGGTTCAATTCTGACATTGTTAATTCCATAATACGAAAGAACCCGTGCAGCCGCGTCTGCTCCGGTAATATTACGCGAATTTCTGACTCTTGACATGCGCCTGTACGTACTCTTAACACTAAACTGGGCAATTACAGACAAAATAAGAGCTGGTACAACAAGAATCAGATAGTAATAATCATACCAAATCATTTTTAAACTCCTTATTTTCCGAGAATTGTTCCGGTGGAAATCTGACGTCCGTTAATAAATGAAACAGCATCAAGACGTTTTTTTCCTTCAAGCTGAAGTTCGAGAAGCTCAACGCAATGACCGTCACCACAGCTGACTGCGATTTTTTCATGCGCCCTTATTACTTCTCCGGGAATACTATTCCCTTTTTCCTCGCTTAAAACAGCCTTATGAACTTTTAAAATTTTTCCGCCAAGCTTTGTATATGCACCGGGCCAGCTGTAAAGACCCCGAATCTTGTTATGAATTGAAAGAGCACTCTGATTCCAGTCAATTTCGCCTTCTTCTTTCGAAAGGAGACCGGCATGCGTTGCTTCGGCTTCGTTTTGCTTAACAGGTTTCAGTTCGCCTTTTTCAAGCAAATCGAGCGTTTCAAGAAGCACTTCTGCGCCGAGATGCGAAAGCTTTTCAAACATTTCCAATGTGGTGTCATTTATTCCGATAGGAATTTTTCTGACGAGAAGAATATCACCCGTGTCAACACCCTCATCCATCTGCATTGCCGTAACACCCGTTTCGCTGTCGCCGTTGAGAACGCTGTGATGAATCGGTGAAGCGCCGCGATATTTCGGCAAAACAGAAGCGTGAATGTTGATGCAGCCATACTTTGGAAATTGCAGAAAATCCAAAGGAAGAATCTTTCCGTAGGCAATAACAATAACCAGTTCAGGATTCAGCTCCTTCAAAAGCTCAACGCCTTTTCCGTTTTTCAGTGTAGTAGGCTGAAAAACCGGTAGGTTATGTTTGAGCGCCTCAATTTTTACATCCGGCATTTTCATTTCCTGTTTCCTGCCAACAGGCTTGTCGGGCTGACAAAACACACCGACAACTTCATGCTTTGAATCAACAAGCGCTTTCAGACATTCAACGGAAAAATCCGGAGTTCCCATAAATACAATTCTCATTCAGGACACCTCAATCAATTGATTTCATTCGTCTGATTTCTTCTTCGGTGAGCATCTTTTTCACTCTGTCTGTAAAGACAGTTCCGTCAAGGTGGTCAATTTCGTGGCAGAAGCATCTTGCTTTCAAGTCCTCACCTTTATAAAAACGCCAGCGTCCGTTTCTGTCCTGAGCGCGGATTTTAACAAACTTCGGTCTGCAAACGATTCCCCATTGCTCCGGCAATGAAAGGCAGCCTTCCTGACCTTCCTGCTCCCCGTCGGTTTCAACAATTTCGGGGTTGACAAGCTCAAGAGGCTCTCCGTCTCCGACATCAACAACAACAACTCTTCTGAGGACACCGACCTGAACAGCAGCAAGTCCCACTCCGTCTGCCTTTTTTAAAGTTTCCTTCATGTCATCAATCAGCATCCAGAGCTTTTCATCAAATTTTTCAACCTTCCGGCTCGTTTTTCTCAGAACCGGGTCTCCGATAGTAACAATTCTCCTGATAGCCATAGTTTTCAGCCTTTCCTACACCAAATTTCTGCCTTGTACGGTTGTATTATACTAAACAAGCGTCTGTGGATTCATATCTGCAAAAACAGTAACGTCAGAAAATGAGCTGCTTGCGGAAAACTTAATCAGCAGCTTCGAAATAATTTTCCGGAACGCTGAATTGTTCTTGCATTTAATAATAATTCTATATCTGTATTTATTGTTGATTTTTGAAACCCGTGGCGGCATAACCGGCAGAACAATAACCTTATGCTCCCTTCTGTTTTCATTCACACAGTCTGTGAACTCATTGAAAAACAGTCGTGCCGCCGAAAGTGCTTTTGCCTCATTTTCACTGATTGCATATACACAGCAAATATCGCAAAACGGAGGATATGTCATCATTTTTCTGATTGAAATTTCGTTTTTGAAAAATGAAAGATAATCCTGATTCTTTGCTAGCTGAATAACGCTGTTTTCCGGTGTTAATGTCTGAATTACAGCTTCGCCCTTGTGCCGTCCGCGACCGGCACGTCCGACAACCTGAGTCAAAAGGTCAAAGGTCAGTTCCTCACTTCTGAAATCATCATTATTCAGCTGCTGGTCGGCATTTATTACGCCGACAAGAGTAACATTTTCAAAATTCAGCCCCTTGGCGACCATCTGAGTTCCAAGCATAATATCATACTTATTCCTGCCAAAATCAGAAAGATTCTTTTCAAATGCATATCTGCCTGAGTTTGAGTCGGTATCCATCCGCAGAATTCTTGCCGACGGAAGCAGCTTTGAGAGTTCTTCTTCAATCCGCTGAGTGCCGTATCCGGCATAACGCACACTCTCTTTACCGCAGTTTTCACAATGTGTTTTAAAATCGGTTGTGTAACCGCAATAATGGCACATCAGTTTCTTGTTGACCATGTGAAACGTGAGCGAAATACTGCAAAACGGACAAGTGATAACGCTTCCGCAACTGTCGCAGGCGACAAAGGTGTTATAGCCGCGCCTGTTAATAAGAAGAATTGACTGATGTCCGTCATCAAGATTTTTTTGAAGCCGCTCCTGAAGTTCAAGGCTGATATAATGCTTGTTTCCCCGTTTTCTGTCCTCTTTCATATCAATTACCGATACATCAGGGAGAACAGCTTCGCCGTAACGTTCCGAAAGAGTTTCAAGCGAATAAATGCCTTTTTGTGCAAATGAATAGCTTTCGATACTCGGCGTTGCCGAGGAGAGAACAAGCAGAGCATTATGCCATTTTGCCCTGAACCGGGCGACATCCCTTGCATGGTATCGCGGAGAGGATTCAGATTTATATGTGTGCTCCTGCTCCTCATCAATTACAATGAGACCGATATTTTCGAACGGAGCAAAAACTGCCGACCTTGTTCCGACAACAATCTGTGCAAGTCCGTTTCTGACTCTGCGGTATTCATCTTTGCGTTCTCCCATTGAAAGAGCAGAATGAAAAATCGCAACCCGATCCCCGTAGCGCCCTTTGAAAAGCGCCATCATCTGCGGCGTGAGCGAAATTTCAGGAACCATTACTATTACATTTTTTCCGTCCTTGACGACGTCATCAATCAGTTTCAGAAACACCGAAGTTTTTCCGCTGCCGGTAACACCGAAAAG
Source organism: Clostridiaceae bacterium (assembly GCA_016292455.1). Lineage (GTDB taxonomy): Bacteria > Bacillota > Clostridia > Oscillospirales > Acutalibacteraceae > UBA6857. Next base: position 48,503 of record JAEDIL010000002.1, read on the forward strand.
AAGCGAGACTCCGCCGCTTTTGTATTTTTCGCAAAGACCTCTGTATGCCTTGCTCTGAACCTCTGTCAGAACTATATCGTCGGCAGCGGAACAATCAACATATTCCGTTTTCGGAACGCGGTAAATGCCGCTGTCAACAATGCTGAGCAAATCCTTCTTTTCAAGCGCCTTTATAACTGCGGCAGATACACCGGTGATTGCGCAAAGCTCTTTTACCTGAGCTGAGCCCACATCGCGAAGCACTGACAGAACATCTGCCTGCTTTTTTGTCAGCTGCGAAAAAGCGCCGGGTTCTTCCGCCTGCTTTGCAAGGACTGCGGTTTTAACCGATAGTTCTCCGACCTGCTTTTCGGCATTGGTGTTTTTTTCAACCAAACCTTTTGAAATGAGCTTTTCTATAACACCGCAGTTATCCGTAAGTCCCAACGCCGAGTAGATTCTTTGCTTTGGCAGATAGCAGACCTTTTCAAGCATATATTCATACACGCTTTTCTCGTCTTCACTAAACCGCATACCGTCTATGTCGCGTTCCCTTGCCACATAGGTTATATTCAATTTATAGTTGAAGCCGGTCGGTAACTGAACTTTTGCCGCCTCAAAATATGTGCAGAAAGTCCGGTCTTTCAGGTATTCTGCAACAGCAATCATTTCCGGCGTCAGAATCGGTTCTTCATCAAGCACGTCAAGAATTCTTTTATATTTTTTGCCTTCTTCGCTTTTTTCAAAACTAAAAATTATTCCCTGGCGTTTTGAGTTGCCTTTTGAAAATCCGACAAGTACCCGCGAACCCACTTTTGCCTTACTCCGGAGCTCATCGGGAATGATATAACCGTATAAAATGTCAAAATGATATGAAACATTCTCAACGGCAACACCGGCGATAACATGTTCCATATCATTTCACATCCTTTTCAGTTATTGCCGCGGTCAGATGCCTCTGATCTCTTCGGGTTCCTTGATTGAAAACTTGCCCGAAAGGAATTCATCAAGCGCATAGGTAACGGGCTTTTCAGTTCCGCATTTTTCGGCAAGAACCGGATCTTCCGTAATGGTTCTTGCGCGCTTTGCAACGGCGGTTACAAGAGAATAGCGGCTTGTACTGTCTTTAAGAAGTTCTCTGAGATCAGGATTGAGCATAATAACTACCTCACATATTTTTAGATTTATTTACTATTTTTATTACTTCGTCAACGGCATCGCCAAGAACATCGTTGACAACAATATAGTCATATTCAGACGAATGTTTCATTTCATCCTCTGCAATTTTCATGCGCTGTAAAATTGTTTCCTCGTCCTCTGTGCCACGGGTTCTGAGCCGTCTTTCAAGCTCCTCAACTGAAGGCGGAGCAATAAAAATCTGAACAGCCTCAGGCATCAGCCGGCGTATATTCGCACCGCCCTGAACTTCAATGTTCAGAAAAACAGTCTTTCCCTGAGCGAGCATGTCCCGTACCGGTCCAACAGGCGTTCCGTAGTAGTTTGAGCCGTACTTTGCATATTCAAGCATCAGGTCGTCATCAATGTTCTTTTGAAATTGCTCTCTCGAAACAAAGAAATAGTCAACACCTTCCTGTTCGCCCTCGCGCATCCTGCGCGTTGTCATTGAAACGGAAAGAAAACCGCCGCCGTCAAGCCTTTTGAGAACGGCTTTTAAAACTGTATCCTTTCCGCTTCCGGACGGGCCGGAAAGAACAACAAGCAAACCATTATTCCTTTTCAACGTCCTCCGGAAAAGACTCATTTGACTCGCCGTTAAGACGGGCGGCAACAGTCTCGGTCTGAAGATACGAAAGAACAACATGGTCGCTGTCCATCATAAGTACCGCGCGGGTTCTTCTGCCTTGTGTTGCGTCAATCAGAGTTCCGCGCTCCTTTGACTCCTGAACAATTCGTTTAATCGGAGCAGAGTCGGGACTGACAACAGCAATGAGACGCGCCGCATTTATCATATTGCCGAAGCCAATATTTATGAGTCTCATTATAATTCCCCTTTTTACTCGATATTCTGAATCTGTTCGCGGATTTTTTCAACTTCGGCTTTAATGTCAATAACCTTTTTGGCTATTTCTACGTCTTGCGCCTTCGAGCCGATTGTATTGGCTTCGCGATTGATTTCCTGAATGAGAAAATCCGCCTTTCGTCCAATGGCAACATCGCCGTTCATGAACTCGCGCATCTGTTCAATGTGGCTGCGCAATCTGACGGTTTCCTCAGCAACGGCAACCTTGTCGGCAAACACTGCCGCCTCGGTCAGAAGGCGCTGCTCGTCAACGTGTACATCTTCAAGAACGGTCCTCATTCTTTCAAGCAGCTTGGCATTATATTCCCTTACGGTTTCAGGCGAACGCTCTTCTATGTATGCAACGTTTTCAAGAATAATGTCACAGCGTGAAAGAATGTCATCACGCAGCTTTGCGCCCTCCCGTTCGCGCATTGCGATAAAAGATTCAAGAGCCCTATCGGTCACAGCACAAACGGCGTTCCAGACTCTCTCTTCGTCTGCTTCGTTTTTATGAACTGAAAAAATATCATAATACTTTGCAAGTGATGTAACCGTAACATCGTTTTCAAGCCCGTATTTCTCGGCAAGTTCCGTCAGAGCAGCAACATATCCGCCGGCAAGGGAATGATTGACGGTAACGGTGCAGTTGTCATCTTCAAGACTTTCGATTGTTACATAGCACTCGATTTTTCCTCGCGCGACGGCAGTCTGAACCCGACTTTTCAGCTTTTCATCAAGAAAGCCGTAAACTCTCGGAGTTTTCGAGTTGAATTCAAAATATCTGTGATTGACACTCTTAATTTCAACGGCTATGCTCATGCTGTCGATAACATCCTGCGCACGTCCAAAGCCGGTCATACTTTTTATCATGTTCTCAAGCCTTTCTTCGTACCCTTTTGCAAATTCTTCGTTTCCAAATATTATATATCGTTTTGCCGGATTTGTCAAATATCCGGACTGCAATTGCAATGACCGGCAAGCAGTGACGGAATGTCATTTGTAAGCAGACCGTCTTCCTCTTTGAAGTTAAGATAAGTATGCGCTATCCCGCTGTCCTTTGCCGAGAGTGTTCCGATATAAGCACCGCGGTTTGCCGCATAGTTATAGGCGCTTTTCAGCAGTCCTTCGCCGACCTCAGGCCGGGACAAGTCATAGCTCAACAAGTATACATCAGCGGAACTGCCCTTTATTTTCAGCCGGCACTCACCAAGCTTGTCCGAATTTTCAAACGCTTCAAACAAAGCCGTACATTCTTGGGACAGAATTTCTTTCGGTCTGAAAAAAATCATTTCTTTTTGACCTCCATACCGGCTGCAAGCATAAGCTTTCGCACTTCCTCTTCGCTCATTTCTCGCCACGAGCCGATTTTGAGCATTCCCAGTTTTACAGAACCGACAGCAATTCTGCGAAGTCTTGCAACTTCAAGTCCGATTTCTTCACACATCTTTCGGATCTGACGGTTCCTCCCCTCGTAAAGAACGATTTCAAGAACAACTCTGTTTTCCTCCTGCAAAACAACACGAACGTCGGCGGGAGAAGTTTTTCTGTCATCAATCACTATTCCGGCAGCAATTGCTGTCAGTTGCTCCTCTGAAACCGGCGGACGGACAGTGACGCGGTAAGTCTTGGAAACATGCTTCGACGGGTGTGTAAGAGCATTGGCAAATTCACCGTCATTTGTGAAAAGCAGCATACCCTCTGACTCTCTGTCGAGTCTGCCGACGGGATAAACCCTCGCCGGAGCGTCGCTAACAAGGGAGGCAACGCACTTTCTGTCCATTTCATCACTCATTGTTGTTATAAAACCGCGCGGCTTGTTCAGCATAAGATATACACACTTATTCTGACGGACAACCTTTTTTCCGTGGACTGTTATACTGTCACGCTTCGGGTCAACTTTATCGCCGACAGAGGCTGTTTTTCCGTTGACCTTTACAAAGCCGTTTTCAATGAGCTCCTCACTCTTTCTTCTGGAAGCTACGCCGCATTCCGAAAGATATTTCTGGAGTCTGATTTTTTCAATAGCCAAAAGGTAACACTTCCTTTAATTCAGGCAAAAAGCCTTCTGAACTTTTCTGCCAATCTTTCTAAAAAAGTCTTTTCCTGTATATATGTTTCTTTTTGAGGGGATACGCCTTCCCCTGCATATAACAACACCGAATCAATCATTTTTCCGCCGGAATAATACTCAACTCTTCCTACAACCTGACCTTTTCTGACAGGCGCATAAATAAAACCGGGAAAGAAAACGCGCTTTTCAATCTGCTTACCTTTTCTTGCAGCAACGGTTATTGAATCTTTCTCAGCGATTACCGGAATGATGCTTCTGACCCCACCTTCGACGGAAAGGCTTTTCGGAAAACCAAGATCAGCTTCGCAGCTTTCATACTGTTCAAAGCAATGTGAAAACAGTTTTTTATGGTCGTTCCAATCGTCAGGAGCTTTCAGGGTGACTGCAACAAGAACAATTCCGTCTTTTTCAACCGCACTCACAAGGCAGCGGCCGCTTTTTTTGGTAAAGCCCGTTTTCACGCCGAAAACCCCCTCAACGGAGGAAAGCAAACGATTATGATTAGAAAAATACAGCCGGCCTGACGCAGGACTGATCAATTCCGCAACATGACTTTTGTCAGAACAAACAGACCTGAAAACAGGGTTCCTAATACAGTATGAAGCAAGAATCGCCATATCATAAGCGGTTGAGTAATGGTTTTCATCATCAAGTCCTGACGGCGTGACAAAGCAGGTGTTGTTCATTCCGAGCTCCGCAGCCTTCTGATTCATAAGCTCAGAAAATTTTTCAAAGCTGCCGGAAAGATGCAGCGCAACTGCGTTTGCCGCGTCGTTGCCGGATTCAAGCATCATACCGCATACAAGGTCAAAAAGGCTGAGCTTATACCCGGGTTTCAGCCCGATTGAAGTACCTTCTGCACCAGACATTGCCGCGGTAACATGAACACACTCGCCGAGCCGCCCGGATTCAACAGCAAGAATTGCCGTCATGATCTTCGTTGTGCTGGCCATTGAGCGTTTTTCATGAGCATTGCTTTCAAAGACCACTTCATTTGTTCTTGCATCGAGAACAACGGCACTTTGCGCGCTGATTGAAACGCCGGAGCAGTAAAGCGCCGCACTCCAAAGCAACAGAACCGTTATGAGCATTAACCGGAATATTTTTTTCATCAACAAAGCAACCACCTGCCATTTTCATGTTATGCAGGCGGTTGTTGAAAAATTATCAGAGATAAGATTATTCGCTGACAGTTGCGTCGATAGCGGCATCAACTGCTGCATCGGCGGCAGCCTTTTTGTCAGCATCTTTTTTTGCTTTATTAACAAGACCGGTAACCTTGTCAAACATTTCGGGAACAAGGTTCACCACTCTTTCAGCCGCATTGTCATAAGCTGTGATGTGTTTAAGCGTGACTTCACCGTCATTGACAACAAGGAAAGCAACCGGAGTGATTGTTACGCCGGCACCGCCGCCGCCCCCGAAGAGCTCCTTCGTGTTCTTTGAGGGAAAATCTGCTCCGCCCGAAGCAAAGCCGTAGGTTACCTTTGAAACGGGAATGATCGTGATGCCGCCCTCGGCATAGATCGGTTCACCGATAATTGTGCTGGTGTCAACAAGGTCACGAATCTTTTCAATTGTTGCACTGAGAATAGCACCTGCTGATTTTTCTGACATTATATATCATCCTTTCTTTGTTTGAGGAATTGATTCCTGAGTCGGTTCGGATTTCTTTCCTTTTTTCGCGTTTGTAAGAAACTTAATTAAAACTTTAAAAACAAGCCTGAACACAAGACCGAGTGTTGAGTTGATAATTTTCCTGACAACCAGATGGAAGTCAAAAAAGAACTCGCCGCTGCTGTTGTTTGCGAGAAAGTCAGGCTCAACCTGAGCATCGTATTTTTTAACAAGGTTATTTGAACAAATGAAGCCAAGAATGGGATATACTTTCTGACAGGTCTGACCGTACTTGATTGCTGTTTGTGCACTGTCTCCGGTGCCGACAGTTATGTAAAGCTCAATCTCATCAAAAACAACGCTCCTGAAAAGCTTTCCGCCATAAAGCGCGAGCACATGACCAAACCTTGAAAGAACCTCAATCATTCCGTCATATCCGTTTGCCTTTACCATTTGAAGAATCGGATTAGGCTTTTTTTCCTTTGGCTTATCAGCATCTTCTGCGGACTTTTCTTTTGCGGGTTTTTCTTTTTTAGGCTTTTTATCCTTCTTCGGCTTTTTCTCGCCCAGCGGTAGGATATTTATCTTTATGAAAAGATACCTGATTGAAAGATAGATCTTTTCGCCGTATGAGAAAGAAACATGGACCGGTACGGACAGAACTAAAACGAAAAAAGCAATAATTCCTCCCAGAATACAAAGAAAAATCTGAAATCCTGTCACAACACCGCTCCTTTCACAATAAGCTTTATATATGTTACCCTAAAATTTATAATTCGTCAACTGTTTGATTAAAATCATTTTCGTCCGTTTGTAAATTTTCTTCGGTTTTACTGTCTGAATCAGTGCTTTCAGCACCTTTTTCCGGTATCGGCGGAAGATCATCAAGAGAAGAAAGGCAGAAGCACCGCAAAAAATCAGGTGTTGTTCCGTATACCAACGGTCTTCCGGGAAGATCAAGACGACCTTTTTCCTCAATAAGCATACGCTGACAAAGCGTAGAAATGACAGCAGAGCAGTCAACTCCGCGAATCTGTTCAACAAAGGCTTTTGTCACCGGCTGATTATAAGCAATAATTGCAAGGACTTCAAAGGCAGCCTGCGAGAGCGGAGTGTTCCGCTTGCTTTCAAGTGCCTGTCTGACCGGCTCGGCGTACTGTTTTCTTGTACATAGCTGGTACTTATTATCAAGCTTTAAAATACAAAGCCCACCGTCTTTTTCGTCATAGAGCGCGCGAAGATTTTCAAGCACCTGACCGAGCAAAAGCTCGTCCGTTTCAAGCGTCTGAGCAAGCTTTTCAAGCTCAATCGGTTCTCCGACGGCAAACAGTATTGCTTCTATTGTATTTTGCAGCTCCTTCATGTTCATTGTTTTTTACCACTCTTTCTGTTAAGTGACACCATACTGTTATCATCACTCAATGTTATTCTGCCGTTCTTTACAAGTTCAAGAACGGCAAGAAAGGTTGCAACAAGCTCCGAACGCGAATCGCTTGCTGCAAAAAGCTCGCTGAGTTTTGCTCTTGCACTTTTGAGAAGCCGGCGATAAATATACACTATTCTTGAATTGACCGAAACGATTTTGTGGGCAACAATTGAATTGAAAGCTTCAATCGGCGGCGGCAGTTTTCTTTTTCCTTTTCCGACAGCACTAAGATATGCAGAGAGAATCAATGAGGGTTCATGGTTAAGTCTGTATGTCATATCCTTCGGAAGCTGCTGAGGTTTTCTGCAAATATGGTTCACACCGTCCGACTGTTCGGAAAGCTTTTCTGCCATCAGTTTACAGTCCCTGTATTCAATCAGCTCACCGGAAAGTTCAAGCTTCAGCTGCTCTGCTTCCTCATGAACCGGAAGGAGCGACACAGTCTTGATATATACAAGGCGGGCGGCCATTTCAATGAACTCGCTTGCAATATCCATATCCGCCTCTTTCATCCGACGGACGTAGTCAACATACTGCTCAACAAGCTCGAAAATCGGTATATCATTGATATTCAGTTTGTGTTTGTTAATCAGGTGCAGCAAAAGGTCAAGCGGACCCTCAAATACATCAATTTTATAGTTCAGCTTATCCATTATTCACCCAACCCGAAGACCGAATATTGACGCCGCAAGTCTGACCATTGCTCCGGAAACGGAGCTTGTTAAAAATGCCATCGGCGTATCAAGAACACCAAGCAGAATAATGATAAAGAAGCCGTAAACAAAATAGCGTTCATACTGCATAAATTTAAAGTGTATCCTGTCCGGCAAAACTGCCGAAATAATTCTTGAACCGTCGAGCGGCGGAATGGGAATAAGGTTAAAAACGGCGAGCGAAACATTGATTTGTACAACATAAAGGCAAAAAACAGCAATTGCGTGAATAGCGCTTCCCTGTGCCGGAGAACCGAAGCGAAAAATTGCGCAGTACACCAGCGAAAAAACGAACGCAAGAAGCAAATTTGAAAACGGTCCGGCAAAGGCAGTGACGCCTATTCCGAGCTTTCTGTTTTTAAAGTTATTCGTATTGACGGGAACCGGCTTTGCATAGCCGAAGCCGGCAATAATCAGCATCAGAGCTCCGAACAAATCCAGATGTGCCAACGGATTGAGTGTCAGTCTTCCCGAATACTTCGCCGTTTTGTCGCCGAGCTTCGTTGCAACAAGCGCGTGTGCAAACTCATGAACCGGGAGAATGCAGAACATTACGAACACTCTCGCGAACAGGTTCAGAACAAGCTCAATTGTAAATCCGTTTCTGAAAAGGTCATATATCATATTTTTCCTTTCCGGCAATGACAAAGCGGTCAATGCCGTTAAAATCTTTGATTATTGAAATGTCTCCGGAATATTCTGAAAACATTGCTGCCACGTCGTCCGCCTGTTCATCGCCGCATTCAACCGCAATAAAGCCGCCTTCGTTCAGGTACGGCAGCCACTTTTCGGCAAGGGCGCGATAAAAAACAAGTCCGTCCTCTCCTCCGTCAAGAGCAACAACAGGTTCTTTTTTGACCTCCGTTTGAAGCAGAGGCAATTCAAATGTGCTGATATACGGCGGATTTGAAACGATTATATCCGGTCTAGGCAAAAAGCCGAAAGCTTCATAGCCTTTCAGAACATCACCTTTAATTGCCGGAACAGAACGCGCAACACCAAGTGAAATGCGGTTTTCATTCAGGTATCCGAGCGCTTCATCAGAGTATTCAACAAGATACACATCAAGCAAAGGCAGAGTTTTTTTCAGCGAAATGCCGATGCAGCCTGTTCCGGAACAAAGATCAAAAACAGTGAGACCGGCTTTACACTTGTCAATTCGGTCAATAACAAGCGAACAGAGCTCCTCGGTTTCCGGACGCGGAGCAAGGACACCTTCACCGACTTTAAAAGTATAGCCGAAAAAATCCCATTCACCCAGAACATATTGGAGCGGCTCTCTTCTGATTCTTCTGTGAACCATATTGACGGCTCTGTCAACAACAAAAGGTTCGGCAACAGCGCCTTTGTTCAGTAAAAATGCTGTCTGATCACATCTGAGAGCTTTCTGAATAATGAACCGCGCTTCATTTTCTGCGTTCCCGATTCCGTTTTCCGAAAGCGCGTCACAACAGCTTTTGTATAATTCAGATACTGTCATACCGTCAAATTGCGTCGTCAGCCGGGTTATCCGTGATTACGGTTCTAAACGCTGCAAGAGCAACCTCAATCATCGAATCGTCCGGCTCTTTCGTAGTAAGGCGCTGCATCCACAATCCGGGTGCGGAGAGAATTTTTACAAACAGATTATCATGCTTTCCGGCGTACTTTATGAACTCATAGCCAAAGCCCATAACAAGCGGAAGAATTAACAGCTTGACAATCATCCACACCGCAACATTATTCCGCAGACCGGGGAAAGCAACGGAAACACACGAGGAAAATATGACGCTGATTATTATCATTACAAACATAAAGCTTGTTCCGCAGCGCGGATGAAAGCGAAGCTGTTTGCGGACATTTTCAACCGTCAGTTCCAGACCTTTTTCATAGCAGAAAATTGTTTTATGCTCTGCGCCATGATACATAAAGGTTCTCCGAATATCTTTCATCAATGACACCGCAGCAATATAGGCAACAAAAATCACCATGCGCATAACGCCCTCAATTAGTGCTCTGTAATTTGTTATCGCTCCCGAAGAAGCATTATTGATGAGGTCGGCAATTTTGGTAGGAAGCCAGAAAAAAAGCGCAAAGGCAAGCAGAACTCCGAGAACCGAAGCCGCACCGGTAATTACACCCATGACTTTTTTGCTCAGATGCTCATTAAGCCATTTATCAAGCTTTGAAGCGTTCTCTTCGGAGCTTTCAATATCCTCCAAACCGGATTTTTCTGCGGATTCCATAAGACACTTATAACCGAATATCATTGATTCAACAAAATTGACACAGCCGCGGATAATCGGCCAACCGAGAAACTTGATCTTGTCACGAATATGCCTGACCTGCTTTTCTTCGGTGTCGATTGAGCCGTCCGGAAGTCTGACGGAAACCGCCGCTCCTTTCGGACCCATCATCATTATTCCTTCAATCAACGCCTGCCCGCCGACAGATGTCTTGTGAACTATGTCATTCTCTTTTTTCTTGTTCAACTCTGTTCCTCCTTTTTGTAAACAGGCAACATAACGGTAACCTTTGTTCCGTTGCCTTCGTTGCTGTTTATTCTTAAAATACCGCTGTGCAGTTTGACTATCTCATCAACAACAGCAAGACCTATACCGGTTCCGTGCTTTTCATTGTTAGCTTTATAAAACTTCTCTTTCACGTGGTTCAAATCATTCTTAGAAATTCCGCAACCGTTGTCGGTAAAGATTATTTTAACATACTTTTTTGCGTTTTCAACCGAAATTGTAATTTTTCCGCCACTTTCTGTGTATTTTACGGCATTATCGAGAATGTTGATGAACACCTGACAAATTCTGTCGCTGTCGCCGAAAACAAAGCTTTCTTCTTCCTCCGGTAATTCCAGGAAAAGCTCTTTACCCTCGGCCGACGCCTTAGGCTGATACATTATGTACGCCTGCTGAACTTCGGCGATTATGTCAACAACAGCGCTTTTCATGACAAGCTTTCCGCTTTGCATTCTTGAAAAATCTAGCAATTCCTCAACCATGCCATAAAGTCGTGAAGTCTCAGAAATAATGATTCCGAGTCCTTTTTTCATAACCTCATCCTTGTCGTCGGCAACGGAATATAGCGTTTCCCCCCATCCCTTTATCGCCGTGAGAGGAGTGCGGATTTCATGTGAGACCGTTGAGATGAAACTGTTTTTCATGTTTTCCGTTTCACCGAGCTGTTCTGCCATATTATTGATGGTTTCGCAAAGCTCACCGAGTTCATCGTCTGTGTGCGGAGATGAAATCCTCACAGAAAAGTCCCCTGTTGCAACGCGTTTTGCTGTCTGATTTATAACTTTAACGGGATTGACTATTGAAGAAACGAAATAATAGCCGCTGTTGAACATAAGCATGATTATCAAAAGAAAGCTGACAATAATTATCCCGATAACTAAACCGAGCTGTCTGTTCATGTCGCGAAGAGAAACGATATATCTCACGGCTCCGAAGCTGTTGCCGTCCGGGGCTGTGAGAATATAGCTCATCGTCATAACGGGCTCACCCCACGGCATTCTGGTTCTGGACATCGCCAGCTTACTTTCCGAAGATAACGCTTCGTAATAATCAGTCATTTCATCAAAATTACTGACATCATATCCTCCGGAAGAAACAATCGGGTTTCCGTTTTTGTCAATTACCCAGATGTCAGCCTTATCCCTGTATTCATAGCTTTCGGCGTATGCCACAGCTGCTTTAAGGAACGCTTCTTCGTCGTTTGCGTAATAGCTGAAATACGCTTCGGCAACGTCGGTATTGCATGACTTCAAGATCATCTGTGCGGCATGGTAATAGCGCAGATATGTTGAGTTGATAAGAATGGCAGTTATTATCAGCAGAAAAACCGTTGTAACCAAAAATATGTTGCGAAGCCATCTAGCTTTGATTGTCTTGCCGGTTACAGCGCCACCGATATTTTTCAGTTTTCTGCGACCCATTTATATCCCTTTCCCCAAACGGTGATCAAATGCTCAGGACATGACGGATCCTTTTCAACTTTCAGGCGAAGCCTTCTGATATTTACATCAACAACCTTATCATCGCCGAAGTATCCCCCTCCCCAGACACGTTCAAGAATTTCTTCGCGCGAAATTGTTGTGTCGGGCTGAGAAAAAAAGTATTCAAGAATCTGAAACTCAATCTGAGACAGCTCGATTCTTTGATTTCCGGTAATGACGGCTCGCTTTTTTGTGCTGAGAATATAATCGCCGCAAACCATTTCATCGCTGTGAGTGTTGAGCAGCTCCTTGTTGAGTTTTACACGTCTGTAAACAGCCTCTATTCTCGCAAGCAGCTCAGTTACCGAAAACGGCTTTGTAATATAATCATCTGCACCTGAATAAAGTCCGTATATTTTGTCAGACTCCTGAGTCTTTGCGGTAAGAAAAATTACACCGACGCCCGGTGACAATTCACGGATGCGTTTGCACGCATCAATGCCGTTCATTAAAGGCATCATATAGTCAAGAAGAACAATATCAATGTTCTCTTTGTCTTTTTCAAATAATTCGACTGCTTCTTTTCCGTTTTCCGCTTCAACAACACAGTATCCGGAATGAGTAAGATTCAGTGTAATGAACTCCCTGATTGCAGCCTCATCTTCGGCAATTAGAATACTTTTCAATTTTATCCCTCCGTTCACACAAAAATAATGCTTGAAGCAACCAGCCTTTTTGTCAGACCTAATATGCTTCCTCTTTCTGTTATGCGGCAATAGAAGCTGTTGCCCTTGTGACTGTCAATATATCTGTACAGTGTGGAGATCAGGCTCATTTCGCCGCTGCCGTCAATAAATAATTCAAGCAAAAGCTGCGGGTCATCAGTGGGCTGCATTGAAAAATCCGACTCGTAAAAGCAAAGTCTTTTTCCGTCTTCCGAAAGAACCGGATAAGAGTTACCTTCAATAGCCGACGGTATGCAGAAATAATAGCCGTTTTCTCTGTTGTCATAATAATAGCAGACGGTTTTCATTTCATCCTGTTGAAGGCACTTCCATTCAATAAGACTGAAACTTCCTGCACTATGCTCAATATTCCTTTTTGTCGGAATTTCAACAACACCGTCATTGTTGATGTCGCTGCAAAAAACATTTATGCTCCTTTTTGTCAACGAGCAGAATGTTTCTCCGTCAATATAGCAGCGTCTGAGGTTGGAAGAAGCAAGATCAAAAATCAGCAGTTCGGTTGACAAAAGTCCGTCGGCAACATAACCGTCAACATAGATACGGCTGCTTGCAGTTCTCCGGTTTACATCAAAGCTCAGACCTGAAACAGTAGTAATTGACGGATCAATATCTGTTTCGGATATTTTCCGGAACTTATCGGCAGAATAAGAAAACAAAGCCAGTTTCTGGACCGGCGGTTCAATTGAAAAATCTGCAGAAATAACAGCAATTTCGGTTTGCTTATCAGAGTTTATATCAAACAAACCAAAAGACGTATACTTTGAATCAAATATCTGTGTCAGCAAATCATTCTTTTCATCAAATCTATAAACACTTATCTGCTGCATTATGTTGTTCTTTTGAAGACCCCATCCGACAACAACTTCATTCTTGCCGTCACCGTCAAGATCGGCAAACTCGACCTGTTTAATTTCGTTGAACTCACTGTTCACACCCGTTGAAGATACCCAGCCGCTGTCAGTCTGAGAAAGAATCTGCATACAAATTGAGTCACCCGACTTTACAGTTGAATAGAACGCAACAACTTCATTTTTGCCGTCGGCATTCAGGTCTGTGTAAACAAGGGCTGACCGGTGTGAGCCGTCGGTCGGGGTTTTAAGCGTGTACTTACCTTCGGCGCCTTTTTCAATAGCATTCCAGATTTGTCCGTCTCCTCCGTCCTGAGCCGGAGCATGAAAGAGCGAATCAATCGGTTCCGATTCGGAAGCAAAGGCAAAAAGCAAAGCAGCCGCAATGAGCGCCAGAACAATCATTGCAGTTGTGTATTTTTTCATGCTTTTCACCCCTTTTTTAAATATTATCCGATGTAGTCCTCAACAACCTTACTGTCAAGAGCAGAATATTTTTCAAGAAAATCAAAAATTTCAAGTGCAATAAGTCGGGTTCCGCCCTCTGAATCGCTCTCAATGTTCAAGGGCATTATCGGGTCATGAACACTCAGTCTGAGAAGGAACCAGCCGTCTCCGTGTTCTTTATCGAGGAATACTCTGATTCCTTCGCGGTTATCCGGAGCAATTGTCCAGCCCGCTTTTGTCTTTGCATAGTCCCCGAGTTCGGCAATAACACGGTTGCCATAGCTTCTGAAATCTTCCTCACCGATTTTCAGCCGCAGCTCAGCCGCCTCAACAGGGTCTTTGAGATTCTTTATCAGTGATTCAAGCTTTTTTCCGCTTTTACCCATCTGAGCCATTTTTATAACAATTTTTGTAATCAGATATGCCCCGTCATCAAGATAATAGTTTTCTCTGAAAGCGGCGTGACCGGAAGTCTCGATTGCAAGAGGACAATTAACTCCCTCGCCATTAAGTCTCAGCTGTTCATTGATTACATTGCGGTATCCTCTCTTATATCTGTAATGGACGCCGCCGAGTTCGTTATTTATGAAATCCGTAAGACCGGTTGATGTTACACTGTCAGTTACTATCGTGCCTCCTGCGTTTCCTTCAAGCGCAATAATTGAAGCAAGAGCGACAAGACGGTTGCGGTTTATTTCGTTTCCGTTTTCATCAACACAGCTGGCCCTGTCAACATCTGTGTCAAAAATAACACCGAGATCAGCGTGATTTTTCAGCGTCGCTTCACTGATTGAACGCATGGCTTCCTTGTTTTCAGGGTTCGGAGCGTGATTCGGGAACATTCCGTCAGGATTAAGAAACTGACTTCCCGATATATCCGCGCCAAGCTTTTCAAGAACCTCCGTTGCGTAAAAGCCGCCGACTCCGTTTCCGGCGTCAACAACAATCTTATATCCGGAAAGCGGTTTATCATAGACTTTTGCGTTCACTTCGCGGCAAATCATTTCGCGCAGATTTTTCGCATATACGGACATAAAGTCAACTCTTTCAATAGTAAACGACTCATGGTGAGGAATAATAAGCCCCTGCGTATTTTCAATTACCTTATCAAGGTCCTCGCTGTTGAGTCCGCCTTGTGTTGTAAAAAATTTGAGACCGTTTCTGTCATATGGGTGATGACTTGCAGTAATCTGAACAGCGGCAGCACAGCCAAGGTCAACTGTTGTCATAAACATTGCCGGCGTTGAAGCAAGAGAACAGTCAAATACGTTGAAGTTAAAAGCGCAGATTGCACTGATAACCTGCTTTTTGATTCTTTCCGATGAAATTCTTGAATCATGACCGACAGCAATGAAGGCGGACGGTTTCACTCCGTTGTCAATGAGCCACCGGCAAAAGCCGCAGGTCAGGTCAAAAACAGTAAAATCATCAAGCTGAACGGGACTCCCCTCTGTTTCAACGGCAACTCCGCGAATATCCGTTCCGCTTTTGAGCTTTTTATAAAGTTCAAGTCTTTTCATTGTCATTATCTACCTTTCTCACTGATCATCTTTTCTGTTGACAGCAATAAAAACCTGTACATCGGAGCATACGCTGCAATGGTGCTCTTTAAATCGTCAAGTACTGTTCCGTCAAAGAGCGGTTCGAGGTCAAAACTGCTTTTGATAAAAAACAGATTCTTTGCGTTGTAATAATCTGACAATCCTTGCTTTACCGTTCCCGGTTTATCCTTTGCATATCGTTCAATGCAAGGCTCTGCTCCGGCTGAAAGAACGCTTTCAAGCGCCGACTCAAACACTCCTTGGTTCTCTGAAAACACCTCGCGGTATTTTTCAAGAAACGCAGAATCCGTGTGAAACATTCCGACACCGATCGTGTAGCATCCAGGCATTACTTCAAACCACATGCAAGGCTGATAATCCCATTCATATTTATGCCTCATGAACATACACCAGATATTGTCTCTGTACATATTCATGTTCTTTGCGCGTCTTGTATCACGCCGGATTCTTGAAACCATTTTTACGGGAATCAAATTCATTTGCCCGTCAATTTCAAACAGAATTGGAGAGAGTTCCGAGCAAATCTGACGCATAGGCACAATCGCCTTTTGTTTCAGGGTTTCCTTGATTGATTCATAATAAGGCTTGCTGTCATTAAACTTGTTTTCGGCAAGCATTAACAAAACATCTCTGTCAAAGCCCTTGAATGTGCTCATTCTCCCATTCCTTTCAGTACTTCATCAGCGCTGCTCATTATTGCCAGCTTAGCGCTGTGAAAATTAAGACCACCCTGCATCCACACTGCAAACGGCTCGCGGAGCGGCGCGTCTGCCGAAAGCTCAATTGATGAGCCGAGAGTGAATGCAACAGCCGCCATAATAACCCGGCTGTCATAGCCCGGCATATCCCATGGCTCCGGGGTGGCAAATGCGTCAACGGGGGAACACTTCTGAATTCCGCGGCAGAAAGCAATCAGATTCTTTTCATTTTTCAGTTTTACAGCCTGAATAATGTCATGTCTTTTTTCGTGAACTTCCGGCGTTGTTTCAAAGCCGAGCAGATTATATAATGAAGCAGCAAATACGGCGCTTTTCAGCGCTTCGCCGACAACATGAGGCGCACTGTATATTCCGAGGAACAATTCACGGTTCATTCCGAGCGTTGCCCCGACTTCGCGTCCTATTCCCGGTGAGATCAATCTGTCCGCACATTTTTCAACAAGGTCATGCCGTCCGGCAATGTAACCGCCGGTACGAGCAATTCCCCCGCCCGGATTCTTTATAAGCGAGCCGGCAATCAGGTCAGCGCCAACCTGCGTCGGCTCTGTTTTTTCAACCCATTCGCCGTAGCAGTTGTCAACCATTACAACAGCACCGCTCTTGCGCTTTGTTATTTCAACAATTCTGCCTATTTCAGCAACAGAAAGAGTCGGGCGAAGGTTATATCCTCTTGAACGCTGAACATAGACCATTGAAATGCTGCTGTCAACCGCACTTTCAATCGCTTCATAATCAAGCGTTCCGTCTTCTTTTAAATTAACCTGTTTATATTTTATTCCGAAATCTGCAAGCGAACCTGAAATCTTCTTTTCGCTGATACCAATAACCGGCTGAATTGTGTCATACGGTATGCCTGTTACACAAAGCATCGTATCACCGGGGCGAAGCACACCGAAAAGCGCAACGCTCAACGTGTGTGTGCCGCAGGTAAAATTATGCCTTACGATTGCATCTTGGGCACCGACTGCTTCGGCAAAAACACGGTCAAGAACTTCTCTTCCGCGGTCGGAGTAGCCATAGCCGGTTGTTCCTGAAAACATCACTTCACTAACGTTGTTTTTGATAAAAGCGCCGAGCATTTTTTTTTGATTGAATTCAGTGATTTCATCAATTGTTTCAAACTCAGCCTTTGCGCTTTCAAGAGCCTTTTTTGAAAGCTCATTTATTCTGTTATCAAATTCAAACATTTCAATTCCTTTCTATGTATGCGGCGTCTTTATAGAATGAGAACCCGAGTTTTTTATAAAACCCTTCGGCAACGTCACGCTTGGCAAAAACAAAAACGTCCTTTCCTTCCTTGCCGAGCTCAGAAACAGCTGAAAGAACCGTCCTGCCCGCGAAGCCGCGCCCACGCTTTGATTCGGCGCAGCAAACCCCGCCGATAACTGCTGTTTTTTCTGTTTCGGCAACCGTAAGTGCGCAGGCACAAAGCTGACTGTCCTCAATAACCGTCTTTACTCTCGCAAAGTGTCTGTTCTGCCTGAAAGTTATATCCGAAAGCCATGTAAGATACTGCTCTTTTTCGTTGCCGTATTCTCCCGGAAAGCACTCGCTAAGAAGCGAATACACCTGTTTATAATCTACCTTGTCAATGCAAGTGTTGTCCGGGCGCTTTCCGTCAAAAACAAGAGCCTTCTTTTTATTAAAGTCCCTAAATCCAAGCTTTCCGGCTGTGACCGAGTCAGTAAGCAAGGTTTTGAAACCACCCGTTTCAAGAAACAACGCGAGCTCTTCAAAATCAGCGCTGTCAGAAGCAAACAGCACAGCATTTTTGCAAAACACCGAAAGTACCGCTTTTACTTCTTTTTCACATATACTCAGCCATGTTTCGCAAAACGGCTGTGAAAAGCCATAGCATTTTGCCCGGCAGAAAACGTAAGCGGCAAATGGGTCTGACACGTTGCAAAAGCGTTCAAGCCGAAAAAAATCAGACGAATCACAAAGTTTCAGCATTGGCAAAATCTGAAAGAAGGAGCACGGCAAGCTGTCTGCATGCGTTCATGTCGCGCTTATCGGCGACGCTGGTTGCCGAATGAATATATCTGCACGGGAGCGAGACTGTCAGTGTATATACTCCGCCTCTGCTCTTGTGAATCGAGCCGGCATCATTGCCTCCTGCAACAGCTGTCTTAACCTGACAGGGAACACCATTTTCCCTTGCGAGCTCAAAGGCGCGCTTAAACAGCCTGCGATCATATATCGTTGACCTGTCCATGAAGGATATAACCGCACCCTTTGAAAGCGCACAGACACAGTCCTCCTCTCTTACCCCTGCAACATCCGCTGCCGTTGTAGCTTCAAGAACAATTGCATAATCGGGGTCAACGGAATACGCAGCAGCCACCGAGCCGCGCAATCCGACTTCCTCCTGAACAAGAAAAACAAAGAATGCATCATATTCTGTTTCGCTTTGAATCATATCAAGCATAACGGCACAGCCGAACCGGTCATCAAGAGCCTTCGCTTTAATTCTGCTGTCACCGAACTCTTCAAAAGGAGAGATAAAATATGCACTGTCACCTACTGAAACATATTTTTCAGCCTCAGCTCTATCGGAAGCACCTATATCAATATACAGCTTTGAAACAGACGGAACTTTTCCTGCCTCAGCCTTGTCAGTCAGATGAATGGGCTTTATCCCTATAACACCGGGAACATTCTGTTCGCCGACCGTTACAGCTCTTCCGGCAATAACTTTTTCGTCGATTCCCCCGACAGTATCAAAACGAAGAAAGCCATCTTCGGTAATATAAGTTATTATAAAGCCGACCTCGTCCATGTGTGCTGTAAGCATAACTTTGTTCTTTGCTCTCTTTTTACCTTTTTTAAAAGCTATAATATTGCCGAGAGGATCAACTCTGTATTCGCATTTTCCTTCAATTTTTCCGAGAATGAACTCGCGCACATTTTCTTCACGTCCGGAAGTGCCGTTAAGTTCACACAAAGCTTTACCTGTTCTGAGCATCAAGTTCAGCCTCCTTTTTCAGAATATAACGTGCAATCAGCTTTGCCGTGTTTTCAATGTCGGCAATGTCAATCACTTCAACCTGGGTGTGCATATTTCTCAGAGGGATTGAAAGCAACGCCGTTTTCACTCCGCCGCGGGAAACATTTATCTGGTCGGCATTGGTGCCGGTACGTCCACTCATAACGTCGTGCTGATACGGTATTTCATTTTCCTTTGCAATCTGAACCAGTTCAAGCATCAGATTTCTGTCAAGCGTAGGTGAAATACCAATTGACGGGCCTTTTGAAAGCTCATTGGCTTCTGTTTTGCTGCAATGCGGGTCTGAGCCAAAACCGACGTCAACAACAATTGCAACATCGCTGTCAGCGTTATATGCCGCTGTTTTTGCGCCGGCTCCGCCCGCTTCTTCCCTGGAAGATAGTTGGAGCATTATACAGCAGTTTTTCAGTTTATCATGCACCGCCTCAATCGCAAGAATCAACGCCGCAACGCCGCATCTGTCATCAAGAGCGGGACTGACAATTCTGTTTCCGAGGAGTGACAGCTGTTCGGATTCAACAGTTATTCTGTCGCCTATACTAACGAGCTTTTCTGCTTCCGCTTTTGAAAAACCGATGTCAACGGCAAGGCTTTTAATTTCAACGCCTTTTTCAGCATCCTCTTTTTTCATAAGGTGCGGCGGAGTTGAGCAGACAACTCCGAGAAGCGGTTCCCTGCCATGTACGGTTACTTTTGCGCCAACCAAAACACGCGGATCTGCGCCGCCTATGGCTGAAACAAGCAAAAAACCTTTTTCGTCAATTCCGCGCACAACAAGACCGATGCGGTCAATATGCGCATCAAGCAAAATCCTGAATTTGCCGTTTCCGACAGTTCCGACAAGCGAACCAATCTTATCCGTGTGAACTGTCATATATTCAGAAAGAAAACTCTCGGCAACACTGCACGCTTCAAATTCGTCTCCTGATGTTCCGTTTGCCTTTGCAAGAGAAAAGCAAAGCTCCTTAACAGTCATTATCTATCACCTTTTGAATCATAGTAAAAGTTATATCATTTTATTATACACAGACAAACCTAAAAAATCAAGAAAAACTCCTTTCGAAAAACGAAAGGAGTTCATATACAATTATTTTACCGCAATGGGTAGTTTATTTTTTGAAAAGAACAAGCAAAGAAGAAATAAGAGCAAGAACAAAGAAAACTGTTCCGAGAATCTTTGTGTACTTCGCAAGTTTAGCTTCCATGGTTCTGCCTTTATTCTTTCCGAAGAAGCTGTCAGCCGCGCCGGCAATTGCACCGGAAAGACCTTCCTGCTTACTTTCCTGAAGAAGAACAAGAACAATAATAACTACAGAAACAAGAATTATAACTATTGACAAAATATACTGAAGAGCAGTCATGATTCAACCTCCACATTTTTTTACCAAAGTATATTAACATAATCTTTCCGACAATGTCAATACTCAATCCACATTTTTTGCAATAAAGCTGTTTGCACGGGTCTCTCCGGAGTTCCTTGAACGTCCGTTGTGCTCAAAAACGGGCTCACCCTTGCCTTCTACCACTTCACGGGTAATAACAATCTTTGAAACGCTCGGGTCGGACGGAATGTCAAACATATACTTCATCAGAACTTTTTCAAACTGAGAGCGCAAGCCTCTCGCGCCGGTGTCCGTTTCAAGAGTCTTCTCAGCGATTGCTTCAAGAGCGTCATCTGCAAATTCAAGCTCCACGCCATCCATGGAGAACATATATTTATACTGTTTTACAAGCGCATTC
>JAEDIL010000099.1 GCA_016292455.1 Clostridiaceae bacterium
AAAGACTATATCACGCACAAAGCTACGATTGCAGCTTGTTGCGAAATATAGTCTTGATTTGTTCCGGACTGAAAGTGACAGTTCTGTTAAGCAGCGTTTGCTTATTTCAGATATGTATTGACATATTCAAAAAGAAGCGTTTCGTAACGCTCGGCGCTTTCCTTGTCGCTTTCAAGACCGTGGTTTGAGTTCGGGTAGGGGACGAGGTCATGCTTCACTCCGGCGGCGGTAAGTGCATTGTCAAGTGTAGAGGCGTTGGAATAGGGGACGATGCTGTCTTTTTCGCCGTGTGCAATCAGCGTCGGCGGACAGGTGGGTGAAACATAGGAAATGGGAGACGCTTTGAGCAATGCGGGAACGGCATCGTCGAAGGTTTCGGGAGTGAAAGCTTTTCCGCATGCCATTGACATGAGGCTGCAGATTGAATTTGCGTCGCCGAGGTCGGAGCAGCTGCCGTTATAGAAGTTGACATCGGCAAGGTTTGTCGGACCGCTGTTGCTTGCAACAAAGGCAATCTTCATCGGAGCACTGTCTTTTCTTGAATAGCCGTAAAGGAGTGAAAGGTGCGCTCCGGCTGAATACCCGGTGAGCATCACACGGTCAATGTCAACGCCCTGTTCTTTTCCTTTGGCTTTGATTGCTCTGAGGGCGGCGTCAATGTCATCCATAATGTCGTTGACGCTGACGGCTTCGCTGATGTAGCGGTAATTCATGGCTGCCGCAGCAAAACCCATGTCGCCGCTGACGGTATAAAGAATGCTTTCCGGACAGTTGGTTTTGTCGCCGGAAACCCATGCGCCGCCGTGAATGGCGAGGTAAAGACCGGTTGAACCGCCGGCATTTTTCGGAAGATAAAGATCAAGCTTCTGGCGTTGTTCCGTGCCGTAGCTGAGGTCTTTGAAGATATTGACGTTCGGATTTTTGCTGACATTGATTCCGAAAAGGGAAGCGAAAAAAGCGATGATTGCCATGAAAAACGAAACAATTTTCTGCCACATAAATTTTTTCTCCTTTCTGTTTGCGGGGAACCTCTTAAAACAATTTTAATACTGTATTTCTACGCTGTCAATAGTGCAGTTGACAAAATTCACAGATTTGTCGGGAAAGTTTTGCTTTCACCGGGTCCGGTATGCTTGAAAAACCATTGCCAAAACCGTCAGAGTATATTATAATTAACGTAATTACCGGATAGGAGGTTTAAATATGGCTGTTATAAAAAAAGACGCTTACTTTGTTTCATCAACGGGCGTTGATAATATTCATTGCTGCATCTGGCAGGACGAAGAGAAAAAGCCGAAAGGAATTTTTCAGCTTGCCCACGGAGTTTCTGAATATATTGAGCGTTATGATGAATTTGCGCGTTTTCTTGCGGAAAACGGATTTGTTGTCTGCGGCAACGATCACCTTGGTCACGGACTTTCCGCAAAAACGATTGATGACCTCGGATTTTTTGCCGAGGAGGACGGCGACGTGCGCCTTGTTGATGATATGCACATGCTTTCACTCATCATGAAGAAAAGGTATCCCGGGCTGCCGCTTGTGCTTTTCGGTCACAGCATGGGCTCTTTCTGTGCGCGTGTTTACGCCGCCGTTTTCGGCGAGGAGATTTCCGCGCTCATTCTCTGCGGAACGGGCGAGCTGCCTGCCGCCGCCGTTGTTCTGGAAGAGCCGCTGCGCTTTCTTTGCAAAAAGTTCGGCGCAAGGGGCGAAGTACCCGGCGACATGCTTGACCGTCTCGGCGGTCTTGCCGTCAGGGACAGGGAGACCGACAAGGACTGGCTCAGCCGCAACAGGGAGAACGTTGAAAGATATATCGCGGACCCGTACTGCGGAGCGCCGCTGAAACTCGGCGGAATGAGAGACATTGTTTCGCTTGCAAATTCTGCCTGCGCAACCGAATGGGCATACAGACTTCCCGTCGGTCTGCCGATAA
Source organism: Clostridiaceae bacterium (assembly GCA_016292455.1). Lineage (GTDB taxonomy): Bacteria > Bacillota > Clostridia > Oscillospirales > Acutalibacteraceae > UBA6857. Next base: position 1,934 of record JAEDIL010000099.1, read on the forward strand.
TGCTCATTTCCGGCGCTAAGGATCCTGTTGGAATGAACGGAAAGGGAGTCATTGCGTGCTGCGACAATCTCGAAAGCGCGGGTCATTTTCCGGAAGTCATTTTATATCCCGGCGACAGACACGAAATCCTCAACGAAGATGACCGCGAAAAAGTGTTTTCCGATGTCCTTTCGTGGGTTGAAAAAAATGTTGTTTTTGAGGACGAATATTAAATTATTTTTTAACATATAATGTTAAATTTCTACCGCATTGTATTCTCCGTCAGAAAGGTCTTGCTTTTTTTTGCCTGATGGTATAAAATATGCAATTGTAATGTGACCTGACAGTTGGCGAAATCCGCTTTTGTTCTGTTTTTTGTCAACTGCCGGCGGAAACTAAAATTTTTTTGAAAAGGATGAAAACCACGATGGCAAAAGAAGAAAAAACCTCTGCCGAAAAATACCGCGAGGAGCGGAAAGCCCGTCTTGCAAAAGCGGCAAAGAAAAACAAAAAGGCCTTTAACCCACAGGCAGGAAAAATTGCCGGAAAGGTTATTGCCGTTGTTATCGTTCTTGCAATTGTTGCCGGAATCGGTGCTTTTGCGCTCAACAGAACCGGTCTTCTTGAAAAGAACAAGGTCATTTTCAAGGTCGGCGACTTTGAAGTAACTCAGCCGGAGTATTCATACTATTACTCCTCCGCATGCAACCAGGTTATCCAGTATCTTTCGAGCTACGGCAGCTACCTCGGAATAAATTACGATTCTTCCGTAACTCCGGATAAGCAGCAGTACAGCGAAAACATTCAGAACCTCGGCTTCCCTGCAATGGAGCTTGAAGAGGGCGAAACCGCAACCTGGACCGATTATTTTGATTTCTTCACAAGAAGACAGCTCAGACAGATCAAGGGTCTTGTCAAGCTTGCAAATGAAAAGGGTGTAACCCTTGACGAAAGCGACATCAAAACCGTTGACGACAGCCTTGCAGACATGGAAAAGCAGCTTGAAAGCAGCGCTTCCGAAGGCTCTGCCGGATATTCCCTCAACGGCTATTTCCGTGAATTTTACGGAAAAGGAGTCAATGACAAGCTTGTTAAGCAGCTCATGCTTGAACAGTCCCTTGCAACCAAGTATCTTGACGTAATGGACGAGGAAATTGAAGACAGCATCACCGATAAGCAGGTTGAAAAGGAATTCAGCAAGAACATGGACTCCTATGCAACCATCACTTACAGACTGTATAAGTTCACTGCGGAAACCGTCAAGGATGAAGAGGCGGGAACAGAAAAGGCAACCAAGGAAACTCTTGCAGCCGCAAAGAAGGACGCCGAAGCATTCAAGGCAGCCGTAACCGATGAAGAAAGCTTCAAGGCTCTTGCCGCCGAAAACGAAAAGAAAATCGGCAACAAGGACTATAAGTTCATGATTACCGACGAAACAAAGACTCTCGTTGAAGAGTCCACAAAGGAAACCGTTTCCTCTTCCCAGAGCGATGAAAATTTCCTCAAATGGGCTTTCTCCGCCGATACTGCCTCAGGCGACACCTATCTTCTTGAAGGTGACGACGGCTACACAGTATTCATGATGGTCAACCCGATGCACAAGGCTGCCGACGTTGTGACCTATGACGTAAGACACATTCTTGTCAAGGCCCCGGAGGAAGAAGCGACTGCTGACGGTGACGCCGAAAACACTGAGGAAGAAGCCGACAAGGAAGAAGCAACCACCGAAAAGAATGAAGAAAACAAAGAGGAAGTTAAGGTTGAAACTCTTGACACCTCGAAGTATACGGACGTAGGCGTATATCTTGACGTCAATGCAGAAACCGCAAGGGATAAGGAAGCTTATAAGAAAGCACAGGATATTCTTGAAAAGTATCTTGCCGGTGAAAAGACAGCAGACGCTTTTGAAGCTCTCCAGAATGAATATTCCGAGGATACAAGAGACGAAAGCACCAATCAGCTCAAATATACCGTTTATGAGAACACAAGCAAGGGCGACATGGTTCCCGAGTTTGAAAAGTGGTCGCTTGCAGAGGGCAGAAAAGAAGGCGATGTAGGTATTGTTGAAACCACCCACGGCTATCACATTATGTACTTCGTCAAGACCACAACAACCACATGGTCAGACACCGTAAAGCATGCGCTTTCAACTCCGAAGATTACTGAAATTCAGGAAAAGGCTGCTGAGGGCGATGATACCGCAATCACTGCCGAAAACGCTTCAAGCCTTGCCGCTGTTGAAGAATTTGCTGTCAAGGTTATCAAAAGCCAGATCAGAAATCAGGCAAATTCCGCCTCAGCCCAATAATCCGAAATTGAAATGATGAGTAAACAGCCGCAAAGCAAATCCGCTTTGCGGCTTTTACAGCTTTTTCAGAGCAAGAGAATTTTTTTGGAAAAAGCTGGTTATTTCGGTCTATGTGTGATATAATACAAAATACTAGTTTTTACAATGAGGTTTGAAACATGAAAATACTAATGCGCGCTCAGATGGATCATACTCGTCTTTTTTCTCCTGAGGAGGTCTTTATTGGCAATCTCATGGGCGGAAACAGCGGTAACTGGCTTTATCAGTACAGCCTTTTCCGCGCTCTCATGAAAGATGAAAGCGTTGAAATTGATGTAATTGACACCAAGGGCACAGGCTCATTCGGCAATTTCAATACGCGTTATGCAAACTACGTCAACGAAAATTATGATTGCGTTGTGCTTCCTCTTGCCAATGCTTTCAGGAACACTTTCATTCCGGAACTCAACGAGCTGACAAAGTTCGTTAAAGGGTTGAAAATCCCCTGCATTGTACCGTCTGTCGGAATTCAGGCGCTCAACGGCAAGGATTTTACCAAGACGTTTCAGTACCGTGACGAGGCTGCGGCTTTTGTTTCCGCCGTTCTTGAAAAGTCCTCGATAATCGGTCTGAGAGGGGAAGAAACGGCAAGGTTTCTGACCTCGCTCGGCTTTGAAAGAGAAAAGGATTTCACTGTTATCGGCTGTCCGTCGATGTATTCAAACGGAAGAAAGCTTCCCGATGTCAAGCCGCTTTCTTACAGCAAGGAGAGCCTTGTTCTGCTCAATTCAAAGGTTGAGCATGAAAATAAAAAGGTTGCCGCAATGTTTAAAAACTTTGTGAAGAACCACGAGAATTATGTTTACGCTCCGCAAAGAAGAGCTCAGATCATCACCGGCTATTACGGAACATATTTCCAGTCGTGCGATGAAGAATTTGTTTTTCAAAAGCGCTTTTATGACCCGGCAAAAACGGTTATGTTCACCTCGGTTCCGGAGTGGTACGGCTATATGAACAAGCACGTTGACCTTTCTGTCGGAACAAGAATACACGGTTCGGTTGCCGCGATCATGGGCGGTGTTCCGACGTTTATAGTCAACCTTGACCAGCGTGTCGGCGAGCTTGCCTCTTTTCATAATATTCCGCATATTCCTTTCAGCGAGGTTGAAAACGGAGCAACGATAGCTTCTCTTATTGAAAAGATTGATTTCAACAGCGTTCATGAGGGACACGCCGAACGCTTTGACCGTTTTGTGGACTTCCTTGAAAAGAACGGACTTGAAACCGCATACAGCAAAGACAGGAACGTTGAAAAGGTTTACTTTGATTCGGTTATTGAAAACAATCCTTATAATTTTGAACCGAAATGCTTTGCCGAATGTGATGAAGAGGAAAAAATCGAGCGCACGCGTAAAGCTGCAAAGTTCTACGCCAACAAATATGCTGAACTGAAAAAAGAAGCGGAGGAAACCGCGAGAAGGAACGAGACCTTAAAGAACAAACTCAAAAAGGCAAAGAACATGGGCTTAAAGGATACTCTCAAAAAGCTCTTTAAGCTGGTACTCAGAAAGTTCAAAATCAAGTAAGAACCCGGGACAGACATTTTTCGTGCTGACAGTAAAAACTGAAACCTTTGATTCCTGCGGTGTAAAGAAAGCAGAAGTTTGAAGGTCTTCGAAGAAAAGACAAAAGGAGCTGTATGCCGAGTACTGATAAGGCAATGTTTCTTTTAATTGTGAACTTTTGGCGCAATAATGCGTTAAAGGGGCTGTCGCATTTAGCGCAGGACAAAAAGAAAAATGCTGAAATGCAAAATT
>JAEDIL010000100.1 GCA_016292455.1 Clostridiaceae bacterium
GTACTGGATTTTTATACGCTTTCAGTAAAGTGTTCAGTCATCGGACTTAACGACTGCTGCTGATTCAGAAACATTCTTCAATGATTTCGATTTCTGCGTTTGCGGCTTTCAGTGCTTTTGCAGCGTCGCCGAAGAGGGTGTTTGAGCTTTCGTACATTGTTATCTTCCCGTCTTTATACTGCATCGGCTGCATCTGCCAGAATGAGGATGTTGAAGAAACAACATAGTATTGCATGCTGTATTTCGCGTCTTTTGAAAGGCCGGTCTCGCTCTTGGCAATTTTCAGAACACTCTCAAATGCACTGAGCTGAAAGCCGTCCGTAATATCTCTGACACTTTCGGCGTGAAGCTCTCCGCTCAGATATTTTTCGGTGTTATATTCGGCAATGATTCTGTCAACACCAACAAGACTGAGCGCAGTTACCGCTATGCATACCGCGGCGGTGATGACGCGCATATACGGGAACTCTTTTTTGATGAGTCTGACCGCAACGCAAAGGAAAGCGATAATCATCACAATATCGAAAACAAAAACATATATGCGTCTGTGGGTCAATCCCATTTCGCTCATATAAAGAACGATTTTTGAAATTGAAACGGCAGAAAGAAGAATGTTGAAGAAGCAAAGGAAAAGGTCAAATGCTTTTATTACTGTTTTGAAGCTGCCGTTTTCGTTCCTGCGGCTGAAAAGTACCGTGAGGGCAATGAGCACAAGGTTGACCGTTGCAACGCCGGCAAGTTCAAAAAAGCCTCTTCTCGCGTATTCCGAAATGCTGAGGTTGACTCCTTTTGGCAGTGTTCCGCCGAAAGCCGAGAAAATATAAACCGACTGGGAAAGAAGATAAATCACATACAAAAGGCAGATTACGCCGAGAAAGCCTGAAAAAAGAGCCGGTGAGCCGACGCGCAGCTTTGCGTACTTTTTGCTTGTGTCCTTGTTTTCCTCGTCAGCAACTCCGTGTCTGAAGGAGAACATGACAGAGAAAATATAGGGCGCGATGAAAAGGGTCGGAACAAGAACAAAAATGTAATCTTCAAAGAAACGTGAAAAAGCTTCTTGGCTGAAAAACACGTTAAGAAACCTGTGTATTGATTCTTCAATCGAACCGGCGATGCTTTCAAAAGCCGCGTCGCTTTTGACAAGCAGGGGAAAGACAACGAGGAGAACCGGAACGGCGCAAAGAATTCCGATCATTGCTGCGGAGTATTTTTTGCGTGGCTTTCTTTTCTTTGGGGCGCTGCTTTCTTTTTTATCGAGTCTTGTGTGATGCATGCTTGTATAGGGGAGGAAGAAATGTTTGAGAGGAAGAAGGAACTCCGTTTTCAGAATATCAAGGAAAAAGAAGTAGCTTCCTCTTTTGTGTCGGTTGGCTCCCGTGAGTGCAAGACAATATGAGCCGGAAAGGTAAATCAGAAGAATTATTGCCCAGAAATTGAACTCGTCGGGATTGTCGCGCAAGGCAAGTGAAAAGGAAAGTGCAACGCAAAGCACACCCGAAAACGCCGCCTGAGCGTTGAATCGCTTCTGTTTTACTGTGATGAATGTTGTTGCAAGAGCAAAAATCCCGATATATGCGGCACAGAGTTTCCATGATATGTCGGCAAGCAGGTTTCTGACAAAGAAGAACGTCAGAAAGAAGTTCAGCACCATAGCAAGCTTGTCAAAGCCGCTTGTCTTGATTCTGCGGCTTAAACTTGCGCCGCGTATTGCAGAGGGCTTTGTTCCGGAATCGGCGGCGTACGAAAAAGCGGAAAAGCCGTTTTGCTGTTCGTTGTGAGCGTTGCTGTCGGTAAAGCTGTTGTTATCCATAATTACACCTCATCAGCTATAAATTCAAGAATGTCTCCGGGCTGACAGTCAAGTGCGCTGCAGATGCTGTCTAAGGTTGAAAAGCGGATTGCTTTTGCCTTGCCTGTTTTGAGAATTGAAAGGTTTGCCTGAGTGATGCCGATTTTTTCGGCAAGCTCACCGGAAGAGATTTTTCTCTTTGCCATCATAACGTCAAGATTAACAATGATTGCCATGAAAACTCCTCCTCATATTGTCAGCTCATTTTCGTCTTTCAGCTTTGTTGCCGCTGCCATGACGTTTTTCAGAACGCGCAGAATGAGCATCATGAATGTTGCACCGAGCGAAAAGATGAAAAACGGAACATACAGAAAGCCCGAAATCAGGCAGGCGAGCGCAACGAAAGCGCAGCACCAGGAAAGAACGCGAAGGTATAAAACGTTTTTCTGAATGAAAACGTCTTCGCCGATAATGTTTTTCAAAAGCCGCTCAATGCAGTAAAGCGCACACCACGCGGCAGGGCAGCAGATATAGAATGTGACAAGAATGATTTTAACGGTAGCTTCATAGCCGGCTTTGAAGAACCACTTCAAAAGCATATCTGAAAAAATCATAAGCACCAGAAGCAGAAAAGCGAAAACCCAGGTTATCACCCTTGTCAGTTTTGCGGATGAATGAGAAGTATACATTGAAATTGCCTCCTTTTCTTTTCGTTTTTCGAGCATACAATATCACGCTTTTTATTGTTTGTCAATAAAAAATTACTGTTTTTTACTATATTTTTTCTGTTTTTTGATTTTTTCATTTAAAATATTCTGTAACGTGAACAAAATTCGGAGCATAGAATGGCAATGCAAGGAGCGTAGCTCCTAATGCGAAACCGCCGGAAAAACCGGCAAAGGAGTGATACCATTGAGTAATTACAGAACTTATGGTTATCAGTGCCAGCCCATGTATGAACGGCAACGTGCCTGCGCAAACAACTGCTGTCCGAGCGGACCCTCGGCGTTCCCGAAAACAGTTGCGGTTGCAATGGCTTATGTCCCGTTTCAGGAGTGTAATGACGTTTATCCGTGTGAAAAAGCGCTTTGCGTCGGAACCGTCTTTCCTGTCCTCGATAAGCCGTTCCTTGCGGGGTGTTGCAGATGACCGCTGACAAAACCAACCTCAAATTCAGACTCAAAGCAATCCGTTTTTCAATGTGGGATCTTCATTTGTATCTCGATACTCATCCCTGCGACGAAACGGCAGCCGAGCTTCTTGAAAACTATCGGGAAAAATACTGCTGCATCAAAGAGGAATATGAAAAAGCCTACGGTCCGCTTACGCACGAATGCTGCTGCGGCGAATGCTGGCTCAAAGGACCATGGCCTTGGGAAAGAGAGTGTGATTGTTAATGTGGCAATATGAAAAAACGCTTCAATATCCGGTTAATATTAAAAACCCGAATCCTACCTATGCAAAAATTATAATGTCACAGTATGGGGGTGCTGATTGCAAACAGATATATAGCAAGAACACACGTTTATGAATACATAAAAAAGCTATAATCCGCTTGCGCAAAGGATTTTTTCCTTGAACTCGTGAATTATAGCTTTCTTTTTTTCTTTACTTTTTGCTCTGTGCCGAATCAGAAAGAGCTCTTATCCTCAAATTCAGCCTGCCTTAATTTCAGTTGCACATTTTGAAAACTTGTTGCTTTTGACCGTTGCCTTTTTGGCAAGCTTGTTATACTTGATTGCTGTCTGGCAGTTTGCAAAAACATTTGAATTCAACTGCGTTGTTTTTGCTGCGGAGGAATTGATATAAATTCCGACATTGCAGGCAACTTTGAGCTTTTTGCTTGCCGAGTCGGTTTTGCAGTTGATTTTGTTTGAAGTCAGCTTGCTTACGCCGGCCTTTTCCCGGATATAAATTGCGTTGATTGTTTTTGAAGTGAGGTCAATTCGGTTGCCTGACATGGTGTCGCAAAAGGCTGAGTCCACAAGGTAGATTCCCGTTTTTACGGGCGCGCAGATGTAGTTCTGTGAGATGCTGGTATAGCTTGAAGAGCCGTTGAGATAGATTCCTTTTTCTTTCGGCTTTTCAATTGTGTTTTTGCTGATGTATTTTCCGCTGCTGCTTTTTACATATATGCCGTTCAGGCAGGAGGTCAGCTTGTTTCCGGTGACGGAAACGCTTGTGCTGCCGGTGACATATATTCCGCTTCCCTTTGCGCTTTTAATTATGTTTCCTTTTATCGAAGCACCTGAACATGAGTTCACGGCAACCGCGCTTTTTGAGGGGTAGGAGATTGTGTTTCCTTCAACAGTTGACTTTGAAGATTTGCTGTATGCATATATTGAATGGCTGCTTGTTTTTGAAAATTTGTTTTTGCTGATTGTGCTGCCTGAGCTGCCGCGGAGCAAAACGGCGTTTGTTCCGCCGGTCAGAAATGAGTTTTCGCAAACGTGGGAACCCTTGCAGTCGTCAAGCAACAGCAACGTGCTGAGCTTCTGGCTGCCCTCGGCAACTGTGTTTTTGCTGATATATACATTCGTGCTTTTTTCAATTCTCATTGCATTGACGGTTTGCGATGAGCCTTTTTTTACCGTCTGGGAAAAGCTGTTTCCGGTAATCTTGATTCCCGAGCTGCTGCCGGCTGTACTGCTGTATGCGCCGGAAACCTCAATTGCGTGGAAATCTTTTTTGCTTACTGTTGAGGTGATGCTGTTTCCGGAAATGCTGACGTTCCTCATTCTGAAATCGCCGCTGTATTCCTTTCCGTCTTTGTCCGTTGCATTTTTGACAACCGCTCCGAAAACCTCAATGCCGTAGGCATAGGCTCTCGAACTGTAAGAAGTATCGCAGACAGAAATTGTGTTTTTGCTGATAGTCATGTTGCTTTCTTTTTCGAGAACGGTTTCCTCGCTCAGCGGCGCATAGCAGTTCTGAAGTGTCGAACTTGTGATGTCTGAAACGTTGATTCCGCTGCCGCAGTTGACAATTTTATTGTAAGTGACCTTGCTGTTGCGGTAGTTGAGTGTTTTGATTGCGTAGCCGGTAACGTTTTTAAATGTGTTTTTGGTAAAGATAATGTTTCTGAAATAGTGACCGGCAATGGCGGAATGGGTGCCGCAGCCGCGCGGAACATTTTCAAATCGGCAGCCGCTGACAACAACGTTTTCGGTCGGGGTGCCGTCATAAAGGGCATACTTGCTGAAATAGCTTTCTTTCAGAATATCAATCTGAATGGCCTCGCAGTTCTGAGAGGCGCTGATTGATGAAACATCCATGTTCAAAAAGACGCATTTTTTGACGGTAACGTCCTTTGACGCGGCAAAGGTGAGAAGATGAGTCACGCCGACGGAGTTTTGCATTCTGACGTTTTCAATCAGAATGTTCTGAGCATGGGCAAAGCGGATATACGAGGAATTGTGTGCAAGCCCCTTGTCGTCCAAAACGGCATTCTTGATTGTGATGTTTTTGTAACCGTCGTAGCCGCTTGTTTCCGAGTCGGAAGAACCAAAGCGCATATATGAGGACTGGCAGCCCTCTGTTCTTGTGAGAACGGAGTCGGAAAAGTCGATTGTCATGTTGCTGAAAACATTGATTGCCGAAGAAATTGAGTACTCGCCGGCAGGAACAATAAGAGTCAGCGGGTTTTCCTCGCTTGCGGTTTTCTTTGCAACAAGAATTGCCCTTTGAATAACCGTCCGTGCGTCGAAATCCTCGGCAAGGGGGTCAAATTCATAGGCTGACACCGCCTCACCGGTGCTGTCAACAATCTGTATTGCAGGTTTTGTTTCCTCTTCAGCCGAAGCAAAAACGCAAAGTAATGCCGCAAGGAAAAAAATAAGCATCACCGATGTAAATCTTTTCATTCATTCACAGTCCTTCCGCAGTTTATGTCATAGCAGCACTTGCTACAATCCGATTATATCCGACATCTTTTTTTGTGTCAACAACACAGCAGAAAAATGGAGCTGTCGCATTTAGATGCAGAAACCGTTTTCTTCACCCCGAAGCTGTATATAGAT
>JAEDIL010000101.1 GCA_016292455.1 Clostridiaceae bacterium
AAGCGCACTCCGTGCGTGAAGTGATGCTTCGCATCGTGAAGTGCCTGCGGGCGTGGGTGGCACACTTAACTTCACTTCGTGCGTAGGCACGATACTTCACAGCGGCATCGCCGCTGCTTCACTTGGCAAAGCCAAACTTCACTAAAAGTTGCTTATCGCAAACGTTTATGATACAATAAAGCCGAACAGGCGGTGTCATTATGTCCGAAAGTAAATTGAGAACACAGTCGATGGATTTTGCAGTATCCATCATCAACCTTGTTAAACAGTTGAAAGAAAAACGAGAATCCATTATTTCCAATCAAATCGGCAGAAGTGGCAAATCCATCGGTGCAAACATCCGCGAAGCACAGTATGCTCACGGGAAAGCAGACTTTATTCAAAACTGCAAATCGCTTTGAAAGAATCCAATGAAACAGGTTATTGGTTGGAATTGCTTTACAAAACGAACTACATAGCCGAAGAACAATACAAGATTTTGGATTCTGCTTGCACAAGCATTCGGGTTATGCTCACTTCCTCCATTAACACCGCAAAGGAGAATGAGAAATGACATACGGTTTGGAAATGTAAAGAAAAATCTATAATTGAAAGTTATATGAAAAAGTACTCAATGTATGAAGTTTTATCAGCATTCAATCAAAGATAAGCTTTACGCAAAAGCGAAGACGGCAAAAGGGTTACTTTTTGAAATTTTTTCATGAGTCCTCTTTATTTTTTTATAAAATTGTGTTAAAATCTATTAAAAAGGCGGCTCGTATGCTGCTTTGAAAGGGGAAGATACAATGAAGAAGATTAAAAAAACGATTGCGGTTCTGCTTTCGTTTGTGATGGCGCTCTCGCTTTTCGGTGTTTGCGCTTCGGCAGAGGAGGGCGGACTGAAAATCTCCGTTGCGAGTGATGTCCACACAAGTGTTGTTGAAAAAATTTCAGACTTTTACGGCGACGGCACCCTCGCCAACCACGGCACGTTACTCTCTCTGCGCGACGAGAGCTTTGCCGTTCTCGACTCGTTTTTGCGCGATTCCGCTGAGGCAGGCGCAAAATACGTTTTCCTTGCCGGCGACAACACCGATTCCGGAACAACCGCTCAGCATGAAAAAATTACGTCTATTCTGAAAGATTATGAAACAAGAACGGGCGTTGAGGTTTTTGTGGTTCCCGGAAACCATGATTATTCTGCCATGGGAGAAGAGGGAGTGGCATATTTCCGCGAAGCCTATAAGGATTTCGGATACGGCGAAGCGTATGCATCTGATGACAAAACCGCAAGCTATGCCGTTGACCTCGCAGACGGATACACACTCATTGCCGTTGATTCCGTTCTCCCGGGCGACAGTGCCGACGGAATAACGAATGCGCTCCTTTCGTGGATTGAAGCACAGGCAAAAGCCGCAACGGAAAGAGGAAGAAAACTCATCTGCATGATGCATCACCCGATTATTCCTCAGTTCTCACTTCAGGAAAAGTTCATGAGCGATTCCGTTGTCAGAGACTGGCGCAAGGTTTCGGAAAGCCTTGCGAATTTCGGAATACAGTATGTTTTCACCGGACACAAGCACAGCGCTGATATTGCTCAGAATATCAGCACAAGTGGAAATGTTATTTATGACGTCGGCGTACCCTCGCTCGTGATTTATCCGCTTGCATATCGCTTTGTAACATTCTCTGATGAAAAAGTTGCAATCCGCGAAATGAATGTAACCTCAATCAGAATGCCTGAACTGCTTCCGTCAGGATACAGCGCCGAAACGTTAGACAAGGTTATAAACAACACTCAGGAATATTCCGAAGAGGTATTTGACGCGTCTTTCAGAAGGTTTGTTGAGTCAAGCATTCTGAATCCCACCGCGCTTTGCCGCCGCCTGAATATCGAAGATGAGAAAACGAAGGAAGCGTTTAAATCAGTTTGCACAAAGGCAAAAACGCTCATTGACTATCCGCTTTACGGAGAAGGAGAGACCATTGAAACAATTGCCGCCGGGTATAACATTGCGTTGCCTGCGAGTGACTATGAAACTGCGTTCGATGTTCTCAATGTGGTTTTCAAGGCATATTGCAACGGCGACGAAAATCTGAGCGTTTCGAGTACCGAAATTCAGCTCGGCTTAAAGTGCTTTGCAATTCTTGCCGATTATTCACTTGAAGATTACCCCGATGACATCAGGATTCTGTTCCTCAATGCGTTGGCGGCGTGCTTTACCGGTGATACTCCCGCTGTGACCGCAAGCATTACTGCCGTTGTTCTCGGACTCGGTGACGGTGACTTCGGAGTCGGCGTTGCTTCGGCACTTATCAAGCCGTTCCTTGAAGAAATTCTGGTTGATGAAGCGCCGGCGGACAGGAACGTTGACCTTCCTGCCTGTACGACTGACGTTGTGAGCAACAAAGTTGTCGGTGCGCTGAGCTTTTTTGAAAAGGTTGCCGCTTTCTTCCTGAAAATCTGGAATTTCATCTGCGGTATATTTACTGCATTTTCAAAATAACAAATATACTTTTTTCTCGTCAGGGTATAATTGCCCTGACGAGTTTTTTATTATGAGGAGAAACAAAATGAAAAACGTTTTTGAATATCCTGATCTCCGAAGTGCCGCTGACCTTGATTTTGAAACGAAAATTGCTTTGCCGCTTTTTGAAACACAGAGGACGCGCTTTTGTTTTTTTGCTTATGGGCACTGTTTGAAAAAATAGCCAAAAAAAGGTAGAGAAAAGGGTTTTAATATTGCATTTATTTTCGCATTAGAGAAATAAAACAAAAAGAAAAGCTTGTACAATAATGGCTGCTGAAAAATTCGTTGTGTAATATAAATTATTGGAGCTGCATTATGGTTTTTTCGAATCTGTTCTTTCTTTATTTTTTCTTTCCTCTTAATCTGATCTGCTATTTTTTCGCCAAGGATCTGAAAGCGAAAAACCTTGTCATGCTAATTTTCTCACTGTTCTTTTATGCATGGGGCGAGCCGAAATATGTTTTTCTCCTCGTTTTTGAAAGCTTTGCCGATTGGATTCTTGCGCTGAACATTGAAAAGTGCCGAGGAACAGCAAAGGCGAAGCTGTATCTCGCGGCTGCCTGCGTTGTTGACCTCGGGCTTATCGGAATTTTCAAATATCTGACGTTTATTCTTGAAAACGTTCAGGCGGTCACAGGCAGACCGGAAAACATTGTTCAGATTGCGCTTCCCATCGGCATTTCGTTTTATACTTTTCAGCTGCTTTCCTATGTTGTTGACGTTTACCGCGGGGAAACCGAAGCGCAGAAAAAATTCCGCTACGTTCTGCTTTACGCCAGCCTTTTCCACCAATGCATTGCGGGACCGATTGTCAGATACAGTGATGTCTGCGCCGAAATTGAGGGCAGAAAAACAAATTTCAACGAGATTTCAAAGGGTATCAGCCGCTTTTCAATCGGACTCGGAAAAAAGGCGCTCCTTGCCAATGTCTGCGGCTCGCTTGCGGACACTGTTCTGCTTTCCGATTCCGCGCTTTCCGTTGCCGGCGATTTGCAGAAAAACATTGCCGTTCTTTCAAGCCGTCCTGCGTTTGGATTGTGGCTCGGAATGATTTTCTATATGCTTCAGATTTATCTCGATTTTTCCGCCTATTCCGACATGGCAATAGGCATGGGACAGATGATCGGCTTTCATTACAAAGAAAACTTTGATTATCCCTATTGCTCAAAAAGCGTTGCCGAATTCTGGCGCAGATGGCATATTTCGCTCGGCTCGTTCTTCCGCGATTATGTTTACATACCGCTCGGCGGAAGCAGAAAGGGACTGAAAAGAACAATTTTCAATACTTTTGTTGTCTGGGCGCTCACGGGGCTCTGGCACGGCGCGAGCTGGAACTTTGTTCTCTGGGGACTGTACTTTTTTGTTTTCATCACGCTTGAAAGGCTGTTCCTGCGCGAAAGGCTTGAAAAAGCCCCTTCGTGGGTATCACACGTTTACCTGCTGCTTGTTTCGCTTTTCGGCTGGATAATTTTCCGCTTCAAAAGTGTCCCGGTCGGCTTCACTGTCTTTAAGGGAATGTTCGGACTTTGCTCAAACGGCTTCACAAGCTATGAGATTGACGCATTTTTCAAAAACAACGTCTTTTTCCTGGTTGTTGCCGTCCTTGCCTGCACACCGCTCATGAGGAATATCGGCAGATTCATTGCCGGCGCGGCAAGGAACAATGCTGACGCGGCGCTTTTCAATGTTGCCAGAAAAATTGCCGTTCCGCTGGTTCTTCTTGTGCTTTCAACGTTTGCCCTCGTCGGAGACAGTTATAATCCGTTCCTTTATTTCCAATTCTGAGAGAGGAGGGTGAAAGATAATGAAAAAACGCAATTACAGCAAAAAGTATGTTAAAACGGTAAAAAAAGCAATCCGGCTTTACAAAGTGATTCTTCCATGCGCTTTCGTTTTACTCCTCGTTCTCGGTTTTCTTGTTTCGCTGATCTTTCCGCTCAGACCGAAGTTTTCTCAAAAGGAAAAGCGTCAGCTTGCCGCCTTTCCGTCGTTCAGCCTTTCCACGCTCTTTGACGGAAGCTTTTTCCGCGGAATAGACGCTTGGTTTTCCGACACTTTCCCTTTCAGGGACGGTATGATTTCTGCAAACGAAAGGCTTGAAGAAATGCGCGGCTTCGGAGACAGAATATACGGGCTCAACAACGAGGTTGTCGATATTCCGGTTGCTCCGACAACGGATAATTCCGAAAACGGAACTTTGGCGGCAGAATCCACAACCGGGGAAGAAAAAGAACCCACTGTTCCCGAACAGCTCGGAGAGGTTACCCAGAACCTTTCGAATATGAAAATTGTCGGCAATACGGCATATTCATACTGGTATTTCAATCAGTCGGTTGCGGATACCTATGCAGCAACGGTGAACAAAACGGCTCAGAAGCTTTCCGGTCAGGCGAAGATTTATGCAATGCTTGTTCCGACGAGTATTGACATCACAACGTCTGACTCGCTGAGGGAAAAGATGAACACGGGCGACCAGAAAAAGGGTATGGACTATATTTTTGCTTCGCTTTCGCCTCAGGTTGCCGCGGTTGATATTTATAAGCCGCTGCGTATGCACCGTGACGAATATATCTATTTCAGAACCGACCACCATTGGACGGCGCTCGGCGCGTATTACGCCTATGAGCAGTTTGCAAATGTAAAGGGAATTAAGCCGACTCCGCTTTCAAAATTCAAAAAGGAAAGCTTCGGAGAATTCCTTGGCTCATATTACACCAACAGCAACAGCAGTGCGCTGGAAAAGGAGCCGGATGAGCTTATCGCATATATGCCCCCATACAAAACCACGCTTCAATACACTCAGCCTGACGGCAGGGTTGTTGACTGGTTCCTTGTCAATGATGTTTCGTCTTATCCGATTTCACAGAAATACAGCGCTTTTGCCGGTGCGGACAACCCGTATACGGTGATTGAAAACAAGAGCAAGGAAAAGGGCGAAACCTGCGTTGTGATTAAGGAAAGCTTTGGCAACGCGGTAATTCCCTATATTGCGGGCAACTATAAAAAGGTATATGTTGTCGATTACAGATACTATAAGCAGGGCTTTGTTCAGCTCGCAAAAAAGGTTAAGGCGAGCGATGTGATTTTCATCAACAATGTTTCCGCGGTCTGCACGGAAAGCCTTGTGAACAGAATGAACGCCATTGCGGTCTGAGGAGGAAACAATATGATCAGGCACATAGTAATGTGGAAATTCAAGCCCTTTGCCGAGGGAAAAACAAGGCAGGAAAATCTGCTTCTGGTCAAAAGCATGCTTG
>JAEDIL010000102.1 GCA_016292455.1 Clostridiaceae bacterium
CCTTTTCCGTTCCGCTACGCTCCACTCCAAAGGCTTCCAAAAATCATTGTACTATGCTTTGACTTTATTTTTTACTAAAAATGGGCCACATCTATTTACAACGCAGAAAAAAACCAAGAGAGAAACGAAAAAAACACTTGAAAAATCCAAAGAAATAAGTATAATAAAAACGAATATACATAAATCAGATTTATGCTTGACTTGTTTGACGGGAGTGAAGAAAAGTGGCAGTTAAAAAGTTTGTTCCGGCTAAAAAAGGAAAAAAGCCGAAAAAACACAGTGTCGCTCTCTTTCTCCTGCTTGCGGTTGCTGTTTGCTTTGTTGTCACAGGCTGCATTGTCAATTATGCACACGCCGCTCAGAACAACGCCGAGGCTGCTGCGCTTAGTCAGGAATGTGAAGAGGTCAAAGTGCAAAACGATGAACTTGAACATTTCCTTGAAGATAAAAACCACGATGAATACTATGAAAAAATCGCCCGTGAACAATACGGCTATGCAAAGCCGGGCGAGCGTGTTTTCTATGATTCTTCGTTCGGAAAATAAAACGCAGGAGGAAACAGCTTTATATGCTTGAAATCGGTCAAATCGTTGAGGGAAAAGTTACCGGACTCACTTCTTTCGGTGCCTTTGTCAGTCTGCCTGACGGAAAGAGCGGAATGGTTCACATTTCGGAGGTGTCCAATTCCTTTGTCAAGGAAATTAAGGATCATCTTTCCGAGGGACAGAGCGTAAAGGTCAAAGTTATCGGAATCAGTGATGAGGGCAAAATCAGCCTTTCGATTAAAAAAGCAATGCCCGAAGAACCGCGCGAACAAAGACCGCGTGAACAGAGACCGCGTGCTCAGCGCTCCCATTCAGCGAATGTCTGGCAGGGTCAGCCTGAAAGAAAGGACCCGGCAACCTTTGAGGACATGATGGCTCGCTTCAAGCAGGTCAGCGATGAGAAAATTACCGATCTCAAACGCGCCGGTGAAGCAAAGCACGGCGGCTATTCCAAGCGCGGTCGCGGCGGAAACTGATTGTGAAAAATATAGGGCGGGGCTGTCGCACTGAGGCAGCCCGCAAATAAGCGAAAAAACAAGGGGCTGTCGCACTAAGACAGCCTTTTTTCAGTTATAATCCGTCAGGGCTTTGAAAACGTAACCTTCGTTTCTGGCTTTGTCAATGATTTCTCCGAGTGCTTCGGCGTTGTCCTTTGAAACGGAGTGCAGAAGAATGACTGCTCCGGGGTGCAGCCGTTCGCAGACGGTTCTGACCGCATAGTCTTTGCCTTTTATCTGATTGACGTTCCAATCGTTGTATGCAACAGACCAGAAAACGCTTGTGTAGCCGAGCGAGGCAACAAGATCAAGTGCATTTTCGTTGTATTCACCGGCAGGGAAGCGGAAAAACTTTGCGCAATAGCCGAAATTTTCCCTAAGGTAGTTTTCGGTCTGCTCAATTTCGCTTTTCATTTTTGTACGGTCGATTGAAGAAAAAGAGGGGTGTGTTGTTGAGTGATTTCCTACAATATGCCCTTCCTTTATCATTCTGACAATAAGCTCCGGCTGTTTTTTGATGTGGTCGAGAGTGCAGAAAAATGTCGCGGGAACACCTTTTTCTTTCAGTATGTCAAGAACCCTTGCCGTAAGGTTTTCGTACTCCCAGCCGCAGTCAAACGTCAGATAAAGAGTTTTTTCACTGCTTTTTTGGTCAAGCGTCAGAGCGCCGTATTTGTCAAATGTTTTCTGAAAATCCACAACGGTGAAATGCGCTTTTCCGCCCGAGGCCGGGCCGTGAGAATGACAGATTTTTTTTGTGGAGAGACCTCGTGTGTTATTCGGGTCTGAAATCGGGTACGATACCTTTTCAAGTGAACAAAATCCCGTTTCGGTTCCGTCAGTGGGCGCTCCGGTGATTATTCTTTGTCCGGAAAGGTACGGCAGCGTTGCTTCGGTTTCGTCCGGTTCTTCAATTTCGGTCTGCTTGTTTATCGGTTCGGTGTTTTCGCCGACGGTTGTGTCAGGTGCAGTTCTGTTTTCTGTCATTACACCGCCGGGAGATGAACCGCAGGCGCAAAGTGACGCCGAAAGGCAAAGAGTTATCAGAATGCAAAAAAGCTTTTTCATGCTTTTCCTCCTTTAAAAACATGACTGCCGCATCCGGGTGCAGAAAGCAGTGAATGCGGCAGTCTTTTTCAGGCTTTTTACTTGAACATATACTGCATATCGTCAAACATGTTTTCCATTGCTTTGAGAGCCTTGCTTGCCTTTTTCTTATACATTTTCATTGTCGAAGGGTTGCTCATTGCTCCCGTAACAAGACCTGCTGCTCCGCCGACCGCCATTCCGATTCCGATGCCTGTCATGACGCTTTTCATTTTCATTGTTTTCAACTCCTAACTTATTTGATATGTTTATTTTTTGTTCTGCGCTCTGAAAAATCAGTGGAAATTTTTTCAAATTAACTCAATCACCCTTGAAAAGAGGGGATATTTCAGTATAATGTATTTGTCAGCCCGGTCTTTTTGGTTTACTCTGAGCTGATATGCAAAAACGAAAAGATGTGACAAAATGAACACTCTCAACATTGTTCTTGTTGAGCCGCAGATTCCGCAGAACACCGGAAACATTGCAAGGACCTGCGCTGCAACGGGCGCAAGGCTTCACCTTGTTGAGCCCATGGGCTTTCATGTTGACGACAAAAAGCTCAAACGCGCCGGTCTTGATTACTGGCATCTGCTGGACATTACATATTATGAAGACCTTGAAGACTTTTTTTCAAAGAACAAGGGCGGCTGCTTCTTTTATTTCACAACGAAAGGGCGGCACAACTACTGCGACGTCAGCTATCCGGACAACAGCTATCTTGTTTTCGGACGTGAGGACGCGGGACTTGACGAAGAGTTGCTCAGGAAAAACGAAAAAAGCTGTTTGCGGCTGCCGATGAGGAGCGAAGCGCGCAGTCTCAACCTTTCAAATACGGTTGCCGTCGGCGTTTTTGAGGTGCTGCGTCAATGGAACTTTCCGGCTTTGCAGAACGAAGGCAAGCTCACAAAATATGACTGGTGAAAAAAGAAACAAAGTTAAAAATTTACTCTGCCGTCCGGCGGGAAAAAGGAGCATTATAAATGAGTAAAAAAGAAACTGACAGAACAAAGAAAAAGCGCGTCGGAAAAATTCTGCTGAGAATCCTTTGTGCTTTCCTTTGCGTTATTGTTGCCTTTATCGGAGTGACTACTGTAATAACCGTTGTCGGAAACAAGTCCAATACCAAAAAGGCAAACTCCTTTGAAACAGTGACCAAGGAGGATACGCTTGTTCCCGAAAAGGACGGAAACGGCAACTGGACATTCACAACGGATCGCGAATTCAAAATCCTGCAACTTACCGATGTTCATATCGGCGGCGGCTGGATGTGTCTTGACAAGGACTTAATGGCAATGAATGCAGTTGCTGCAATGGTAACGGCTGAAAAGCCCGATCTCATAATTGTTACCGGCGATATTGCATATCCGGTTCCTTTCCAGGCCGGCACTTTCAACAATAAGTCTTCTGCAAAGATTTTTGCTGCGCTCATGGAAAAGCTCGGTGTATATTGGACGGTAGGTTTCGGAAACCACGACACCGAGGCTTACAGCTACTATTCACGCAGCAAGATTGCAGATTTTTATGAAAACAGCGGCTTTACCCATTGTCTTTTCACCTCAGGTCCTGCTGATGTGGACGGCTACGGAAATCAGATAATTAACATCAAAAATTCAGACGGAATCATAACACAGTCTCTCTTTATCCTTGACAGCCACGCATATACTGACGGCGACTATTTCGGAATCATGTGGAAATATGATAATATTCATGAAAACCAGGTTCAGTGGTACAAAGAGCAGGTTGAGGCGGTCAATGCGCAAAACAACGCTCTTTTCAAGGAGAAGGGTATCAAAACTGTCAGCGATGTCAAATCGCTCATGTTCTTCCACATTCCTCTTGTTGAGCAGAAGGATGCATGGCATGAATACCTCGACAATGGCAGAAAAGACACTGAAAACGTCAAGTGGATATACGGCGATTCAGGCGAAAGCGGACAGATTGTTTACTGTGGAAACCACGAGGATAATCTTTTTGAAACAATTCTTGAACTCGGTTCAACCAAGGGAATTTTTGTCGGTCATGACCACAAGAACAACTTTTCAATTGAATATAAGGGAGTACGCTTTACCTATGGAATGAGCATTGACTATCTTGCATATCCGGGCATCTATAAGGAAGGTGCGCAGCGCGGCTGCACGGTTATTGAGGTTACTCCTGACGGTGAGTTTGACTGCCACGCAGAAAACTACTATCAGGACAAGTATGTTTCGCTTTACGAAAAGGAATCGGTCGTTTTATAATTGAGGTATCGGATGAAGCTTAGCAGAGATGACCTTATTAAAAGGTATAGAACTGACATAAAATCGGCTCAGGGCGTGATTGCAATGGCAACCGTTCTGTCGCTCATATTTATAATAGAGGGTGCTTTTTCACGCAGCTTTGATTTCCTTTTCAGCACAGCGCTGACGCAGTTTTTCCTCAAAGCCGCCGAATTCTCGCCGGACTTCAACGGTTCGCTGCCGACATTTGTTTCAATTGCCGGCACTGCCGTTTGTTTTCTGCTGTTTATTGTTGCGCTCATTCTTGCCCGCAAGGACGTAAAAAAGCTGTGGTTCGGTCTGGCATTGTATTCTTTCGATACTGCGTTTCTCATTGGTGTTGACATTTCAGGCTATTTTGGCGCCTTTAAAAAGGAAGAAATAATTGACCTGGTTTTTCATGCGTTCATAATGGTTTTCCTTGTTGTCGGCATTGCGGCAGTCAGAAAGCTTGAAAAAATGGGAATTAAGCCGGAACCGATTTAAGCGAAAAAACAATAAAACCTCGCGAGGTCAGAACCTGGCGAGGTTTTGTTGTTTTCAGTATAGAAGTTTAAATGAAATCACCCGACAGTTTTCCGTGTGCGGTGTACTTGGAACGGCGCCCAATTATCTTTTGACGTGCGTTTTTTTCGGAGTGACCGCTGGCTATTCTTATTCTTCCGGAACAGCGAAGTTGATTGCTTTTTCGGCAATTTCAACTGTGAAGTGGTCAGAATAGATGATTTCTCCGTCAAGGGAATATGCAAATCCGGGTTCGGCTTTAACTTCAATGCGCTTTGCCCGGCGATAGGTTACGATGTCTTTCATATCCTCGCGGTCAAGATGCTCACCATTCGTGTAGGGAGTGAGAATTTTGACAAAACGCAGGCGCGAAATTGGCTTGATAACGCATACGTCAATAAGTCCGTCATCCGGCTTTGAACGCGGTGCACACTTGAATGAACCGCCAACATACTGTCCGTTTGCGAGTGTGCAAAGCAGCAAGCGACCGCTCGGGTTGAGGGTTTCGCCGTCAGCAATAACGGTGCAGCGGTTGTTCATGCTCTTGATGAGTGCGGTGATGACGCCTTTGGTGTAAGCGTTCTTGTTGCCGTGTCCGGTCTTTTCGCGTTCCTTGTTGATTGTGATTGCAACGGTGGTGTCAAAGCCGAAGTTGACAACGTTGTTGCTGTAACGGTCGCCGACTTTGAGAAGGTCGAGCTTTGTTTCGGGTGCTGTAACAAGCTTTGCAACATCAAGAAAACGGTCTGCGCCGCCGAATGCCTTGACAAAGTCGTTGCCGCTTCCGCAGGGGTAGCAGGTAACGCTGACATTTTCAAAGCCGACTGCGCCGTTGAAAACCTCGTT
>JAEDIL010000015.1 GCA_016292455.1 Clostridiaceae bacterium
GCAGGTGAAGCTGAACGTCAACCCGAAGGAGGGGATGTTTGACGCGGTTCTGCTCAGCGAGTTTGACTCGCTTGAAGACGTTGCAAATTATCGCGTTCACCCCGAGCATAAAAAGATTTCGTCCTATGTTGCCCTCGTCAGAGAGGAAAGGGCAAGCGTAGACTATGAAATGTGACGGTTCAACAAAAAAATATTGACAAACTTTGTTCATCAATATATAATAAATATGCCATTTATTTCAGTGGTTAGTAATATAGGAGGTAAATCAGAATGAAGAAACTCATTGCTCTTGTTCTTGCGCTTATCATGGCTTTTTCGGCTTGTGTTGTTGCTTCCGCTGCTGACGCAGAGGAACCCGCACCCGAAACCGGAACCACTGTTGTTGCTGAGGAAGAGGAAGGCTTCGATCCCATGGACATTCCTGCGTGGACAATCGGCCCCGGCTTGAAGATTGCAAAGATTTTTGTAAAGCTTGCCAAGGTTGTTTTGAAGCTTGCTCTCATTTTGAAGGCAACCGGTCTTGCAGATTTGCTTCAGTCATTTATTGATAAGACTGAAGGAACTCCGGAAGACACTGCTCCGGAAGATTCTGCTCCGGTAGAAACGCCGGCTGCTCCCGCTGCGGACGCTGCGTAAGTTGAAACTTGAAAAAACGGGTCTGTGCTTCGGTGCAGACCTGCTTTTTTTTAGAAAATTAACACAAATCGCTGAATTTGTTGTTGACTTTTAAAAAAATATTAACTATAATGACAGTACCAGAGTATGTTTCAAAGGAGGAGCATAAATATGAAAAAAGCGTTGTCACTGTTTTTAGCGGTTCTTATGATTCTTTCGGTTGTCGCCGTTTCGTTCGGCGCCTTTGCCGCTGATGAAAAGGTCTGCACCTGCGCCGATTGCACCGGAACTCCCAACGGTTGCCATTGCTGCGTATATTGTCCGTATCTTGACACAACATATCTCCTTTCCTGCGCAAAGGATAAGGACGGTCACTTCAAGGGCAGCTTCTGCTGCGGTGATTGCGACGGAATCTGGCCGTGCGACTGCAACTGCACGTGCTGCAAGGATAAGGACGAAAAACCTTCGGACGATCCTTCTCCCATTCTCACTCCGGAACAGCAGAAAGATTTTATCAAGGCTTTCCAGAACGTTCTCAAAAAGGTTTCCGACGTTTTTGATATGATCTTCGACGCAATCTTTGAATTCCTCAGACTCGATGAGCTGCTCGGCAGAGCCTGAACAAAAAACCGGACGCTCCGGCTGCCCGTTTCGGGCAGCCGTTTTTTTCAGAAAGCCTGCGTTTTTCCGCCTGAAACCCGGTTGCTTTAAAAAATCTTAAAAATGAATTTTTTTTGAATTAACTATTGACATATTTTAAAGTGTGGTGTAAAATATAGCCAAGTCGGAGGGGAATAAATCCTCTGATTGATTTTTGGGTAATAAGGAGGAAATTCACAATGGCAGACATGATCGTAAAGGTAGCTAACTTCCTTAACGAAAACTGGAAAGGCTTCGTTGAGCTCGTTGAAAAGATCTGGGCATTCCTTAAGGATACCATTCTCAAGGACGACAGCGTTTTCAGCACCGATGCTAATGCATAATTTTAGCTAATCGTTTTAAAATTTGAAATTTTAAAATGTGGGGGCTGCTCTCTGAGCGGCCCTCGTGTTTTGTCCGCATTTTTTCGCATTCTCCGGAAAAGGGAATGGTTCCGGATGGTTGCGTCTTTTGGAAGCTGGAGTACATTAACTTTAAAAAAAAATTAAAAGCGTTTAAATATGAAAATTTTTTGAATAAACTGTTGACAAATAAAACCGGTTGGTATATAATTTAGCCATGTTGAAGCTGTAATGCTTCGATAAATATAGGGTAATAGGAGGAAATTACACATGAATCTTAAGGAAATCGAGAGCTTTGAAGATCTTTGGAAGAAGCTTTGGGAAATCATCTATGCAGTACTTGAATTCTTCAGAGGCGCAGGTAAGGACAACGTTGAAGTTGGTACCGAAACTGTAAAGTTTGACAGTGTTAAACCCGTTTATTAATCTTAACAACAATTAAACAATTGTTTAAGGGAGCAGAAACCGCGGAAGCGGTTTCTGCTTCTTTTTCTGCCTTTTGCTCAGTCAAATTAACAAAACAACCGCGCGTCCCTCGCTTCGGAACACGCGGCCTTTTTTTATTCTGCCTGCGGCAGTTTGGTAACATTTATCCATTCCTTGAAGCCTGAATATTTTTCAAGCTCCGGAACGGTCAGTTCAATTGCGCTGTTGCTGCTTCCGCAGGCGGGAAAAACGGTTTCAAACCTTTTGAGCGATTCATCAAGAAAAACGTCAACGCCCTCGTTCACCGCAAAGGGACAAACTCCGCCGATTGCGTGACCGACCAGTGTTGTGACCTGCTCGGGGGAGAGCATTTTAGCCTTGGTGTGAAAAAAGTCTTTGAACTTTCTGTTGTCAATTTTTGCGTCGCCTGCGGCAACGATGAGAACGGCCTTTTCGTCAACGAGGAAAGAGAGTGTTTTTGCAATCCGCTTTCCCTGTGTGTTCAGCGCGGCGGCGGCAAGCTCAACCGTTGCGCTTGAAACGCTGAATTCAAGAATTCTGTTTTCAATTCCGAGCGTTCTGAAATGCGCCCTGACTTTTTCAATGGACATATTTTTAACCTCCGTTTCAGCAAATCCTTTTTCATGCCGCTAATGGTATCATAACCGCCTGCGACTGTCAAGCAATGGCAGATTTGAGCATATTTGAAGAAAGAGGAAAAGCTTATTCCGGTTTGAGCGGATTTTTTCGGGTGTTCATTTCATACAAAATGTTTTGTCCATTTTCTACCCTTTTGCCGTTGCCTTTTTTTTCGCTTTGCGGTAGAATAGGATGATATTACTATGAGTAGCTGTGCCTACTTCACCGGGAGTTAAAAATGGCAACAAAGGAATTTTTTGAACTCAGAAAAAAGATAATAGAAAAAGACTTTTCGCAAATGAACGAGATGCAGAAAAAGGCAATTTTCTGCACCGAGGGGCCGCTCCTCATTCTCGCCGGCGCCGGAAGCGGAAAAACAACGGTAATTGTCAATCGCATTGCGAACCTTGTCAAGTACGGCAAGGCATGGGCGAGCGAGCAGGTGGAGTTTGAGCCTTCCGCGCGTGATCTTCAATATATGCGCCGCTATCTTAACGGCGAAACCGAGCTGCTTTTTGACATTGAGGACCTGCTTTCCGTTGAAAACGCAAGGCCTTGGCAGATTCTTGCAATAACATTCACCAACAAGGCGGCGAATGAGCTGAAAGAACGCCTTGAAAAGCTTCTCGGAACGGATGCCAACGAAATCTGGGCGAGCACATTCCACGCCTGCTGTGCAAGGATACTTCGCCGTGACGGCGGCGTGCTCGGCTATACGTCAAGCTTTACAATTTATGACACGGACGATTCAAAGCGGCTTATGAAAGAAATTCAGCGTCAGCTTGATATTAAAGACGCAATTCTTTCCTACAAAACAATTCTTTCCGAAATCGGCAAGGCAAAGGATAATCTCGTTTCGCCGCAGGAATACCTGAAACACGCAGGCAAGGACGTCCGGCTTCAAAAAATCGGCATGGCATACAAAATGTATCAGGAAGAGCTGAAAAAAGCCGACGCAATGGACTTTGACGATATTATCAATAACACGGTTCTGCTTCTTGAAAATTACAGCGATGTGCGCGAATATTATCAGCGTAAGTTCAGGTATATTATGGTTGACGAATATCAGGACACCAACCACGCGCAGTTCAGACTTACCGAGCTGCTTGCCGGCGGTTCAAAAAATATCTGCGTTGTCGGTGATGATGACCAGAGCATATACCGTTTCCGCGGAGCAACCATTGAGAATATCATGAGCTTTGAGCAGCGGTATGAAAACGCGAGGACAATCCGCCTTGAACAGAACTACCGCTCGACTCAGACGATTCTTGACGTTGCAAACGAGGTTATTTCAAACAACACTCAGCGAAAGGGAAAGAATCTCTGGACGGATAATCCGGCAGGGGATAAGGTCATTGTTGAAACTGCGTATGATGAGCAGGACGAAACCCGTTTTATTACCGACACAATTGAAGAAAACGTCAGCAGCAAGCGCTATACCTTTTCCGACCACGCCGTGCTTTACCGCATGAACGCTCAGTCGAACTCAATTGAGCGCGGAATGGTCAGAGCCGGTATTCCTTACAGAATAATCGGCGGCTTCCGCTTTTACGAGCGCGCCGAAATCAGAGACGCAATTGCTTACCTGACTGTTGTCAACAATCCTAACGACAATATCAGGCTGCGCAGAATTATCAACGTGCCCAAGCGCGGAATCGGAGAAACAACAATCAACCGCGCCTTTGAAATTGCCAGCGGACTCGGAATCAGCCTTTTTGAGGTCATTTCCCACGCGGATGAATATGAACAGCTGAAACGCAGCGCAAAAAAGCTGCTTGAATTTTCCGCACTCATAAAGGAATTCAGCGAAAAGGCTGACGGAATGCACCTTGACGAGCTTTTCAAGGAGATTATTGAAAGAACTCAGTATCTTTCTTTCATAAAGCTCGACCGTGAAAAGGGTGCAGAACGCCTTGAAAACATTTCTGAGCTTATTACCAACCTTGTGACCTATGAGGTGGAAAACGAGGAACCGAGCCTTTCCGGCTTTCTCGAAGAGGTTGCTCTCATGACGGATATTGATAATTACAACGCGCAGACCGACGCTGTTGTGATGATGACGCTCCATTCCGCAAAGGGACTGGAATTTCCCGTTGTTTTTATTCCCGGAATGGAGGAGGGGATTTTTCCCGGTGCGCAGAGCATGTACTCCGCCTCGGAGGTTGAGGAGGAACGAAGGCTTGCCTATGTCGGAATTACCCGCGCAAGGGAAAAGCTTTGCCTTTCCCACGCAAACATTAGAATGCTGTTCGGCTCAACCTCGCGTAACCTTCCCTCGCGCTTTCTTGCGGAAATTCCCGAAAACCTCACCGAGCGGGTGGGCAGACAGACCTCCTCGCGTGAGGAATTTTTCAAAGGCTCCGGCGGCTTTTTCGGTTCCGGCTACGGCTCGGATTATTCCGCTTCGCAGGGCGGAAGCTATTTTGGCAACGGCTTTCTTTCAAACAACCGCCCGGTTGCGCCGGCAAAAAAAAGTCCTTCCGCGCCGTCAGTTTCCTATTCTGTCGGAGATACTGTTCTGAGCAAGGTTTTCGGTTCAGGAGTTGTTCTCTCGGTCAAAAAAATGGGCAGCGACAGCATGCTTGAAATTGCTTTTGAAAAAGCAGGAACAAAAAAACTCATGGCGAACTATGCAAAGCTTGAAAAAAAATAAGAGCTGTGTGCTCTTTGATATATTGATGAAAAGAGAAAGGAAAAATACCATGAAAACATCAAAGAAAATTCTTTCGCT
The DNA here is from genome assembly GCA_016292455.1 of Clostridiaceae bacterium. Taxonomy (GTDB): domain Bacteria; phylum Bacillota; class Clostridia; order Oscillospirales; family Acutalibacteraceae; genus UBA6857. Next base: position 5,413 of record JAEDIL010000015.1, read on the forward strand.
TCTGATTTGTATGCTGATGATTCTGCCGTTTTCGTCGGTTGCTTTTGCCGAAAGTGCGGTTACGCCCGTTGTTATTGTCAGCGGCTTCGGCTCGTTTCCGCTTTCCGTCACAGAGGACGGAGAAGAAAAGCAGGTCTTTCCGCCGCAGACGAAGGACATTATGAGCGTTGTCGGCGCGTCCGTGCTGCCGCTCACAGGCTCCGCAATTTCCGGCGACTGGGATTATTTTGCCGATAAGTGCTTCGGAAAAATTTATTCGGACCTTTTTGAGGTTATTTCCTGCGATGAAACGGGAGAAAGCCGCCACGAAGTCAGCGCAAAGGCTTTTCCGCTCTCCGTCAGCAATTATCCGGAAATTCTCAACCATGAGAATGACGAGGACGAACAGGGCATTGCAAAATCTCTTGCCGCTTCACTCGGCGGAGAGAACGTCTATTATTTCAATTATGACTGGCGCCTTGATCCGCTTGAAACAGCTGACGCCCTGAGCGAATACATTGAAAACGTTAAAAACGAAAAGAACGCCGAAAAGGTTACTCTCATTGCTTGCAGCATGGGCGGCGTAATGACGGATGCTTACCTTTATAAATACGGCACGAAGAGCGTTGAAAAAATTGTATATTGCCTTGCCGCCGCAAAGGGAATCGACCTTGTCGGCGAGCTGTTTTCAAAGAATATTGAAATTGACACCGATATGCTCCTCGAACGCCTTTTCAGCTTTGAAAGGGGAGATATTTTCACACAGACGCTTGTTTCCGCTTTGCAGACCGGCGTCGAAATGACTCCTGCGCTTTCAAAAGCGGTTGACTCCTTTGTCAAAAAGTTTATTGACGGCTCAAACGACAGAGCATACAATGAAATTCTTGCAGTTTCGTTTGCCTCAATGCCCGGAATGTGGTCTTTCTGTCCTGATGAATACTATGAAAACTGCAAGAAAACCATGTTCCCCGACGGCGGAAACGAAGCTTTCATCAAAAGAATTGACGAATATCATTACAATGTTCAGGTTAAGGCGGAAGAGCTGATTAAAGAAGCCGAAAAAAACGGCTGCGATGTATATGTCACCGCCTCTTACGGCTATGTCGGTTTCCCGGCGGCAAAAAGCGCGTGGGAGCAGAGCGACTGCCTTGTTGAAACAAAGAACGAATCCTTCGGCGCCGTCTGCGCTCCTTACGGCAAGACTCTGGGAGAGAATTACACCGCGCTCGGAACCGTTTGCTCCGACCAAAGCCACAATCACCTTTCCCGTGACGGAATTGTTGACGCTTCAACCTGCCTTCTGCCCGAAAAAACGTGGTTTATAAAATATATGAAGCACGTCGGATTCAGAAAGGGCAGCGAGGCGGCAGACCTCCTTCTCTGGCTTGTTACAAGCGAAGAACCGGTTACTGTTGAAAGCAACGAAAAATATCCTCAGTTCACTGAACTCAACAACACAACCAACAAACTTTCTTCGCTCACCGGCGGCGAAGTTGAGCATAGCATTTTTGACGAACATTCAAGCATACGTTCAAGAATTGCAGAGTTCTTCAGGAATCTGTTTTCACTGATTTCTGAATGGTTTTCAAAAATTAAGTAAGGGGAGAGAAAAATGAAAAAGATTATTTCTGTTTTACTCGCATTTGCTTTTGTATTTTCCTGCACGGCAATAGCTTTTGCCGCTCAGGAGCCGACCCCGGTTGTTGTTGTCAGCGGAATGGGAACCGCGCCGCTGATTGACGCCGACAGCGGAGAAAATGTTTTTCCCCCGTCAGCAGAAACAATAGTCACCAACATTCTCAAAGCTGTTCCGTCACTCACAGCGGCAGCGCTTCTCAATGACTGGAAAATTTTCGGTCAGTACGGCGCAGAGCCGCTCCATGACCTTTTTGAAAAAATGAAATGCGATGAAAACGGCGATTCGGTTTATAACGTCCAGCCGGTTTCTTTTGCCGGAAATGCCGGCAATTATCCGGAAGAATTTATGGATGATGAAAAGACGAAATCAAGCGAACGCAGCGTGGTAAGAGCTGTTGCGGAAAAAATAGGCTGGGACAGAACATATTTCTTCTACTATGATTTCAGAAGAAGCGCACTTGATATTGCCGATGACCTCAAAGCAACTGTTGACGCAGTGCTTGAAGAAACCGGAAGCAAAAAGGTTACGTTCGTTGCAATGAGCTTCGGCGGAACAGTTGCGTCGGCATTCCTTTATAAGTACGGCTCAGATATGCTCAAAAACATTGTTTACGCTTCAACAGCTGTTTGCGGAACGGATCTTGTCGGAAAGCTTTTTTCCGGAAACATTGAAATTGAAATTGACGCAATTGTTGATTACATTGAAGAATACCTTATTCAGAGCGGCGCTGCTTATGAGCTTATCGGACTTGGCTCCGATTCACTGAATAAATACGGTGCGGCGGCACGTACGGCAATCAATGCATATCTGAAAGCAATGGTTGAGGCGCTCAGAGAGCCTGTTTATGCGAAAGTTTTTGCCGACACGTTTTTACGTTTTCCCGGAATATGGGGACTGATGAATGCAGACAACTATGATAACGCAAAGGAGCAGATGATTCCCTATGCAAATCTCAGCGATTCTTTCATTGCAAAAATTGATGAATATGCCTATAACGTTGAGATGAAGGTTGACGAGCTTATTGCCGGAGCAGAAGCCAACGGCGTCAATGTTTACATGATGGGCTCATACGGCTATGCGGGAATTCCGCTTACCGACGGCTCATGCAACCATACCGACACACTTATTGATACATATCTTATGACCGGACGTGCAAAGGTTGCCGATTACGGAAAGACGCTTGACGTGTCATCATATTCGCATGAAAATGCCTGCACCGACGAAAGCCACAAGCACCTTTCGACCGATGGTGTGATTGACGCTTCCGTAGGTCTCCTTCCCGAAAGAACATGGTTCATTAAGAACATGGGGCACATTGAATATGGCCGCCTTCAGGACAGCGGAAAGCTGCTTGTATGGGTTGCAACGAGCGAAGAAGGCGTTGACGTTCATACCGATTCACGTTATCCGCAGTTTGTTTCGCTCAACAGAAACAGCGGAAAATGCTCCTCTCTTACCGAAGGCGTGACAATTCCCGTTGAGGAAGAAGAAAAACAGAACGTCAGCTTCCTTCAGAAGCTTGATGAACTTCTTTCAATCATTATTGCATTTTTCAGAGCTGTTTTAGCCAGATGACCGATGCTTTAAAATATTTGGTAAAAACACTTTACACCGAAGCACATATTTAGTAAAATAAGCGTATAGGTATTTTTTGTATACCGACCAATCCGGAGGTGTTTGAAATGCAGAATGTATATAAGAGAATCCTGCTGAAACTCAGCGGTGAGGTTCTCGCCGGTCATAACGAAAAGGGCATTGATTTTGAAACAGTTGAAAAAATCTGCAAGGCTGTCAAGGAATGTGTCGGTCTTGGCGTTGAAATAGGTCTTGTTGTCGGCGGAGGTAATTTCTGGCGCGGAAGAAGCAGCGGAAAAATGGACCACACCCGCGCTGACCACATGGGAATGCTTGCAACGGCAATGAATTCCCTTGCTCTTGCCGATACCCTTGAACAGCTCGGTGTTCCCGTCAGGGTTCAGACCGCAATTTCCATGCAGCAGGTTGCCGAGCCGTATATCAGAAACAAGGCGGTACGCCACCTTGAAAAAGGCAGGGTTGTCATTTTCGGCTGCGGAACGGGCAATCCGTTCTTTTCAACCGATACTGCCGCCGCTCTTCGCGCAGCGGAAATCAACGCGGAAATCATTTTCAAGGCAACCAATGTTGACGGTGTTTACGACAAGGACCCGAACAAGTTCTCTGACGCTGTGAAATATGATTCGCTCAGTCACACCGAAGTTCTTGAAAAAGGTCTTGCCGTTATGGACAGCACCGCAGCATCTCTTTGCAGAGATAACGGAATTTCAATTCTCGTCTTTAACCTCAATGACCCGGAAAACATTGTCCGCGCCGTTAAGGGCGAAAAAATCGGAACAGTTGTTTCCTGAGTTTTGATAATGAAGAAAAAGTATTCACCTGTGTTCGCATTTTACCGTAAAATCAATTAACAATATAAGGAGAATGAACTTATGAAAGAAGTATTTGAAAAAGCCAAAACCAAAATGGGCAAAACTGTCAACGCTCTGAAAAGCGAATATGCGGGAATCCGCGCCGGCAGAGCCAATCCGCAGATTCTTGACCGCATTGCCGTTGATTATTACGGAACTCCGACGCCGGTCGGTCAGCTTGCTTCAATTTCTGTTGCCGAAGCCAGAGTCCTCGTTATTCAACCGTGGGATAAGTCAGTTCTCAAAGGCATTGAAAAGGCAATTCTTGCCTCCGACATCGGAATAAATCCTCAGAACGACGGAACCGTTATCCGTCTGACCTTCCCGCCGCTTACCGAGGACAGAAGACGCGAGCTTGTTAAGGAAGTTCAGAAGATTGCCGAGAATTCAAAGGTTGCAGCGCGTTCGATTCGCCGCGACGCAATTGAAAAGCTCAAAGCAATGAAAAAAGAATCAACCATCACCGAAGACGATCTCAAAGACGGTGAAAAAGAGGTGCAGAAAATTACCGACAACTGCATCAAGGAAATTGATGAGGTTGCTTCGTCAAAAGAAAAGGAAATCATGGAAATCTGATTTTAGCAAAAGGGGCTGCCTTGTCATAGGACAAGGCAGCCTATAAGTAATTTTAAAGGAGCCGGATAATAATGGATAAAAATGGTGTTCTTTTGCCTGAGCATATTGCAATAATCATGGACGGCAACGGTCGCTGGGCAAAAAAAAGAGGACTTGACCGCACCGAAGGTCACAAGGTCGGTGCTGAGGTATTCAGAAAAATCTGCCAATACGGCTCCGACATCGGCATAAAATACATGACATTTTATGCTTTTTCCACCGAGAACTGGAAGCGTTCGGCTTTTGAGGTCGGAAAGATTATGGATCTTTTCAGAAAGTATCTTGAAGAAATGGAAGAGCGCGAGCAGGAAAACGAAGAAGCCGGCTATAACATTCATTTCATTGGTTCAAGGGAAGGCATGCCCCCGGATATTGCAGAGCTTATGGATGTTGTTGAAGCACGTTCCGGCGAAAAGAATAAGGTTCATATCAACATCGCCGTCAACTACGGCGGCAGAGACGAAATAATCCATGCAGCCAGGCAGCTTGCCGAAAAGGTCAGAACAGGCGAGCTCTCTGCTGAGGATATTACCGAAGATGTTTTTTCCGGAAATCTCTATACTGCCGGTCAGCCTGACCCTGACCTGATTATCCGCCCGAGCGGCGAAGAAAGGCTTTCAAACTTCCTCATCTGGCAGTCTGCCTATGCTGAGTTTTATTTCAGCGATGTGCTTTGGCCGGATTTTACCAAGGAGGATCTTGACAAGGCAATCGAAGAATATTCAAGGCGCAACCGCAGGTTCGGCGGCGTCTGATCAACGTGAAAGAAAGGACAGAAAAATTTCTGTTTTGGTATAGATTATGAAAAAAATCAAGTTTAAAGGCGAAAGAACACGCTCAACGCTTATTATCACGGCAGGTCTGATTGTTTTTCTTGCTTCAATCTGCGCCGATTTCAGAATAGGCTATACGCTTATTGTTGCTGCGGTTGCTCCGATGGCAACTTATGAGTTTATGCATGCCTGCGGAGCAAAAAGCAAGCTGCTCTATTTTCTTTCCTGCGCTGTGAGTGCGTTTTCCGCGTTTTATGTCAGTTATGACCTGTCGTTTAAGGCTGTCGGTGTTCTGGTCAGCTTTTATTCATTGCTTCTGCTGTTTCTTGCAGTTGTTTTCAACAGGCAGATAAGATATATTGATTCGGTTGCGGCGCTTTTTGCAACCACTGCAATTCCGTATTCATTTTCCTGCTTTATAAGGCTCAACGATATTTCAAAGCTTTCTCCCGAAAAGTTTTCTCACCATGAGGGCGCTTTTCTCGTTATGCTTGCTTTCTCCTGTTCATGGCTGACAGATGCTTTTGCTTTCCTTGTCGGCAGAAAAATCGGAAAGCACAAAATGACTCCGAATATCAGCCCGAAGAAGTCTTTTGAAGGCGCAATCTTCGGAACACTCATAACAGCCGCAGTCAATGTTCTACTGCTGTTTTGCTATTCTTTTGCAACGGAAAAGCTCGGCTACCATGCCTTCTTCGGCGAAAGCGCAGTGAAGTATTTTTACATATTCCTGATTTCCTGCGTTCTCTCGGTTGTAAGCATGTTCGGCGACCTTGCCGCCTCCGTGCTTAAACGCAATGTCGGAATCAAGGATTACAGCAATCTTCTTCCCGGTCATGGCGGAATAATGGACAGATTCGACAGCTGCCTGTTTGTCCTTCCGGTGCTTTACGGAATTTTTGCTCTGATTTATGCTTAATAATTTAAGAGGAATGAAATAATGACTGAAAAACTTTCGATTCTCGGTTCAACCGGTTCAATCGGTACCCAGGCGCTTGACGTTTGTGAAAAGGCGGGAATAAAAGTTGCCGCGCTCACGGCAAACAGCAATTCTGATTTGCTTGAAAAGCAGGCGCGTAAATTTCACCCCGAAAAGGTTGCACTTTCCGATGAAAAAGCGGCTGCCGCGCTCAGACTGAAACTGCGTGATACTGATATTAAGGTTCTTGCCGGTCGCAGCGGTGTCTGCGAATGTGCACAGCAGGAAACGGCTGATACCGTTCTCAACGGAATAGTCGGAATGGCAGGTCTTGAACCCACTCTTTGCGCCTTGAAAGCAAAAAAAGGTCTTGCCCTTGCCAACAAGGAAACGCTGGTTGCCGGCGGCAGCCTTGTTATGCGTACGGCGAAAGAAAACGGAATTTCCGTTTTGCCCGTTGACAGTGAACACAGCGCAATTTTTCAATGTCTTCAAGGCATGAATAAAAAGGCAGAGCTGAAATCAATAATACTAACGGCGTCCGGCGGCCCTTTTTTCGGAAAAACGAGGGAGGAGCTGAAAAGCGTTACGGTTGCCGAAGCGCTCAGACATCCCAACTGGAGCATGGGTGCAAAAATTACGGTTGACAGTGCAACAATGATGAACAAGGGTCTTGAACTGATTGAAGCGGTGTGGCTTTTTGACGTGCTGCCGTCAGAGATTCAGATTGTTGTTCACCGCGAAAGTGTTGTTCATTCGCTTATTGAGTATACCGACAATTCCGTCATTGCTCAGCTCGGCGTTCCGGATATGAGAATACCTATTCAGTACGCTCTGACATATCCGGAAAGAATTCCATCTCCGGTCAGGCGTCTGTCGCTTGCCGAATACGGCAGTCTGACTTTCCGTGAGCCGGACTATGAAACTTTCAGGTGTATAGATCTTTGCCGGCGCGCAATTGAAAAGGGCGGTCTTTATCCCGCAATTGCAAACGGCGCAAACGAAAAAGCAAACGAGCTTTTCCGAAACGGCAAGGTCAGCTTTCTTGATGTTGCCGAACTCGTTGAAGCGGCACTTGAAAGTGTCAGTTCAAAAGAAAACTATTCGCTTTCCGATGTTCTTGAAGCGGACAAAGCCGCAAGAGAGTTTGTTGAAAGCCATGTAAGGTGATATAATGAGTTTTAATTTTCTTGCTTCCTTTTCACAGGTTGTGGGCAAAGCCTGGCCGATAATTGTTGCAATTCTCTTTTTCGGTCTTATTATTCTTATCCATGAATTCGGTCACTTTATTTTTGCAAAGCTTTTCAAGGTCAAGGTCAACGAGTTTGCGCTCGGAATGGGGCCGACCATCTTTAAAAAGCAGGGGAAAGTGACGAAATATGCGCTTCGCCTTTTTCCGATCGGCGGCTTTGTCAGCATGGAGGGCGAGGACGAAAACAGTGATGATGAGGGTGCATTCTGCAACAAAAAGCTCTGGCAGAAAATGATAATCGTTGCCGCAGGAGCAACATTCAATATTATTCTCGGCGTAATTATCTGTATTCTCATTGTTGCCGGAGTCGGCGTAAAAGAAAAAGAAGACATCTATGTCGGAACAAACGAGATTTTGCAGTTCTATCAGGGTGCCGTCAGCAACGGCGAGGGCGGTTTGCAAGCAGGCGATAAGATTCTGAAAATCGACTCAAAACGCGTCTATTCAAGCTATGACATCAGCTTTCTCATGCAGCGTAACAGCAGCGGAGTATACTCCTTTGTTGTTGAGCGCGGCGGAGAAAAACTTGAACTTCCCGAGGTTCATTTTGCGATGAGAACGGGCGGCAACTTTTCCTATGATGAAAACTGCGTCATTTCCTCGGTCAGTTCAAAGCTGAAAAGATTCAAGCTCAAAGACGGCGACAAAATAATCGCAGTCAACGGCGTAAAAATTGACAGCAACACATCGCTCATGGAGGAAATCGGCAAGGATACCGATTACACGATTGACTTTACTGTTCTGCGTGACGGTGAAGAAATTACAATCAACGGCGTGACAATGGCCACCGTTACGGTTCTTGACTTTACAATTTTAGGTGTTCCGAGAACCTTCACAAGCGTTGTCGGCGGAGCTTTCGGATATGCCGCGTCAATGTCAAGAATGGTTTATTTAAGCCTTTTTGACCTTATCCGCGGAAAATACGGATTCAACGAGCTTGCCGGACCTATCGGAACGGTTTCCGTCATTGCGGACGTTGCCGAGCAGAGCGTTCAGAGCGCGGATTGGAGCTCAATGCTCATGATTATGGCGCTTATCACAATCAACATCGGTCTTTTCAATCTTCTTCCGATTCCCGCTCTTGACGGCGGAAGACTGTTCTTCATGTTCGTTGAACTTATCACAAGGAAGAAGATTCCGCCGAAATATGAAAACTGGATTCATGCCGCGGGACTTGTGCTTTTGCTGATTTTTATGGCTGTCATTTCCGCAAGCGACCTTTGGAAATGGATTTCGGGCATAGGATTTATGTAAGTCGGCTTTCAGATATTTTATAATGGGTGGCGAAAATCAGCTATGATTAAAAGACGGGAAACAAAAAAAGTTAAGGTCGGAAATATTTTTATCGGCGGTGACAGTCCTGTTTCCGTTCAGTCAATGCTTAATGCTCCGGCTCATGACGCCAAGGAAAATGTCAGCCAGGCAAAAAGGCTTGAAAAGGCAGGCTGTGAAATTATCCGCGCTGCCGTGCCTGACCTTGAAGCGGTCAGAACGATTGCCGCATTGAAGGAAAACGTCAGCATACCGGTTGTTGCCGATATTCATTTCAACTATAAAATTGCACTTGAATGTGTTGCCGCCGGCGTTGACAAAGTCAGAATAAACCCGGGTAATATCGGTGCAGACGAGAATGTCCGCGCCGTTGCGCAAAAGTGCCGCGAAAACGGCGTGCCGATCCGCATCGGTGTGAATTCCGGCTCGGTTGAAAAGCACATTCTTGAAAAATACGGCGCCCCCACTGCAAGGGCAATGGCTGATAGCGCGATGTATCACGTTTCACTGCTTGAAAAGTTTGACTTTGACGATATTGTAATTTCAATCAAGTCCTCGTCTGTTCAGACAATGATTGAAGCGTATGAGCTTGTTGCCGCAATGTGCCCTTATCCGTTGCATCTCGGGGTTACCGAGGCGGGTACTCAGAGAATGGGTATGCTGAAATCTGCCGTCGGAATAGGTTCACTTCTGACAAGGGGAATCGGCGACACTATCCGCGTTTCACTCACCGCCGACCCGGAGGAGGAGGTTTATGCCGGACTTGATATACTCAAAGCCGCCGGACTTCGCAACGACACGCCGACTCTCATTTCCTGCCCCACCTGCGGCAGAACAAGAATTGATTTGATTTCGCTTGCAAACGAGGTTGAGGAAAAGCTGCGCTTTGTAAAAAAGCCGATAAAGGTTGCTGTAATGGGTTGTGCCGTCAACGGTCCCGGCGAAGCCAGGGAAGCGGATGTCGGCATTGCCGGCGGAGACGGCTGCGGTCTTGTTTTCAAACACGGAGAAATAATCAAAAAGGTGAGCGAGGAAAGGCTCATTGACGAATTGATGAAAGAAATAGAAGAATTATAAGGACAGAAGAATGAGTAACAGTTTTACATCTCTTTTCGGTGAGCTTGCCGGAAACGAAAAAGCCGCCGAGCTGCTTTCCGGAAGCAGTGTCGGCAACATACGAATATTCAAAGAGAGCAGGAAAATGGAGCTGGAGCTTTTCTTTTCTGCTCTTGTCTCGCATAAAGAGCTCTCCTTTGCCGAGGAGGAACTGAAAGAACGGCTTTCGCTTGAAAGCGTTGAAATTTTTCCAAAAATGCCTCCCGAGGTGTTTTCCGAGGGGTACTTCCCGTCGCTTGTCAGTGCGGTCAATTCTTCAATTGCCGCAAGCAACGGCTTTTTTATCGGTGCTTGTGCGGCGTTTGACGGAACAACGCTTTCTGTTTCTCTGACTCACGGCGGAAAAGGTATTCTTGAATCCTGCGGCTGTGCGGAATTCATGGAAAGGCTTGTTGCCGAACGTTTCGGAAGAAGAATCAAAGTTGAATTCATCGGCGAGGAGCCGAACATTGAGGACGAGTCGTATTCAGAAATGATACGCTCTGCCGAGGACGAGAATATGCGTTCCAAGGGTATTGACCCCGAGGAAGTCCGCTCTGCCGCTGCCAAGCCGAAGGAGCACAAGGTCATTGAGGGAATTCCGCTTTACTTTGAAACTGCGCATCCCGTTCTCGGAACAAAAATCACAAAAAAGCCGCGCCCTCTTTCCGAAATCAGCCTTGAAGACGGCTCCTGCGTTGTCTGGGGCGAAGTTTTCGGCTTGGATGTCCGGGAAACACGCGACGGCAGAAGCAATATTGTCACTTTCAATATCACCGACCGTACATACGCCTATACCTGCAAGATTTTTGAAAAAAAGGAATACTGCGCCCATATCCTTGAAAAGGTTTCGGACGGGGTAACGCTGCTGATTCGCGGCGATTTGACTTTTGACAAATTTTCCGGCGAGGTTGTGATTACACCGAGAGCAATTTCAACAATTGAAAGGATTCCGCCCATTGATGACGCAGAAGAAAAGCGCGTTGAGCTTCATCTGCACACAAAAATGTCAATGATGGACGGTATGACGGACGCAAAGGTTCTGGTCAAGCGGGCAATCGCGTGGGGACACAAGGCAATTGCAATAACCGACCACGGCGTTGTTCAGGCATTCCCGGAAGCAATTGCCGCCGCTTCGGGAAAGATTAAAGTAATACTCGGAATGGAAGGCTACTTTCTCAACGATGACGAGCAGGACTTTGACTCCTGGAAAAAGGAGAAAAAGGGCAGATACTTCCACCAGATTATTCTTGCCCGAAACAATACCGGACTCAAAAATCTGTATAAGCTTATCTCCCTTTCTAACGTAAAATATTTCCACCGCAGACCGATTATTCCGAAAAGCGAGCTTGTGAAGTATCGTGAGGGACTTATAATAGGCAGTGCCTGTGAAGCCGGTGAGCTTTACAGAGCCATTGCCACCGGACAGAGCGAAGAAAAAATAATGAAAATTGCCTCGTTCTATGATTACCTTGAAATTCAGCCCTGCGGAAACAACCGTTACATGATTGAAAGCGAAAGATTTCCGAACGTAAACAGCATTGAAGACATTCAGAACATGAACCGCAAGGTTATCCATGTGGCTGACGCGCTCGGAAAAATGGTCGTTGCAACCTGCGACGTCCACTTCATTGATCCCGAGGACAGCATTTTCAGGGCAATCCTCATGGCAGGGCAGGGCTTTGCCGACGCTGACAGGCAGGCACCGCTCTTTTTCCGCAATACCAAGGATATGCTCGCGGAGTTCGCTTATCTCGGTGAAGAAACCGCAAAGGAGGTTGTTGTCACAAACCCCGGCAGAATTGCCGACATGGTTGAAGAGCTGACGCCGATTCCGAGCGGCAACTATCCGCCGTCGCTTGAAGGTGCGGACGACGAGCTCAAACGTCTGTGCTGGGAAAAAACAAAGCGGCTTTACGGAGACCCCGTTCCCGAATATGTTGCTTCCCGTCTGACCCGTGAGCTTGACTCAATAATCAAACACGGCTTCGGCGTTCTTTATATGATTGCGCAGAAGCTGGTCAAAAACTCTGAGGATCACGGCTACCATGTGGGTTCGCGTGGATCCGTCGGTTCGTCATACGTTGCGAATGCTTCGGGAATTTCCGAGGTAAATCCCCTTGCTCCGCATTACCGCTGCCCCAAGTGCTGCCACACGGAGTTTTTCCTGAACGGTGAGGTCGGTTCCGGCTATGACCTGCCGAAAAAGGAATGTCCGGAATGCGGAACGCTTATGGAGCGCGACGGACATGACATTCCGTTTGAAACCTTCCTCGGCTTCAAGGGCGACAAGAGCCCTGATATTGACCTTAACTTTTCGGGTGAATATCAGTCAAGGGCACACAAATATACCGAAGAGCTTTTCGGCTCCTCCCATGTTTTCAAGGCGGGTACAATAGCTACCGTTGCGGACAAGACTGCGTTCGGCTTTGTCAGGAAGTATCTCGATGAACATGAAAGAAAAGTTTCAAGAGCGGAGGAAACAAGGCTGACAATCGGCTGCACCGGTGTAAAGCGCACAACCGGTCAGCACCCGGGCGGAATGGTTGTTGTTCCGAATGCATTTGAAGCGGAAGATTTCACCCCCGTTCAGTATCCCTCTGATGATTCGAGCAAGGGACAGACAACAACTCATTTCGATTTCCATGCTCTCCATGATACCATTCTGAAGCTTGATAATCTCGGTCACGATGTTCCGACGCTGTATAAGCACCTTGAAGACCTGACCGGAATTCCGGTTATGGAGACGGATATATGTGACCCGAAGATATACGAAATGCTCACAAGCCCCGCGCCGCTCGGCGTTACGGCTGAGGACATAGACTGTCCGACAGGCACGCTGACAATTCCGGAAATGGGAACGCCGTTTGTAATTCAGATGCTCCTTGACGCTCAGCCGAAGAACTTTTCAGACCTTTTGCAGATTTCCGGTCTTTCTCACGGAACAGACGTCTGGCTCGGCAATGCTCAGGACCTTATCAAAGACGGAATATGCACAATTTCGGAGGTTATCGGTACCCGCGACAGCATCATGGTTTATCTTATGCACAAGGGACTTGAACCCAGCCGTGCGTTTAAAATTATGGAGACTGTCCGTAAGGGACTTATTGCAAAGGGCAAGGTTTCGGCAGAAGTCTGGGAGGGCATGGAGCAGGATATGCGTGAGCATGATGTTCCCGAATGGTATATCAAATCCTGCTATAAAATCAAGTATATGTTCCCGAAGGCACACGCTGCCGCCTATGTCAGCGCCGCGCTGAGGTTGGGCTGGTACAAAATTTATAAGCCGCTTGAATATTATGCGGCGTTCATGACTGTCCGCGGCGGAGATATTGACGCTGTCGCCGTTCTTGAAGGCAGGGAAGCTGTCAAAAAGAAAATGGCGGACATCAAAAGTCAGGGCAAAGCTGCTGCGCCGAAGGATTTGAATATGTATCCCGGTTTGCAGGCGGTCAATGAGATGATGGCAAGAGGAATTGAGTTTTTGCCTGTTGACATTTATAAGTCCGAAGCTACCGTTTATAAAATTGAGGACGGAAAAATCCGGATGCCGTTCGGCGCGCTCAGCGGCGTTGGTGAAAACGCAGCTATCGGTCTTGCCGAAGCAAGAAAAAAGGCAGATCACTTTGTTTCAATTGAAGATTTTGCCTCAGCCGCCGGTGCTTCAAGCGCAGTTGTTGAAGCGCTCCGTCAGGTCGGCGCGTTCAAGGATATGCCGGCAACAAGGCAGATCAGCTTGTTTGATTTTTAATTTCGGAGGTGAGCAAAACGGAAATTCAGCTTAATGAGGGCGAAAGGATAGATCCGCTTGGCGGTGGCTTTTCGGTCGTTGTTTCGAAGGAGCATATTTTCGGAACGGACGCCGTTTTGCTTGCGGACTTTTCCGGAATAAAAAAGAACGATACCGCCTGCGATTTCGGAAGCGGATGCGGAATTATTCCGCTTCTCTGGTGCAAAAGGCAGACCGGTAAGATTTTTGCCGTTGAAATTCAGAAAAAAGCCTGCTTTCAGCTTGAAAGGTCGATTGCACTCAATTCCCTTGAAGAACGTGTCAGCGTTCTGAACTGCGATTTGCGTCAGCTCAGAGGCGTTTTGCCGTTTGGTGAATTTGACCTTGTTACAATGAATCCACCGTATAAAAAGGTGGGAGCAGGAATTGAAAGCATGAGCGAAAGCGACAGAATTGCAAGGCACGAGACCATGTGCAGCATTGACGATTGCTGCGAAGCGGCGTCAAAGCTTTTGCGCTTCGGCGGAAGGCTCTGCCTTTGTCACCGCCCGGAACGCCTTTGCGATGTGATAAGCAGTATGAAGAAATCCGGCATTGAGCCGAAGAGACTCAGATTCGTTTCAAAGAACGCAGAAAGCGCTCCGTGGCTGTTCCTCATTGAGGGCAAAAGGGGAGCAAAGAGTTTTCTGAACGTTGAAAAAAACCTGTATATTGAAACCGCGGGCGGAAAAATGTCCGCTGAGCTTTGTTCAATAATGGGTGATTACGCAAAGGAGACACTATGAGCGGAAAACTGTATATTGTCGGAACGCCGATAGGCAACCTTGGAGATATTTCGCCGCGCGCGCTTGAAACACTTGAAAAGTGCGATTTTATTGCAGCCGAAGATACACGCGTAACGGTGAAGCTGCTCAACCACTTTGAAATAAAAAAGCCCATGATCAGTTACTTTGAGCATAACCGCCGGGAAAAGGGCGAGCTGATTGCCGAACGGATTCTGCAAGGCGAAACCTGCGCCCTCGTTACTGACGCCGGAATGCCCGCTGTTTCCGACCCGGGTGAAGACCTTGTTGCTCTTTGCCACGAAAAGGGGATTGAAGTCAGGGTTGTTCCCGGTCCCTCCGCTTTTGTTGCGGCTGCGGCATTGTCCGGTCTTTCTGTCGGCCGCTTCACTTTTGAGGGCTTTATCAGCGTTAACAAGCAAAGCAGACGAGAGCACCTTGCCTCGGTTGCTCACGAAAAGCGAACAATGATTTTTTACGAAGCGCCGCACAAGCTTTCCGCAACGCTCAAAGATCTTTATGAAACCCTTGGCGACAGACGAATGGCCATTGTTCGCGAAATTACCAAAATACACGAGGAAGTGATCAGAACAACGCTTGCCGAAGCTGCGCTCAGATATGCCGAAGAGCCGCTCAAAGGCGAGATTGTTCTTGTTGTTGAGGGCGAGAAGAACGAGAGCAGCGCCGTCACTCTTGAAGACGCTGTAACTCTCGCAAACGAATATATTGCAGGAGGACTCAGCGCCTCCTTCGCCGCAAAAAAAGCCGCAAAGGAAACCGGGCTCAAAAAGGGTGACATTTACGATTTGATTAAGGAGGGATAGGTCGTGGTTGAATGGTTCAAAGAATTCTGGCCGCTTGCGCTGCTTCTGGTTGCCGTATCTGTCGGCGCTGCTTTTATGTTCCGCGCCGCGGCAAAGTCGAGTATGCGCCACAAGCGTGAATTCATGGCAGAGGAGCAGTACATAATTCACTTGAAAACGCTCAAAGAAAAGTATGTTCCTCTGACGCGTGAAGCAATTGAAAATGCTCCCGCGCAGGAGCTTGTTGAGGGCGTGGCGCTCGGAATTCAGCTTTTTCTGCAAAAGCAGGAAGATGATGAAAATGCCTTTGAAGCTCTTCCGGACGAAAAAAAGTTCATCTATACTCTTGACGTTTTTGAAAGCGACAAAACGCTTTCCGTTTTCTTCCGCTCAAACTCTTCAATAATCAAAAGCCGTCTTGTTCCGGCGCTTGAAGCAGTCGGTGTAACCGGAAAAACCGAAAAAATAAAGCGGATTGCCCTGATGTTCGATGACCGCGATGAAACGGTTTCTTTCAGCGAAAAGGAAATTGCCGACCTTGACAAAGAGCTTTACGACTCCGATGTTTTAAGTGAGATTAAGCTTGCCGGTGCAAAATATATCAAAGAAAACCCCGAATTGTTCCTTTGATTGCGGCTTTTTAACATATTCAGAAATATTGTCCATGGCTTTTCATTGACATTTCTTGTCTTTGAGTATATAATGACATGGATTTATCGGAAATTTATGAGACGGAGGAGAATATATGAAAAAGCTCCTGCCTTTTGTTTTACTTTTTACCTTGGTTGTGGTTCTTGTTGCCTGCAAAAACGGTGACAGCGATCAGACGACCGACAATTCCGCGCAGACGCTTTTCCCCGGCATAAGCTCAACCACGGCGGCGACTGACGCTTCGGCTGACCCCGCGGTTCAGAACGTTGCCAACACATACGTTCTGACAACCAATCCGGAAATGCAGATGCCAAGCGTTCCGACAACAAGGTTCGATGTTCTGAATGAAAGCGTTGCCGACCCATATACAACTCAGGCGCTTTCAACCGATATTAACTTTACTGTTCCGAACATGACCGCACCCGTTGTCAATTCCTCTTCGCTTCCCACAACGAGTCAGATTGCAACCACCGCTTCCGGCGGTTCTTCCGATAATCGGGACGTAAGCGGTAACACGGAAAACACAACGGCGTCAAAGACCAACTCGTTCGTTACCACAACGAACCCGTTGGCGAACGCAAAGGCGGTCCGGGTCGAAAAGAACGACGTTGCTTTCAGCGGAAACAAGGTAATCATCACAATTGCCGGCGGAGACTATAAATCAAATTCAACCGTTATTTCAATCGAAATTGCCGGTGATTATTATGACAACATTCCCTGCCGGATAAGCGCGGGTAATCTTGACGGACTCGGAAATCAGCAGATTACGATTGACCTGAGCACTATTTCGGCAGATTTGCACGAGGGTGCAACAGTCAGCGGAACCATTCCTGCCGGCTTCCTGCGTTCAAAGGACGGAAAAACGTATAACACTTCTTTCGGCTTTTCGGCACATTATTGATGAAGCATTTCTTATCATATACCGTTTTTCAAATATTTTAACTTTTATACGGAGCGCTCTCAACGAGCGTTCCTTTTTTTGCTTTTTCCACGGTTTAATTGGCTGATTATCCGGCAAAACAGCATTAACCGAAAATGCGATAAAAAACGGTTGAAACGAGGAATTTACAGTAAAAACAGGCAGCAAATCTGCGGAGACTGTCATTTTTTAAAAATGTAAATAATTCATTAAAATATTGACATTTTTTAAATAATGTGTTATTATTTTCCGGCAATATGTTGAGTGTTTGTATGCTTTTTTGGCAAAAGAACGTGTCAAAACGCGGCCGCAACTCGGTCAGTTGGTTTTGCCGTAAAACGAACGGTCTGTTTTCCCCGAGCCAATTTTTCCGGCGGTGTTTTCAAAAACTCTTTCCTGAAAATGTGCTTGGGTTGTTTTGCACCCTTTTCAAGGCTCACGGTCGTGATGAAAGTCAGATGGGAATAGCTTTTTCGATCGGTTACCATGCTTGAAAAGTCTTTTGTCAAAAGCCTCAGACGTGTTGCATAATTCATCAGAAAAATTTGATTGGAGGAAAAGATTCAGATGAAAAAATCATTAAAATTCAGCAAGAAAGTCTTGTCTGTTGTTCTTTCGCTGCTTATGGTCATGAGCGTTTTCGTTTTTGCACCGGCAGCCGCAGCAGCCGAGACTTTGCCGGAAACAACGTTTCAGTTTCTCTTTGAATGCACGGATCCGTATTCTCTTGACAGACTGACATCGGATTATCCGACTGTTTATTCTATCAAAGACCTTGAAA